>CANQVH010000018.1 GCA_947627245.1 uncultured Lachnospiraceae bacterium | reverse complement strand
AATACCGCATCACATCGAGATGCCCGATAAATTTCATATTCCCCTGCTTGGAGAATTTTACTCTCACCTTCACTGTGGAAACTCCCTTTATTCTTATTCCCCAATCGTTCTGTCTTCAATCCTTATCCGGAAAAGCTTTGCAGACAACCAGCCGGCGCGCATGTCCGCCGTAGTCCTGATCACGCGCGCCGCGCGGTGCAGACGCCGCCCCGATAAGCCGCCGCCCCGCAGCCGGAGCATTTTTCGCGGCAGTTCGGCGTCACACGCTCCTCGTGCGCTTTCTGCCACTCCTTTTTCAGAAAATCCTTCGTCACTCCGATCCGGATAAAATCCCACGGCAGGATCTCGTCCAGTGCGCGCTCCCGCATCGTATAGAAATCCATGTCGATGCCGACATTCTCAAACGCCTGCAGCCAGCGATCATAATCCCAGTATTCCGTCCACGCGTCGTACAGCGCCCCGAGCCGGTATGCTTCGAGGATCACATCCGAGATCCTGCGGTCGCCGCGCGCGAACGCGCCCTCGAGCAACGTCACGTCCGCATGGTGCCAGTTGTAGCGAATGCTCTTCTGATTCAGCATCGCCTTGATCTCGTGGTTGACCGTCTTCGCGAAGCCGAGATAGTCCCCCGGCTCGAACATCTTCGCCCACTGAAGCGGGGTGAACGGCTTCGGCACGAAGAACGAAGTGCTCACCGTGATCTGACATTTGCCGTTTCGCTGATCTTTCGGGATCTCATAGTACTTCTCGGCGATCCGCTCCGCCAGATGCGCGATCTCCTTCCGGTCCTCCTCCGTCTCGGTCGGAAGGCCGAGCATAAAATACAGCTTGACCTTGTTCCAGCCGCCGTGAAAGGCCTCGTCTGCGCCCTGCAGAATCACTTCCTCCGTCAATCCCTTGTTGATCACGTCGCGCAGCCTCTGCGAGCCGGCCTCCGGCGCAAAGGTCAGGCTGCTCTTTCGCACATCCTGTACCTTGCTCATCACGTCGAGCGAGAACGCATCGATGCGCAGAGACGGCAGGGAGATGTTGATCTTCTCGTCCTGATACCGGTCAATCAGATAATTGACGATCCCCGGCAGCTCACTGTGATCGCTGGAGCTCAAAGAGCTTAACGAGATCTCCTCGTGTCCGGTGCTCGCAAGCATCCTGTCTGCGTGCTCCTTCAGGCAGTCAAGGCTTCTCTGTCTGAGCGGGCGGTAGATCATCCCGGCCTGACAGAATCGGCAGCCGCGGATACAGCCGCGCTGGATCTCCAGCACGACCCGGTCCTGCGTCACCTTGATGAACGGCACGATCGGCGCGTCCGGATACGGCGCGTCCGTCATGTCGGTCTGCACCTGCTTCTCAATCACGGCCGGAACATCCGGACAGATCGGCGCAAAGGACGCGATCGTCCCGTCTTCGTTGTAAGTCGCTTCATAGAGGGACGGCACATAGATTCCCGGAATCCGCGCGGCCCTGCGCAGAAAATCCTTTCGGGACGCGCCCTCTTTTTTGCACGTTTTATAGAGGTCAAGCAATTCGTCATAGACCGTCTCGCCCTCTCCGATATAAAACAGATCGAAAAACGCCGCAAGCGGTTCCGGATTGTACGCGCACGGACCGCCGCCGATCACGATCGGACAGTCGTCGCCGCGCTCCTCTGCCGGAAGAGGGATCCCGCTCAAATCAAGAATCTGCAGGACATTTGTGTAGCACATCTCATACTGCAGCGTAATCCCGAGAAAGTCAAACTCCCGGATCGAATCCTGCGACTCCAGCGCAAACAGAGGGATCCCCTGTTCCCTCATGATCTTGTCCAGATCCACCCACGGCGAATAGACACGCTCGCACCAGACGTCCTCCCTCCGGTTAAACATGTCGTACAGAATTTGAATTCCGAGGTGCGACATCCCGATCTCATATACGTCCGGAAAACACATCGCGAAGCGGATCGCCACCTCGTCTTTCTTTTTCATCACCGAGTTGACCTCCCCGCCGATATAGCGGGCAGGCTTCTCAATGCTCAATAAAATCTCGTCGCTTAATGTCAGTTTCCTCACAAATTACCCCCGTTGCGTCCTCTGTCAGCCTTTGATACGCATCGCTTTGATATCCCTCGTCTCAATCCCGTTCGCGGCGGACATCCATGTGACGGTAACGACCTGTCCCTCGCAGAGAGGCCCTGCCATCTCAATATCCGTAGTATCGGAAAGCGCAAACGTGCGGTACACGCCGTCCGAGCCGGAAAGCTCCAGCTTCGACGGAGAACAGGTCACTACGACACCCTCCGCGCTGCAGGCCTGCTTCTGAACGCCGTCATGGCTCGTGTAATCGCTGAGCGAGCTTGCGGTGTACGGCGTGCCGGAGCCCGAATAGAAGAGCTCGACCCAATCTCCCGTGCAGATCGTATCCGCCAGCCTTATCTCGGCATATGTGGTGTTGAAGATCATCTCGCTCCCGTCCGCCTTTCTCAGCCGCAGAGTCCCGTAGGAAGCATCGAGAACCGTGCCGTTCACATAGCCGTTCTTCACATAAGTATCCGTGACCGGCTCCGACCACGAAAGATAATCCGCGAACACATAGGCGGTGGCCCCGTTGAATTTCACACGTACCCAGCCGTTGTCGGTCGTTCCGGTGATCTCGACCGCCTGTCCTTTTTTCAGGCCGCCAAGAATCTCGGAATCCGAGGAATGGTCCGCCCTGACGTTGAGGCTCGCGGTCGCGTACATGGTACCGCTCGAATCCTTTGTGAACACCGGCTTCTCCTCACTGACGTAATCGCCCCAGACATAGCCCGGCGCCCCGTTATACTGGATCTGGATCCAGCCGTCGCTCGTGTAGCCGGTCTGTGTGACGCCTGAACCCGCATACAGACCCCCGAGGATCACCGCGCTCAGATTACCTGCCGCGCGCACATTGACGTCCGTCGTCACATAGACGGTGCGGACAAGAGGCGTGATCGTCACGACGGGCTCCTCCGGCTTTGCTTCCTTGTATTCGGACAGATCCGGAAGATCGATCGTCACGCCGTTCTCATCTTGATGGAACTGCGCGAGCGACTGTGTGAAAAAGGTCTCCGTGCTCTCGCCCTGCGCGACCGTGTAGACGATCTGCAGGCTTCTCTGCAGCACATGACCGTCCGCATCCGTATCCATCGTGCCCTGCAGGGAATCGACCGTGACCTCCTCGCTGACCCCGATACCCGTCAGCAGCTTTTTTGCATAATCGCCCAGCGACTCCGGTGTCGCGGCGAAATAATAGGTCGTGCCGTTCTCATCCTCCTTGGAGTAAAGCATTTTCAGATAATTGCTCGTCATATCCAGATAGATTTCCGAGTTGATCAGCGTCCAGATATCCTCGCGCTCCATCGCCTGCTTCTGGCTCCCGTCGGTCGTCGACGTGTAATAATAGCCGTCCAAATAATAGCTCGTGGAAGCGCTCTCGTCTGTGAGCACTTCGATGGACGACTTCAGGAAATTGCTCTTGATGCCCGAGATCTTCAGCCGGACCTTCTTGGCGGCAGACAGATTGGTCGCCGAGGACACCGTCGTCTCGCTCACGCTCACATCCAGTCCGTCCAGCGCATCCTGCCCCTGCACCGCCATATTGTAGGCGTTCTCCACATCGGGATCAAACGCGGCCTGCGCACCGATTCCGCCGAAAGCCGCCATACACAGCGCACCCAGCGCGCCGATGAGCCATCTCTTCTGTTTCATGCTCTCACTCCTTTGCCTCATACATTTTCTTTCACTTTTCCGTTATTGCGCCGTGGCTTTCTCAGCGCCGCGCCAGCTCCTCCGTGATGTCCTCCCATGTAACACCCTTCTCCGCCATCAGCACCATCACATGATAGAGAAAATCGGAAATCTCATATTTAATCTCCTCCGGGTCCGGATTCTTGGCGGCGATCACGATCTCGGTCGCCTCCTCGCCCACTTTCTTGAGAATCTTGTCGATTCCCTTCTCGAAAAGATAATTCGTGTAGGACCCCTCCTTCGGATGGAGCTTGCGGTCCTCGATCACTGCGAACACATCCTCAAACACCTTCAGCGGATTCGTCTCATCATATTCTTTTTTCAGTATCGTGCGGTAAAAGCAGCTCCGGTTCCCGGTATGGCAGGCCGCGCCCACCTGAGCCACCTTCGCGAGCAGCGTATCGTTGTCGCAGTCGATACGCAGCTCCTTCACATACTGAAAATGTCCGGAGGTCAGGCCCTTGACCCAGAGCTCCTGACGGCTACGGCTGAAATACGTCATCCTCCCGGTCGCGACCGTCGTCTCAAACGCCTCCCGATTCATGTAGGCGACCATCAGCACCTCCTGCGTCTTGTAATCCTGCACGACCACCGGAAGCAGCCCGTCGCCGTTCGTTTTGAACTCATCAAAGGAAAGGGAGGACTCAAACAGATTTACGGGGATTCCCTGCCTCTTCAGCGCATGTTTCAGCTCCATCACCGGATGATCCGGATCCGCAAACGTCTGCGAGACGACTCCGGAAACCGAATCAAGAGACAGGAGTGTTTCAGCCTCATCCTGCTTTTTTTCATCTTCACAGACGCAGAGAAGCGTCTCAAACTCCTTTTCTTTAGAACCACACCCTGCGGAACCACACCCTGCGGATACGCCGTCTGCGAGTGCAGGATCCAGAAGCACCGCGCCGTCGATCACGCCGTCAAGCTTTTCCGCCGCGGCAAGCTCCCCGGCTGTCCCGACACATGCAAGGATGCGCTCTTTGCCGAAGCGCTGCGAAACCTCCCGCGCCAGATCGACATTTCCGGCCTTTGAAAAATTCAGAAACGTCTTGCGACATCCGGCGTAGATCAGCTTCTTGATATCCTCGACACGGCGGACATTTCCGCCCGCGTATACCGGAATATCCGTCGCACGCGCGATCTTTCTGATCTCCCCGATCGACTGTTCGTGCTCAGCGTCCCCTTCGGAAAGGTCAAACAAAAGGATCGCGTCCGCACCGGCATTATCGCAGGAAACCGCGAGCTCGACCGGATCCCCGGACCGATACGGCTCGGAATTCTTCCGCCCGCAGACCGCCCTGCCGCCCTTCAGATAAATCGGTATGATAAGTTCTTTCTTCATCCCAGCGTCCCCTTTGTCGATAATACGTCCGTAATGCGCGCATCGAAGCCGGAGGCCTCGTCGAGCGCCTTTGCGAACGCCTTGAACATTCCTTCCGCCATATGGTGGCTGTTCCCGCTGCTAAGCATCTTAAAATGAAGGTTCATCGCCGCAGAATACGATACGGCGTAAAAGAACTCGCGTACTATCTCCGTGTCGAAATCACCGATCCGCTCCGTCTGGAACTCCGCATCCGAACGATAGTACGGACGTCCGCCCAGATCCAGCGCGCACAGCACAAGCACCTCGTCCATCGGAAGAATCCTGCTTCCGTATCTGCGGATCCCCTTCTTCTCACCGAGCGCCTCCCGGATCGCCTGTCCGAGCGCGATCCCGGTATCCTCCACCGTGTGGTGGCAGTCCACCTCGAGATCTCCCTTTACGCTGACCTCCAGATCAAACAATCCGTGGCGGGCAAAACCCTCCAGCATATGATCGAAAAATCCGACGCCGGTATGGATCTGATATACGCCCGTCCCGTCCAGATCCAGCTTGACGCTGATCTGTGTCTCCTTCGTGTTTCTGACTACTTCCGCCTGTCTTCCCATGACTTTCTCCTTATCTGTTTCCTTTCCGTCAATCCTACTTCTCGAACCGCACCCGGATCGAATTTGCGTGCGCCGTGAGCTGTTCCGCCTCGGCAAATGTAATGATCTCCTGCGCGATCGGCTCCAGCGCCTCGCGCGAATAATAGACAATGCTCGATTTCTTGATAAAGTCGTCCACGGACAGCGCCGAGAAGAATTTCGCGGTGCCGTTCGTCGGAAGCACATGGTTCGGTCCCGCAAAATAATCGCCCAGCGGTTCGCTGCTGTACTCTCCGATAAAGATCGCACCTGCATTGCGGATCTTCGTCATGACTTGGAACGCATCCTTCGTCACGATCTCCAGATGCTCGGACGCGATCTCGTTGACCGTCTCGATCGCGTCATCCATACAATCTGCCAGAAGGATGAAGCCGTACTGCTCCAGTGATTTCCGGATGATCTCCGCGCGGGACAAGGTCCCGAGAAAACCCTCGATTTCCTGCGCGACCGCCTTTGCAAGCGTCTCGCTCGTCGTCACGAGAATCGCGGACGCCATCTCGTCGTGCTCCGCCTGCGAGAGCAGATCAGCCGCCACATAGCGCGGGTTCGCCGTCTCGTCGGCAAGCACAAGGATCTCGCTCGGTCCGGCCACGGAATCGATGCTGACGTGTCCGAAGACCGCCTTCTTTGCGAGCGCTACATAGATATTGCCCGGCCCGGTGATCTTGTCCGCCTTCGGGATGCTCTCGGTGCCGAACGCGAGCGCAGCGATCGCCTGCGCGCCGCCGACCCTGTAGATCTCGTCGACACCCGCCTCGTTGGCCGCGATCAGCGTATTCACCGGGATCTTTCCGTCCTTTCCCGGAGGCGTTGTCATCACAATGCGCGGCACTCCGGCCACCTTTGCAGGCACGACATTCATCAGCACTGAAGACGGATAGACTGCCTTCCCGCCCGGCACATAGACGCCGACCACGGAAAGCGGCGTGACCTTCTGCCCGAGCAGCGTTCCGTTCTCCGTGCTGTCGAACCAACTGTATTTCTTCTGTTTTTCATGATAGCTCCGGATATTTTCCAGAGCGCTGCGCACCACATCGAGAAATTTCGGATCAACCTTTTGGTATGCCTCGTCAATCTCTTCCTTCGTGACGCGCACGTTCTGCGCGGAGACCTCCGCGCCGTCGAACTGCCTCGTATATCCGAACACCGCCTCGTCGCCCTTCTCGCGCACCTGCTCGACGATCGCGTTCACGCGCTCCTCGAAGCCCTGATAACTGCTCGGACTGCGTTTCAAAAGCTGCTCAAGAATATTTTTTCTGGTCTCAGATGTCAATTTTATGATTTGCATGGATTTACTCCTCCCTTTGAGATCGCCTCGTTCAGCCGCGACAAAAGCCCCGCGATCCGCTCATGCTCCATCCGCATGCTGACCGGATTCACGACGACGCGCGCCGACAGCGGGCATACCTCTTCGAGCACGGTCAGCCCGTTCTCCCGCAGCGTGGAGCCGGTCTCAACGATATCGACAATCACCTCGGAAAGTCCGACGATCGGCGCAAGCTCGATCGAGCCGTTGAGCTTGATGATCTCCACCGTCTGATTCTTCTGATTATAAAAATAGTCTTTCGCGATATGCGGATATTTCGTCGCCACGCGGATCAGCTCCTGTCCTTTGAGCAGATCGCGCGCGGACTCCGGCCCGCATACGCACATCCTGCACTTGCCGAATCCCAGATCCAGCACCTCGTAGATCTTGCGGCCCTCCTCCTGAATCGTGTCCCTGCCGACGATCCCGATATCGGCCGCCCCGTACTCCACATAAGTCGGCACATCCGGTCCCTTCGCCAGAAAAAAGCGCAGCTTCTGCTCTTCATTCACAAAAATGAGCTTTCTGGAGTCCGGATCCTTCATCTCCTCACAGGTGATCCCGATCTTCTCAAACAGCTCCATCGTCTTATTGGCAAGGCGACCCTTCGTAAGCGCAAATGTCAGATATCTCGTCTGTTTCTCCATATTTAACACATTCCTCATAACCTTTTATTCTTCGTGTACAGTGAACCACCGGACGCCGCAAGAGCCGATGTGCCTGCCCACCGCAAACAAGTTGTTCTCCTTGATTCGCTGCGCCGCTTATTGACAACTGTCTCCGCAAACTCGCTTCGCTCAAACATGTTCCGACAGTTGTCGCTATGCTCGCGAATCTGCGTCGAACTGCCTATCGTTTGCTTGCGGGCAGGCAACATCCGGCTGTTTTGCGGCTGTTCCGTTTGCAGACTTCGCACAGCCCGGACAGGGAATTGCGATGTCAAGGCAAACCGTTGAGGGCCGCTGGTACTTAGCGAATGCAAAAGCATGAGCTTAGTACCGCTGCGTGACCGATCCGAGCGGAAGCGCGTTTGCATTGGCATCGCCGATTCCTGCCGGGCGTCCGTATGTTGTATTTGGCTATACACGAAGGAACTCGATCACCGTCTCGCAGCCCTCCGCCCGCGCATACGCCCTGCAGTCTTCCGGCGTGCGATCAGGCGTGACACGCACGAGCTCCGCGTCCTTTCCGTCGCCGCGCAGTTTGGCGGCGCGCCGTACCGCCTCGGTCCGATGCGCCTCGTCGTAAATGATCATGCAGCGATCCGATGCCGGATGCTTCCCCGACTTCTGCCGTGACAGCGCGCTCAGAAGCTGGTCGACGACCACCACGAATCCGACCGCCGGAGCATCCTGCCCGAAGCAGCCGAGCAGATTGTCGTAGCGTCCGCCTTTGATGACCGCATCGCCCGTTCCGTATGTGTATCCGCGAAAAATAATACCGGTGTAATACATATAGCGGCTCAGCATGCCGAGGTCGAAGGACACGTATTTCTCAACCCCGTAGAGCTTCAGCATCTCCCAGATCTTTCGTAACCGTCCGACCGCCGCCAATGCCTGCGGATTATTCGTCAGAGCCTCCGCGCGCGCGAGCATCTCCTCCGTGCCGAACAGATCCGTGAGCGCCGCAAAGGTCTTGGCAAGCGATTTGCTTCCCGACTGCGCGCAGACAAGCTTGTCCACTCCGAACGTATTCTTGCTGTTGATCAGTTCCTTGAGTTTCCGGACGACCTGCGCGTCGAAGCCGGCCTCCTGCGCCAGCGCGTGGAAAAAGCCTGCATGTCCGAGCGTGATCTGAAATTCCTCCAACCCGGAGGCCTGCATCATCTGCACGGCAAGCGCGACGATCTCCGCGTCCGCGTCGACGCTGTCCTCACCCATCAGCTCTCCGCCGATCTGCGTCGTCTCCTTTAAGCGTCCCTGATAACTGGAATTGTTGATAAATACCTGTCCGAGATACGTCAGGCGCACCGGCATGCTGCCGCCCAGAAAGTATTTCGACGCCGCGCGCGCGACTGCCGGCGTGAAATCCGGACGCAATACCAGCGTGTTGCCCTCCCGGTCGAAAAACTTATAGAGCTCCGTCGACGGGATTGTCCCGATCTCCTTGCTGAACACGTCGAAAAATTCAAAGGTCGGCGTCTCGATGTCGCGGTACCCGTACGACTTGATGACCGCACGGAGCCTGTCCTGCAAGGAAAGCTTCTGTTCGCACTCCCTGCTGTATATGTCCCGCACGCCCTCCGGCGTGTGCAAAATCTTCTGCATAGATTTTCTCCCCTGCAAATATCGGATTCTTTCAAATTTTACGGATATATCTTAATATCATCCGGCGTTTGTGTCAAACTTTTCTTTGTCCGCCCGTCAAAATCACGATGCAAGACGCCTGTGCACTCTCACGAGTCAACCTCCCGCGCCTCGAGATCGATCTGCAGCGCGTCCAGATACGGAACAAGATATCCGTGGTGCGGCCGGATGTAATAGTCCTGATCTAGCTCCTCATAGCGGAAGCTCTTTCTTCCGCCCTCCTGCGCCCGATTCCAGAAGCGCATCATATCGCGGTACGGCAGATAAAAGAGCTCGTTTCGCACCGTATAAAACAGAATCAAGAAAGAGACGCCTCCCTGCTTTTCGAACTGCGTCATGAACTCGACCTGATGCGGATGGATGTTCTGCAGCGCGAAGGTGTCCGACGTGCATTCCTTCGCGTCGAAACAGACGGGAATCCCCTGTACCGCCCCGATATAATCAACCGTACTCTTCTGGTCAAAATAGGCCAGCGTGATGTGTCTGCTGTCCTTGTCGATCTGAAGCGGCGTGATCGGCGTCGGGATCTTCTGAATCAGCGCCAATCCCTTCTCCAGATACAGTTCGTTCGTCCGGTTGATCAGCTCTTCCAGTGTGGAGCCGCGAAGCCCCCGCGTCTTCCATGTCGCCATAGCTCTCCCCTTTTTTCCAGCCTGTCAGCTCTGTTTTCCCTTATTATGCCTTTCCTGCCTGCTTTCGTCAAGCCGGAAATAAGATGCTTTTTGTTGTAAAATCCGAACAGCTATACTATAATGTCGATGTATGTTTATAAGTTGGAAGGTGAATCTGCTATGCGTAAAAATCGCTCTGAATATCGGACGCAGTATGTAATCGGAATTGTCTTTATCGTAATCACAGTCTTTGTGTTTCTGAATATCCTCTTGGGGCTTGCCAAAACCGACAAGGCTGATTTTTATCTGCGGGACGTATCCTACCTGAGCTTCGGCTGGGAATACGAAATCCTCTCTGACGGGAACGTGACGGCTGAGACGCCGGAATTCGGCGAATATGACGCGATATCCTTTCCTGAGGAATCCATACAGGCCGTGAGCATTTCACGCGTCATGACAGAAGAAATTCCGCGTTCGCCCGAGATTGAGATGCTATACTACAACTATCAATCGATTGAAATTTTTCTGGATGACCTACTGCTCTTCTCTGAGCTTCCGGGCGGAGAGCGAAACGAGGAGGGCTTTCTGCTTCTCGATGAGACAGACCCGAAGATCCAGCGGGAATCCGCCCTGAAGGACGAGTATTACCCGTATGGAAATACGGTTCGCATTTCCCTTCCGGACGACTATCAGGGGAAAACTCTGAGGATCATCACCTACTTTCTCGGAGACGCCCCGCATTATGAGCCTGTCTACCCGACGCTTGGAAGCTACGAGTCCAGATATGCCCCATATTTGGCGGATCTTGTGATGCCGATCGCGACCCTGATCCTTTACGCTGTCTGCTTCGTGATCCTGATCTTGGTGTTCGTACTGGACATTCCGAACAACAAGAAGGATCCCCGCATCCTTCTCCTTGCCCTGTACTTTCTTCTTTTGTTTATCTACACGTTGAAGGGACCGACCGTCAGCGTCATCGCAGAAACAGACGACCACGCGCTGATTCAGATTCTCGGTGAATTTTATGTCCTCCCTCTGTGTCTCTACCTTGCACTGCTTTTTGTCGATTGGAAACGCTGGCTGCTTCTGGGCGGCACGGCCATCTGGAGCGTGTTCATCGTCCTTCAACTGAGGTCGACCGCGGGGAGCGGTTATTTCGCCGCAGATTCCCTGGGCCATGGCTCTTTTTTGCTGACGCTGCTGTTTCTGGCGGTCTTTCTCCTCGACTTTATTGTCCGCAGAAGAAAACAGGTCGACCGAAAGCGCGCGCTCATGTACACGGCGCTGGCAGTGACTGTCTTTGCACTGTGCATTTTCTCGGAGGCATGCCGCGCATACGATGGCGATATGCTCGAATGCCTTGAGGTAATCTTTGCCCTGTCGTTTGATGGATATTTTGTCACGCTGATGGCGCTTATACAGAACACCTGCGCGGCGATGGCGATCATCGTCCTCGTGGTGGAATTCCTGAGAAGAAGTACGGAGACCCAGACCATGGTCACCGTGCTGGAGGAGCGCGGCCGCGCCACACGGGAGGAATATCATCGGATGCTGGATGCAGAGAACGAGACCCATTCCCTGCGGCATGAAATGGCGCATCACATGACAGCTCTCCTTGGCTTTATCCGGGAGGGAGAAAACGAGCGCGCGGGCGAATACATCACGTCCGTTGTAAAAGAATTGAACGACCTGCCCGTGCTCCGCTACAGTAAAAACACGATCGTGAACGTGATCGCCGGGTCCTACCTTGACCGCGCGGCGAAAGCCGGGATTGAGGTAAAGCACAATCTGTCTGTCCCGGAAACTCTGACGATCCAAGACGAAGATCTCAGCATCTTTCTCTGCAATATGTTACAGAACGCGCTCGAGGCCTGCGAGCGCATGGATCCCAAAGCCGAGCGTTATATCCATGTCAATATGAACGTACACGGGAATTATCTCGCGATCAGTTGCACCAACAGCACGTCCCCGGAACAGGAAAAAACCTCCGGCGCCGCACAGCAGCGCCGAAGGCTGAAAAAACACGGACACGGATACGGGCTGAAGGCCATGTCAAACATCGCGGAAAAGTACGGAAGCATCCTGAACATCGAAAAGGACTCCGTCCATTTCTCGGTCAAGACGCTCCTGAATCTGAATGTTTCCAATCAGGAGATCTGACTCGTTTCACGCTGTTGATCCATTCCAACCGGGAGGTCTGTCCCGTTTACCGTTGCTGATCCATATATTCCCGGATCCGCAAAAGAAGCTCCCGATAATTGTTCATCAAAGCTTCGTGGTTCGCCCTTATAAATGCATGATCGCCTTCCCGCGCCGCCGTCTCAAGGGCAAACGCCTCGTCGGCCAGCGTGCCTGCGCCGATCGTGCGGGAAGCGCTCTTCAGCGCGTGCACCTTCACCAGATAATTGTCCCAGTCTTCCTTCTCGCGATACCCTTCCAGATCATCCGCTGTGCTGTCGGCGGCATATTCCTCCAGCATCTCATGATAAAATTCCTTATCGTCCGCGCAGTAGGTAAGGCCGACGGAAAAGTCAATGCCTGCGATCGGCCCGCTCTCCGCCGCCGTTTCCCCCGCATCTTCCGGCACCTTTTCATGCGGAAGCTCCGGGGCATTCTCCAAAACATCCGGCTCCTGTTTTTCCTCGGATCCGACTGCTTCCGTCTGCACATTCTCCTGCGCCGCCTGCTCCGGGCGAACCGTTGACTTCGTGATCTCGCGGTAGCTTACCAGTTCTTCAGGGAGATGCTTCGCCAGCTTCTCCTCAAGCTGCTTGGCCGCGATCGGCTTCGAGAGATAGTCCGTAAAGCCCTGTCTCAGATACTCCTCGCGCGCTCCCATAATGTCGTTCGCCGTCATCATGATCACGGCCGTATCCTCCGGCAGCAGATTCTCCTCCCTGAGCCGCGCAAACGTCTCGAGTCCGTCCATCTGCGGCATCATGTGATCCAGGAAAATGATATTGTAATGCGCGTTCTTCACACATTCGATGCACTCCATGCCGCTTTCCGCGGTATCGACCTGCATTCCGTTTCGCTTGAGCAGATTGCGCGTCACCCTGAGATTGACCGTATTGTCGTCCACCACCAGAATGCGGGCGTCCGGGGCATATACATACTGCTGTTTCGTCTCCTTGCCGAGCATCCGCTGGAAGCTCTGCCGGTAGTCGCCGATCTCCCGGGAGGACATCACCTGCTGTACCAGCTCAAAGGAAAAGACAGAACCCTTTCCGTATACGCTCTCCACCTTCAGCTCGCTTCCCATCATGCGCAGAAGATTCTGCACGATCGGTATCCCGAGCCCGGTTCCCTCGATATTGCGATTCTTTTCCTGATCCAGACGCTGGAACATGCCGAACAGCCGCTCCATATCCTCTTCGCGGATTCCGATTCCGGTATCCTTTACCTCCACATAGAGGGTGATATCGTCCCCGTCCACACGTTTTCTTTCTATTTTCAGGGTCACACTGCCCTCTTGGGTATATTTGACCGCGTTTGTCAACAGATTCGTGATGATCTGGCGCACGCGCACGTCGTCTCCGTACATCTCCTCCGGAAGCGTCGGATCAATCTCGAGATTCAGTTCGAGTCCTTTTCCCTGCGCCCGGTCCGAGATCAGATTCACAAGATTCAGGATCAGCATGCTCGTCTCATAGACCACGGGTTGGATCTCCATCCTGCCGCTCTCGATCTTCGTGAAATCGAGAATGCCGTTAATCAGCGAGAGAAGCGTCGCTCCGGCGCTCTGGATCTGTGTCGCGTATTCCTGAATGCCGGGATCGTTGTTTTCGCGCAGGATCATTTCATTCATGCCGAGCACGGCGTTGATCGGCGTACGGATCTCGTGACTCATCTGCGCAAGGAAGAGCGATTTCGCCTGATCCGCGGCCCGCGCCGCATCCGCCGCCTCCTGAAGCTGCACGTCCGTCTCGTGCTGCCAGCGGACCATATTGTTCATCAGCAGGACGACAGCGCCGATACAAGCCCCGAACAGGACCAGAAACAGAACCGCGTACTTTACCACGTCTCCGTAGATCATCCAGAAGTCGTTCACCACGATGACCTTGAAGTTCGACAAACTCTCTTCCATGGAGCTGCACGCCTTCAGCTTTCCGTCGTAGTCGCGCAGGATCACGATCTTTGATGAATTATAAATCTTCTCATACACAAGCTCATGGATGTTCGGCGTACCCTCTCCCGTATACTGGTATTCGGGATTCGGGTGGTTGATGATTCTTCCGTCTCGGTCGACAAGGAACGCGTATCCGGTCCCGGAATAGCCGCTTCCGAGAATATCCATCAGAACGTCCAGATAAAAGTCTATGGCAAACACACCCAGAAATTCGCCGCTGTCCGTCTCCACCTTCTTGGAAAACGTGATGCAGTACTTTCCGGTACGCGCGTCGTAATACGGCTCCGTGATGCTGAAATCGTCCGATTCCATTGCTCCGATGTACCACAGGCGTTCCTCTTCGACGTAATCATCTTCCGGCACCCAGCCGTTGTTCATCACCATCGGATGGCCGTGCGGAAAATCCGGATTCGCGATGTAAGTGGCCGAAATCCCCTGATAATGCTTGGTGATCTGATCTAAGAATTCTACCATTCCCTCGTAGTCCGCAAGCATATCCGGCTGAGCCGCCACCGTATAGGAGAACAGATCCAGAATGCTCTTCTGTTCGAGGATCCACGCGCTGACCTCGTAATTGTAGCCGCGCGCCTCTTCCTCCAGTCTGGAGCGCCCCCAGCGGGACGTCATCATCGTCGTGATCGTGATCGTCAGAAGCATTGTCAGGGTCAGCGCCGCAATGATCGAAGTTTCAAACCAGTGCCGCTCCTTCGCCGTGAGGATCGCCCGCTTCGCGCTTCTCTTTTCCGGGCGTTTCTTCGGCGTCCTCGCGTCGGACATTTTTTCAAACGGCGCACGGAAGGATTCCGGCATGGAAGCCAGAAACTCTTCTCTCTCCGCCAGCGTCTGCTCCGCGCGAATGCGCTGTCTGCAGGCAACCAGATAGAGGCCCAAGAAAACCGCCACCATCACCACCATGAGGATGAGATTGCGCAGAAACTGCAGATAGCTGTCCCGGTAGAGCATCCGGTTGCTGACGCGCAGCATCAAGTACCAGCCGTTTTCCGTGCGGTTGCAGAACACCGTATCCTGACCCTCCCGGGAAACCATGCTGAACGACGCGTCCATGCCGCCGCTTGTCAGCGCTTTCGTAAACACGCTCTGGTATTCCGGCAGCTCGGAGGAAATCTTTTCACCCAGCAAAGAGGCGTCCTGATATCCGACGATCGTCCCGTCCTTGTCCGCGATCAGCGCGTCTCCCGAGCTGTCCTCACTCATAGCCTCCACGGACGCTTGAATATCGGCGATGCTGTAGTCTATGCCGATGATCGTCTGCCCGTCGTCGAGGATCTGCGCCACGGTAAAACACATGTCCTCGGTAAACGCATCGTCATACACCTGCGAGATATAGACCTCGCCCCGGTTCAGCGCCATCAGCCCTTTGTACCAGTTTCTGTCCTGAAGGACATATCCCTCCGGCATCTCCATATCGGAGATATACACTTGGTTTCCGGTCGCGCAGAAGACATTCAGACAGCTTCCGCCCGACAGATCAATCTCCATCGCCTTCTGCTCGCTTAGGAATTCGCCAAGCTCCTCCGGGTCTGCGCCCTCCTCCAGCCGCTGCGCCAAATTCGCGCCCACACGGACCACCGCGCTCTGGGCGCGCTTCAGTGTCTGCTGCAGGTTTGCCACGATGGTTTCCATCCGCATGCTTCCGATCTCTTCCGCCTGCTCTGCCGCAAGATCGTACATCACATGCATATTTACGAACATGATGATCGCAACCAGCACGGTGGCAACCGCGATCAGAATATAATATTTTCTCAAAGCGTGCCTTTTCAGGGACGTCGGTTTGTTCCTATCGGTCTCCATTTGGCAGTCCTTCCTCCGGCGACGCCGGGCGTCAATGCGTCTTGTTTTATTGTTATGCGTTTACTACCATTGTCTGAATGTCATAGGACAACATGACCCCGGAGCCCGCATAGATCTTGTAAAACTGGTTCACGACCCTGTCCGCCACCATTCGTCCGTTTTCGATGTTCGTATCGACCAGAACCACGATATACTGCAGACTGCTGTAGCGGCTCCCTACGTCCACCATGCGCAGTGAATAGGCGGCCGCCACCTCGAGCGTCGACATCGCATCATCGCACACGCTGTTTTCCAGATAGTCCTGACTCTCGCTTCCCATGGTAAACAAGATCGTCTGAACCATCTGTCCCTTTCGCTTGACGCAGCGTGACAGATAACTATAGAGATTCGGGAATTCCTCGTACGGCACTTTGAAGAGTCCGCGGCTCTCGTCCATGCTCCCCTCCAGCATATGGCGGATATGGTCGAGATCCGTCCCCGGCCTTTGATCCGACGCAGGGGCGGCAGCCGTTCCGCTGTAGAAGCTGCAGGAATTCTTGCCGTTCTTTTTGACGTAATACAGCGCCTTGTCCGCGTTGCTGTACAGCGTAGAGAATGTCCTGCCGTCCGACGGACACAGAGCAATCCCCCGCTGAAATATGTGTAATGTTTTCAAACTCGATCTCTTTCAGGCTGTCGGAAAAGGCGTCCATGATATGCTGAATACGCTCCTGAAGCTGCGTCCGGTCTATGTCGTCCGTGAAAAACGCCACAAACTCGTCGCCGCCCAGACGGCACAGGACATCCTTGTCCGCCACATTCGAAGCCAGCGCCGACGCAAGCAGCTTCAGCACCTTGTCTCCCATCAGATGCCCGTATGTATCGTTTACATTTTTGAAATTGTCCAGATCCGCAATCATCAGCGCGCCCCTGTGCGCCTCCGCGAGCAGTTGGTCGATCGCCTTCTCGCCGTATCCGCGGTTGTGAAGCCCGGTCAGGGAGTCCAGCGCGTTCTTCCCGGAGCCGTATTCCGAAAGGATGCGGTTGAGCAGCGCGCTGTTGTCGTCCACGATGTTCCACTGCTCGTTCACGGCGTCGTCGCCCTCTCTCTTTGTCTCGGGCGGAAGATAGAAGCCCTCGTTCAGCATGCCCACAAACACATGGGCCAGATGCGGGTCAAACTGCGTCCCTGCGCAGCGTTCAAACTCGTTCACGACCTTCAGATCCGGGAGCTTGGCCCGGTAGATGCGGTTGGACGTCATCGCATCGTAGGCGTCCGCGATCGCGATGATGCGCGCGCAGTACGGGATATCTTCTCCCGAGAGTCCGAACGGATATCCCTTCCCGTCGTAACGCTCGTGATGATAGAGCGCGCCGTCAGCCACGCCCGGGATCATGCGGATGTTTTTCAGAATATCGCCGCCGATCACCGGATGCTTCTTGATCTGTACAAACTCCTCGTCGCTTAGACGGCTCGGCTTGTTCAGAATCGAATCCGGCACGCCGATCTTGCCGATATCGTGGAGCAGACCGATGTGATAGATATTGCGCACTTCCTCCTCGCTCCAGCCCAACCGCCTTGCGATCTCCTCCGAGCACTTTGCGACGCGCACCGAATGGCCGGAGGTGTACGCGTCCTTCGCGTCGATCGTGTTTGCGATCGCCAGGATCGAGTTCAGCGATACTTTCTCCAGCAGCTTGCTCTTCTCATCCAGCTTGCTCTCAAGCTCCACACGCAGACCGTACAGCTCGATCATACGCCCGATACGGCTCTTGACCGTCATCGGCACGAACGGCTTGACAATAAAGTCGGCGGCCCCCAGCTCGAAGAATTCCTTCTCCGTCTCCGGCGCGGAATCAGCCGTCAGGATAATGACCGGGATCTTCTCCCATGCCGGATTTTCCCGGATCTTCGCCATCGTCTCGGCGCCGTCCATGTCGGGCATGCGGAAATCGAGCAGAATCAGCTTCGGCTCATACGTCTCAAGAAGCGTAAGCGCCTGCCTGCCGGACTCCGCGGAGACAACACGATATTCATCCTTCAGGATCCGCTCTGCAAATTTCCGGTTGATCGCGCTGTCATCTACTATGAGGACGTCTATTTTCTCCAAATGTTCGGGCATTCTCCAGCCTCCTTTTTTCTATTCAGAATATATGGGCATACAGGTTTAGAATGACATAGAATTGCACAAAATTCAATCAATTCTGCACGAATCGCCCTTCAGGGAACACGAATGGGAATGAAAAGCTCTTGCATTGGCGCGTCAAGCAGTGATAGGATACTATTGATACCCGTCAATAAGCAGTTACCGATTTAAAAGAAGGCAGGAAAATTATGATCTACGAGATTGCCGTCTGCGACGACGACAAGGTTTTTCTCGCTTCCTTCAGGCAAATGCTTGAGGAGGCTTTAAGCGCGCGCAGCGCAGCATACAATCTGGCGTTTTTCAACGATCCATCCGCGCTGACCGAGGAGATGGACCAGGGCAGAAAATTCGATCTCATGTTCCTTGATATCTATTACGATAAGGAGAAGGGAATCCGCTTCGCGAAATCTCTGCGCGAGAAAAATGATCAGACCGACATCATCTTCATGACGGCTCTCACCGACTACGCGGTAGAAAGCTATGACGCAGCTCCGCTGCACTATCTGCTCAAGCCGATCGATCCGAAGAAGCTGAACGACGCCCTGAGCCGCTTTCTCGAGAAAAATTCTCCGCAAAAGCTTCATTTCATGACGACGCGGGGGCATCTGTGCACGCCTGTCTCCGATATCATTTTCATAGAGATCTACGGTCATGAGATCGTGATTCATCTCGCAAACGGCTCAAAGGAGACCTGCGTCGGCACGTTGAAAGGGCTTGAGCCGCTTCTTCCGGAGCTTACCTTTGTGCGTCCGCACAGGAGCTATCTGGTTAATCTCGAGCATATTTCCGAGATCACGCGTTATCAGATCCGTCTCTCTACAAACGACCTTGTTCCGGTCAGCAAGAATCTCTACAACAACATTCTGAGCAGCTTCATCAACTACGCGAACCAGAGCAGCATCTCCTTCTGAGGCTGCTTCCGGACGCGCGTCACACCTGTCCCATAACTCTTTCGAAGGTATCCGGCACCGGAGCGAGAAAGCTTCGGCCGGACAGTCCGCTCAGTGCGCCTTCGATCTCGGGGAATTCCAGACGGTACGCGTGCAGCAGTTGCGCGCCAATCCCGCAGGACGCCCTATAGCGGCGGTTCACGCTCTCGTCACCGTATTTCGGATCGCCGAGGATCGGATGGCCGACCGACGCCAGATGCGCGCGGATCTGATGACTCCTGCCCGTGATCAGATGAACCTCGAGAAGCGTAAGCCCGTCCCGCACCGAGACCGTGCGGTACTCTGTCTCGATCGGCAGGCTGTCCGGCTCTTCCTGCTCTGTCACCTGAACGATATTGCCGGAGCCGTCCTTTTTAAGATACCCCTTCAAATGCCGGTTCTCTTTTACTTCCCCGACAACTACACAGCGATAATATTTGCGGATCGTTCGTTCTTTCAGCAGACGGTTCATGGTCTGCAGTCCGACAAGCGTCTTTCCTGCTATGACGATCCCGCTCGTATTGCGGTCCAGTCGATTGCAGATCGCCGGACGAAAGCGGACGGCCCTCTCATCATCCGGCGAACCCGAAGCCGACAGGTACGCGTTCAGATACTCGACCAAGGAGAGATCCTGCGGCCGCGCCTTCTGCGACAGCATCCCGGATGGCTTGTTGATCAGCAGGATATGCTCATCCTCGTAGATGATATCGAGAGGCTGCCGCAGCAACTCGTCCGGGATCCGCTGCGTCCGGCTTCCCGGAAGGCTCCTGAACCCGTCGATCGTCTCCTCTGCAAGAAACAGGCAGATCTCGTCGCCTTCGCGCAGAAGCTCGTTTCCCTGCGCGCGCTTTTTGTTCAGCGTGATGTTTTTCTTGCGCAGCATTTTGTAGAGAAAGCTTCTGGGCGCCGCGTCCATGTACCGCATGAGCAGCTTGTCAAGGCGCTGTCCCGCCTCCTCCTGTGTGACTGTGATCTGTCTCATAACTCCTCCTGTAGCGAATCGCAAATCCGCGCCCTTCCGCCGGAAAACGGCCCGCCGCGCAATCCCGTCCGCGGTCAAAGGGAAACGGCAAAAAGCGTGTGAAGGATCAATTCCTCCCGCGACAGCTCCGGATAACGCTCATCCGGCGTAAATTCAATCCCCTCGCGATAATGCTCCGCGCGGCCGGCAATTTCCGACACGCGCTGCAGGTATTTGCGAAAATCCTTCATCATCTTCGGCTGCGCGGAGGGAAATCCGTTCGTGGTCAGGATCCGTGAAAGATGCTTTTCAATATATGCGACGTCCGTCTTTTCATCCGGCGTGTAGCAAACTACCTGATCGCCGCAGACGACAAGCGCGTTGACCGGGGTCGTGTGCTCGTACGCCGTGAATACCAGTTCGTATCCCGACACCAGATCACCTGCCGCCGCGCGCGCCTCCCGATACTTGTCCTCCGGCATCGAGCGCTGCATCATGATCATGATCAGGCCGACGAGCGATTTGCACGCAGGAAGACAGCCGAGGATCGCGACGAATGTGAACAGATTCAGCCTTGTTTTCGTCTGGATATAACCGGTCACATAGATGACAAGCGGAATCGCAAACAGCGCGAACGTGATCAGTAACGTCCGAAGCTTCGCATATTTGATGTAACCGTAACAGCCCTTTTTTACTTTTTTCATGATCGGCGGCCTCCTGTTTTCTTTTTGTGAATGTTGCGGATCGTGCGTTTTTTCTTCTGAGGCATTCCCTTTTTTGCATCTTCCTTCGGACGGATCAGACAGTCCGGCCCGTATCCGATTAAGTCCCTGCGGCCTGCGAGAGCGAGCGCCTCCGCTACCAGCTCATAATTCTCCGGCCTCCCGTACTGGATCAGCGCGCGCTGAAGCGCCTTGCGGTGCGGATCCTTCTCGACATAGACCGGCTCCATCGTGCGCGGATCGAACCCCGTATAATACATACAGGTCGAGATCGTAGACGGCGTCGGATAAAAGTCCTGCACCTGCTCCGGCATATGGCCGGTCTCCTTCAGATAACAGGCCAGCTCGACCGCATCCGACATCCCGCAGCCCGGATGCGACGACATCAGATAGGGAACCAGATACTGATCCGTCCCGCAGGCACGGTTGACCGCCTCATACCGTTTGACAAATCTCAGGTAAACGTCGTGCCGCGGCTTTCCCATTTTGTCGAGCACGCGGTCCGAGACATGCTCCGGCGCGACCTTCAACTGTCCGCTGATATGGTATTTCACCAGCTCGCGGAAAAATGTGTCCGAACGATCCGCCATCAGATAATCAAAGCGGATTCCGGAGCGGATAAAGACTTTTTTTACCTTCGGCAAGGCGCGCAGCTTCCGGAGCAGCGCCACGTAATCGCTGTGATCCGCGCGCAGATTTTTGCACGGCGTCGGGAACAGGCACTGGCGATCCCGGCAGACGCCCTTTTCCAGTTGCTTCCCGCACGCGGGCTGTCGAAAATTCGCGGTCGGGCCGCCGACATCGTGGATGTAGCCCTTGAAATCCAGATCCTGCGTGAGCGCCTGCGCTTCCCTCAGAATCGACGCGTGGCTCCGCGCCTGTATGATCCGTCCCTGATGGAAGGTCAGCGCGCAGAAATTGCAGCCCCCGAAGCAGCCCCTGTTGCTGACAAGGCTGAATTTCACCTCGGCGATGGCCGGTACCCCGCCGGCCGCCTCGTACATCGGATGATACGTTCCGCAGTATGGCAGGTCGTAGACATCGTCCATCTCCTGCATATCCAGCGGCTTCGACGGAGGATTCTGTACGACAAAGACCGTTCCGTAGGGCTCTGCAAGCCGCTTTCCCGTAAAGGGATCCGTGTTGCAGTACTGCGTGTAAAAGCTCTTCGCATAATTCTTTTTGTCCGCCAGAAGCTCCTCATAGGACGGCAGAAGCTCATAATCGTAGACCGATCCGAGATCCTTCGTCCGATAGCATGTCCCGTCTACAAAGGTAATGTCGTGAATGTCGATCCCCGCATTCAGAGCGTCCGCGATCTCCACGATCGAGCGTTCTCCCATTCCGTAAGAGACCAGATTGGCGGCGCTGTCCATCAGGATCGACCGTTTCAGGGAGTCCGACCAGTAATCGTAATGCGCGAGCCTGCGCAGGCTTGCCTCGATCCCTCCGACGATGATCGGCGCATCGCGGTATGCCTGCCGAATAAGGTTGCAGTAGACCGTCGCGGCGCGGTCCGGCCGTCTCCCCGCCTCTCCGCCCGGCGTGTATGCGTCGCTTCTCCGCCGCCTGCGCGAAACCGTATAATGGTTCAC
The DNA here is from genome assembly GCA_947627245.1 of uncultured Lachnospiraceae bacterium. Lineage (GTDB taxonomy): Bacteria > Bacillota > Clostridia > Lachnospirales > Lachnospiraceae > Choladousia. The sequence continues at coordinate 33,996 of CANQVH010000018.1, read as the reverse complement.
CATTGAGTCCATGTTCCCAGCGCTTACCAGAAAGCCGAGCCTCGGCCGCCCGAGCGCCGTGACGCTCGCCGGATCGCGCCAGTCCGGCTGCGAAATGATCCCCACCGTATAGCCGCGCGATTCCAGCACACGGCTGATGATCGCATGGCCGAACGACGGATGATCGACATACGCGTCCCCGATCACATACACAAAGTCCAATTGTTCGATCTGCTGTTCCTCAAGCTCCCGCCGCGTCGTCGGGAGAAATCGTCTCTCCATACTCTCCTGTCACCTGCCGGCTGTATTTCGCCGTCCTGCCTGTCATACTTTTTAGACGAGCGTTTCAAAGCTGCCGTCCAGCACCTCGTCATACGACCGTATGTAATAGCCCGCGAGGCTTCGGATCCGGTCTCTTTGATCCGCGGAGAAATCATCCTCCACCGCGCATACCTGCATCCCGGCATTTTTTGCCGCGAGGATGCCCATCGGAATGTCCTCAAACACAAGGCAGTCCTCCGGCGCCACATGCAGCGCGGCCGCAGCGCTCAGATAAATGTCCGGAGCCGGCTTGCCTTTTTCCACCTCGCAGGAGATCGTAATGCGGTCGAAGCAGTCCGAAACTTTATTGGAGGTCAGACATGCCCGGATCAGTTCGCGGCTGTTGCTGCTCGTGATTCCTGTGATGAAGCCCCGGCGGCGGATTTCTCTTAAAAAATCATAGGCGCCCGGCTTCAGCCGCACGCGATTCGCATACACGTCGTAGGCCATACGATTCCACTCGGCCTTGATCTCTTCTACCGAATCCGGTATCCCGTAGCGTTTCTTGAAATACTGCGCCGTCTCTGTGAAGCTCATGCCCTCGATCGCCCTTTGCATATCCTTTGTCGGCGCGTGTCCGAACCTTCCGAGATATTCTTTATCGATGTCCTCCCATACCCACATGGAATCCATCAGGGTTCCGTCCAGATCGAACAGGACGGCTCTTTTCTCATTCAGCATAGTTCAACCTCTCTTTTTCCTCTTTCGTAAGCGCGCGCCATTCCCCGGGCGCAAGCGTCTCGTCCAGACGGATTCCGCCCATTGATGTCCTCTTCAGATATTTCACATGCTTTCCTCTCGCGGCGAACATGCGCTTCACCTGATGAAACTTGCCCTCCGTGATCGTAAGCTCCGCCTCGGAGATCTCGCCGCTTTTCAGAATATGCAGGCCTGCCGGAAGCGTCGGCCGTTTTTCTCCGATATCGACGCCTGCGCAAAATGCGTCGGCATCCTCCTGTGTGAGCGCGCCCTCCACGCGGACGAAATACGTCTTCTCCACGTGATGCGAGGGAGCCAGCATCCGGTGCGCGAGCGCCCCGTCGTTCGTAAACAGGAGAAGCCCTTCCGTGTCGACGTCCAGCCTTCCGACCGGAAAAAGCTCTTGTTTTCGCTCATGGCCGATATAGTCCATCACCGTCTTCGCGCTCCGGTCGCTCGTCGCCGTGACGCACCCCTGCGGCTTGTTGAACATCAGCCAGACAAACGGTTCCCATGAAAGGATCCTCCCGTCTTTGTATACCTCGTCCCGCTCGGCATCAATCCCTGCCTCCGGCCGCTTTTCGACGCAGCCGTTCACCTGCACCCGTCCCGAACGGATCAGCTTTTTCACTTCACTGCGCGTCCCTGCCCCGCTTTGCGCAAGGAACTTGTCCAACCGCATCCGATTCATCTTGCCAGCCTCCAGCCCGGGTAATATTTATTCTTGATCCTGCCGTCGACGCATTTGCCCCAGCCGAGCGCAAAACCGTCCGCGCACACAAGCGTCCAGCCGTTCTCTACGGCGCCGTCCTCATTCCCGGTCTCGATCGTCTCTCCCTTCAGGTAGCGCGTTACACGATCGTCCTCGGAGGAAAGCCGCAGAACATTCGGATAAGAACCCGCATCCGGCAGCATGGCAAACGCCTGAGACGGCTCGAAACGTCCGTTCTTCAGCGTCCCGGCCAAGATCCCGGTGCGCAGGTAGCGCAGCCTTTCCGGAAGCGCATACGGCGGGAGCAGCAGGCATTGTTCCCCGATCTGTTCATAGACGCATTTCTCGAAAAGGTGCTCCGGGAAACGCCGCAAAAAATCCGAGACCTCCGGCGGGATCCGCTTTCCCCGCGCAGGCTCCCTGCGAAGAAAAGCTCTGTCCACATCCCGCGCGCCGTCCTCCCGTTTGCGCAGAAGCGCCGCGAAATGCCCCTCGCCCCTGACACGGTGCGGCCAGAGACGCACGCTCTTCTCACACGGGCGGCCGCCTGCCGCAAAGCCCTCGTACATCGGAATCCCGCACAGCTCCAGCTCGGGATATTGCTCCAGTATCTCTCCGACCACAGCCTCATCCTCGGTCTCGGAAAACGTGCAGGTGGAATAGACAAGACGGCCGCCCGGCTTCAGCATCCGCACCGCGCAGGATAAGATCTCCTTCTGAAGCTTGGCATACCGATCCGGGCCGCGCTCCCTCCACGAATCGATCAGTCCCGCGTCCCTGCGGAACATTCCTTCGCCGGAGCACGGGGCGTCGACCAGAATTTTGTCGAAGAAACAGCCGAATGATTCCAGAAGCCGCTGCGGAGTCTCCGCCGTGACGCAGCAATTCGCGGCGCCCCAGACGGTCAGATTCTTCAGAAGCGCCTTCGCCCTGCTTGCGCTCGCGTCGTTCGCCACCAGCAGGCCCTTGCCCTGCAGACGCGAAGAAAGCTCCGTGGCCTTTCCGCCGGGAGCCGCACACAGATCCAGTACCATGTCTCCCGGTTCGACCGAAAGCAGGGAAGCCGGGAGCATGGCGCTTGGTTCCTGAATATAATAAAGTCCTGCAAAATAATGCGGGTGCCGCGTGACCGGCTCTTCCTTCCGATAGTAGAATCCGTTCTCCGTCCACGGGATCGGAGTCAGATGAAACGGAGTCGTCGCAAGAAACGATTCCACCGATATCTTCTGCGTATTGACGCGCAGGCCGACACAGCCTTCCTCGTCATAGCTTCCGAGAAAGCGTTCATATTCTTCGCCGAGCTGTGCGCGCACCCGTTCGGAAAATTCCTGTGGCAAATTGATCATGATCAGACGTCCCTGCCGATAGACTGTGCGCGGTATCCTTCCGCGATGTTGTCAAGCTCTCTGCTGAACCGCTTTAGCTGATCGATATCGCCAAGCTCATAGATCCGGTAAAACTCGTCTTGGATTTTTAGTACCTCCCGCTTGTTCGCGATCCGATAAAGATTCTGTATGTTGTTCAGAATATCCGAGATCAGCTTGGAAAAGATCTGCGAGGAATTCTGCGCGTCCATGATCTCGCTTCGCACCGCGGACATCTCGTTGTCGAGCTGTATGATCGCGTTCGCCGCGTTTGTCAGCTTCTCACGAATATGATCCGGAATATTCTTCTTGTACTTATATTGCAGCGAATGCTCGATCGTCGACCAGAAATTCATCGCAAGCGTGCGGATCTGGATCTCTACCTTGATCTGCCGGTCCCCCTCGAGCGTCTGCACCCAATAGTTGACGATCATATGGTAGCTCCGATATCCGCTGTCCTTCATGTGGTTGATATAGTCGCGCTCATGGATCACCTCCATGTCCGTCCTGCGGCGGATGATCTCGACCACCCGCTCGATATCCTCCACGAACTGGCAGATGATCCTCACACCTGCGATATCGATCAGACGATCCTCTATCTCGTTGATCGGAATATTCTTCTTCTGCGCCTTTTCCAGAATGCTCGCAACTGTCTTCACCCGCCCCGTGACCTGCTCGATCGGCGAATACAGCCCTCTGCTTCTGTGTTCGTAAATCAGATGTTCAAATTTGACAATCAGTTCCTTAACAGCCAGATCATATGGTGTCAATATCTCACGCCATAATTGTATTTCCATAAATCAAAAACCTCCAGCGGTATTGCTGAGACAATTTTAACATATCCGCGCCAAAGATGCAACGCTCGCGTTTGGTGCATCGGGCGTAAAAACGCTCATATTCTTTGCGCGAACCGCAGCGCCCAGTACGGATTGACCGAAAGCTCCTTCGTGTCTTCGGTGCGGATGTAAATGCCCAGATGCAGATGCACGTCGAATTTCCCGCGCGTTCCCTCCGGTCCGTAGCCGGTGTCTCCCATCCGCCCGAGAACGGTTCCCGCGGATACGCTCTCTCCGACCCGGAAATCCTTGCTGTAGCTGTCCAGATGCGCATAATAAAAATATCCGCCGGATGGGGCCCGGATCCCGATCCGGTATCCGCCGAGCGGCAGCCAGCCGATCTTTTCCACTACGCCGTCCGTCATGCTGACCACCTGATACTGACCCCGCAGATTCTCCGGCGGCATCAGGTCCGTACCCTCGTGTCCCCGCCTGCCTCCGTAATTGCGTTCAAACATCCAACTGTTTTCGTAGACGACTCCCTTCGCGGCAACCGGAAAACACTCGATATCGTCCAGAATCGCCGCGTAGAATCCGCTTGCGCGCGCAAACCCCTGCGGATTGTAACGCATCATCGCAAGCTTCCATTTCACATAGGAATCCTCCGGATCCGTCCCGGGCGGGCGGGCGCTCCCTGACGCGTCTGACAGGAGGATTGCAAGCAGCTCCCCCGGCCGCATACCGGAACAGCGACGGGCCTCAATAAGCTCGGTCAGCAGCTTTTCCGAAAGGGAGAGCTGCCGAAAGCTGTCGCTCTCCGGACGAAGCCCGCTCTGTTGATACGCGACGCTTTGCTGATAAAGAATGCCCGAAAGCTGCACGTCCACGATCGTCAGAAAGATCAAAAAAGCAAGATAACTGCCGGCTTTTCTCATCTACGCGCTCCATACCGTTTTTCTCTATTATATCGCCGACGGGAGCGGATATATGCGGGCCGTTGAAAATCATATTCCGTTCGGCGCAATCATAGGATACATTGAAAACAAGCTTTGGAGTCCCTGTGAAAAAGCTGATCCTTCCCTTATCTCTTTTACTCTTTTATCTACTTGCCTTTCCGGCGCAGGCGCTCCTGAACGCAAGAGACGGACTGCTTCTGTGGTACCGCTCCGTCCTCCCGGTTTTGTTTCCCTTCATGCTGCTTAGCGGGCTTTTTATCCGATTCCGGCTTCCGGAACGGATACTTCCCGTCCTTTCCCGTCCGTTTCATTTTCTGTTCGGCTGCTCTTCCTACGGCGCCTTCGCGATCCTGACCGGTTTCTTCTGCGGCTTTCCGATGGGCGCGAAGATCACCTGCGACCTGCAGCGGCAGGGAAAGATCTCCTCCGAGGAGGCGTACTTCTTATACGGCTTCGTGAATAATCTGAGTCCTTCCTTTATCCTGTCTTTTATCGCGGCGGATCAGATGCGGCAGCCGTCCCTCGGCGTTTTGTTTCTCTGCAGCATTCTCGGCTCCGCCGTCCTTTACGGTCTGCTCAGCGCAAAAAAAATGCCGAGAATTCCCCTGCAGGAGACAAATGATCAAGAACCACCCGCCGCCTGCGGCATTCAGGACATTTTCGCCCAGATCGACGACTGCATTTATGATACGATCCGAAACACGGTGCGCCTCGGCGCGTATATCGTGATGTTCTCTCTTCTGCTCGGCGCGGTTTCCCTCCTGCTTCCGATGAACCATCCTGCGTCGCTGCTGTTTGCCTCATGCATTGAAGTGAGCAGCGGAATCCATATGATCGCGCAAGCGCCTCTTCCCTTCGATATCCGCTGTCTTCTGATCTCCGTGCTCGGAGCGTTCGGCGGACTGTCCGCGCTCGCGCAGAGCGCTTCCATCGCTTCGATGGATCGGACGCTGTTTGTTCATTACATAAAAAGCAGGGTGAAAATCACCCTGCTCAGTGCAATCATCGCTCTGGTTCCGATCTTATTCCGCCTCTGCCTCCTCTGATGTCTCCGGTACCGTGGTGTAGCTCGACGGCTCTGCCTGCGGGGAGAGCTCCGAGCGGTTCTTACTCACGATATCGTAACAGGACTGGATCGAATTGATGAAGTTGTTGTACTTGGTCCCGGCGGAATCAATCGTATGGCTCATGATCTTCTCAAGGTTGTCCAGCATCTCGTCCGTGTAGCGAATCGCACTCATCCGGATATTGTTCGAGTCCTCGGTCGCCTTGTCCATGATCTCCTGCGCCTGCGCGTTCGTCTGCTCGATCAACTGATTCGACTGCTGAAGCGCCACCTGCATGACCTCGCTCTCGCTGACGATCTTCTGGGCCTGCGCCTGCGCCTCGGCGATGATGTTGTCCGCCTTCGTCTGCGCGTCCTCAAGGATCGCGTCCTTATTGCTGATGATCTTCTGATAACGCTTGATCTCATCCGGCGTCTTCATGCGAAGCTCACGCAGAAGCTCCTCGAGCTCTTCCTTATTGACGACGATCTTGGTCGAGGAAAGCGGCTGGAACTTACAACTGTCAATAAACTCTTCGATCTCTTCAATGATTTGTTCGATTCTGCTGCTCATAGCTTTTTTCTCCTTACCTCTTAATTATTTATACTTTGTTCTCCCTCTGTTTCTCCGAAACCTTGCGCCGTATATGGCCTGCTACGCTCTCCGGGACGAATCCCGAAATATCCCCTCCGTAATAAGCCACTTCCTTGACGATCGTCGAGCTGATATATGCATATTGAAGCGCCGTCGTGAAGAAAAGTGTATCGATCCCGCGATCAATGCTCCGGTTCGTCTGCGCCATCTGAAGCTCGTACTCAAAGTCTGTGACCGCGCGCAAACCACGCACGATGAACCTTGCGTCGCAGCTCTTGACGAAGTCGACAGACAATCCGGAAAAGGATTCCACGCGCACATTCGGTATGTGTCCAGTTACTTCAACTAACATATTAACACGTTCTTCGACAGAAAACAACGGTATTTTTGCATTATTATTCAAAACTCCGACAATTAATTCGTCTACAAGCGCCGCCGCGCGCTCAATAATATCGAGATGACCCTTGGTGACCGGGTCAAAACTGCCCGGATATACCGCACGTTTCATGTGTTCTCCTCCGCCAGTCCCAAAAAGACATGCTTGTTCGTCTTGTACTCTTTTTCACGTCGGATCTCATAGCCGAGCGTTTCCGCATAGGAAAAATCCGTCCTGAGGTCAGCCTCGACGATAATCGTCGTATCCTCCGCTAAGAAGGACGGCCTGCGCCGCGCGATCGTCTCAAGCACATCACGCTCCAGCGCCCTGCCGTAAGGCGGATCCATGAAGATGATCTGAAACGGCTCCTGTCCCTCCAGCCGCGCAAGCGCCGAAAGCACGTCGCACTGCATGACATCCGCGCAGTCCGCGAGGTGCGTAAACGCGAGGTTCCTGCGGATACAGTCCGACGCCGCCCGCGACGAATCCACGAAGCAGGCATAGCGCGCGCCGCGGCTGAGCGCCTCGATACCGATCCCTCCGCTTCCCGCAAAGAGGTCGAGAAAACGAATCCCGTACAGGTCGCCCTGCAGTATATTGAACAACGTCTCCTTGATCCGGTCCGTCGTCGGTCTGGTGTCAAGTCCCGGCACCGTCTCGAGCGGAAGTCTCCGCGCTTTTCCTGCGATCACCCTCATCCGTCGTCCTCCGTCCGCGCCGTGCGTCCGACCGTGCGCACAGCCCCGGTCCTTCCGCCGTACATAATACGGCGTGATCCTGTGATACTGCCTGTATAACTCGGAATTATTATAAAGAGTTCGCAAAGTCCTGTCAACAAGATTTATCTTTTTCAAAAAATCAATAGCCATTCCGAAGAAAATGTCGTATACTGAATGCGTCAGTCATACATAAAAATATCCGAAGTCGGGAGATACTGTAGGAGAATAGCCATGAGAACAGGATTTGACAATCAGAAATACCTCCGTATGCAGTCGGAAAAGATCAAAGAACGAATCGCCATGTTTGACAACAAGCTCTACCTCGAGTTCGGGGGCAAGCTGTTTGACGATTATCATGCATCGCGCGTCCTTCCGGGATTCGAGCCGTCCAGCAAGCTTCAGATGCTGCTCCAGCTCTCCTCTCAGGCGGAGGTGCTGATCGTCATCAACGCGGAGGACATCGAGAAGAACAAGGTCCGGGCCGATCTCGGCATCACGTACGATCTCGACGTATTGCGTCTGATCGAGATCTACCGCAGCCACGGTCTGTACGTCGGAAGCGTCGTGCTGACGCACTACAGCGGCCAGAAGCTCGCGGACGCCTTCCGGAGCCGTCTTGAAAAGCAGGGGATCGCCGTCTACTGTCATTATCTGATCGAGGGCTATCCGAAGAACGTCGCCCTGATCGTCAGCGACGAGGGCTACGGGCGCAATGATTACGTAAAGACGACACGGCCGCTCGTCGTCGTGACCGCGCCGGGACCCGGAAGCGGGAAAATGGCGACCTGCCTGTCTCAGCTCTATCACGAGCACAAGCGCGGCATCCGCGCCGGATATGCGAAGTTCGAGACCTTCCCGATCTGGAATCTGCCTCTGTCCCATCCGGTCAATCTTGCCTATGAGGCGGCCACGGCGGATCTGAAAGATGTCAATATGATCGATCCGTTCCATCTGAGCGCATACGGGATCTCCACGGTCAACTACAATCGCGACATCGAGATCTTTCCGGTGCTCAGCGCGATCTTCGAGCGGATCTACGGCGCGAGTCCGTACAAGTCTCCGACCGATATGGGCGTCAATATGGCGGGTTACTGCATCGTGGACGACGACGCATGCTGTGAGGCGTCGCGTCAGGAGATCATCCGCCGCTGTTACGAATCGATGATCCGAAAAGCCGATATGAAAGCGACCGAGGACGAGCTCGCCAAGATCGAATTTCTGATGCAGCAGCTCTCCATCACCCGGGACGACCGGCCCTGCGCCCGCGCGGCAAATGAGCGCGCGCTCAGGCAGCAGATTCCCTGCGCGGCAGTCGAGCTTTTTGACGGCAGGATCGTCACCGGCAAGACGTCGGATCTTCTCGGTCCCTGTTCCGCCGTTCTTCTGAACGCCCTGAAGGTGATCACCGGTATCGACCACGAGCTTCCGCTGATCTCCCACAAGGCGCTCGTCCCGATCCAGACGCTGAAGACGCAGTACTTCGGAAGCAGAAATCCGCGTCTGCACACGGACGAGACCCTGATCGCGCTCTCGATCAGCGCGTCGGAAAATGAAAAGGCAAAAAGCGCGCTGGAAGCGCTCGACCGCCTGCGCGGCTGTCAGCTCCACTGCTCTTCCAGACTCGCCGGCGTAGACCTGAATACGCTTCGCAAATTGGGTCTGAACGTCACAATGGAACCGTCATAAAGCGTCTGTTTTGTACGTTTAGCCAACAATTTTTACTGATTTGTCATAAATTTTGTTAAATTATGGCTTGCAATATGCGCAATAATGAGATATGATGCAGAAGGTAGAACATAAAGTCTGTGTTATGCTAGATTTCCGCACAGATAGTTGATACACTTTTATTTTTTGAGGAGGAAATTATGAGAACAAGCAAAAAGGCAATGACAGAAGCTACCCCTGCGAAGATAGAAGAAAAGGCTGCAGAGGTGAAAAAGGAAACCGCTAAGGCTGCAGAGGTAAAGAAAGAGACTGCTAAGCCTGCAGAGAAGAAGACGGCGGAGAAGAAAGCGGCGATCAAGAAACCGGCGCTCAAGAAACCGGCCGCTGCCAAAAAGGCTGCCGTGAAGGAGACGATCTATCTTCAGTATCTCGGTAAGGAGATCAACAAGGACGATGTTATAAAGAGCGTTAAGGACGTCTGGACCAAGCAGTTGAAGAACAAGGTCGGCGACCTCAAGTCCATCGATCTGTATCTCAAGCCGGAAGAGAACGCCGTATACTATGTGATCAACGGCGATGTGACCGGAAGCCTCAATATCTGAGTTTCATCTTAATCTCAGACAGTAAAAACAAGGTGTTGTCCATAGCAGAAACGCTATTGTGCAACACCTTTTTTCTGTAGAAATCTATCTCGCTTAAAAATCCTTCGAGCGGATGTTCAGCCTCCAGTCCAGATCTCCGCGCGCAAGTCCGAGCACCAACGACTCCGCCGTAGCCATGTTCGTCGCGATCGGGATATTGTACTGATCGCAGCAACGGGAAATCGCAAAAATATCCGGCGCGTTCGGACTGGTCATCAACGGATTGTAGAAAAAGATCACCATGTCCATGCCGTTCCGTTCGATCATATCAATAAACTGCTTGTCTCCGCCCACACTGCCCGGCAAAAACTTGTAAACCTTCAGATTCGTGACGTCCTCGATCCTTCTCCCGGTGATACCGGTTGCATACAGATTATGTTTCGATAAAATATACTTGTAAGCGAGACAAAAATTCTCCATCAAAACCTTTTTGTTGTTGTGTGCGATTAGTCCTATATTCATCTCTTCCACCTTTCAAGTCATATTATCACAAATATATTATAGCAAAAGTTTCCAAAAAATCAATCCGTTTTATAATTTTTTTAGAAAAAATGACAAGAGTATAATTTGAAGGAATTACCAGTTTATATCGGATTCAGTTGCATATACTAGAAGTGCAGCAAAAAAAGCTGTTCAACGATAAATCGACAGATAAAAGCACAAAATGTAAACAAAGGAGGCGTTTTAAATGTCAACATCTAACACAACAGCAGTACCGGAAGCAAAGGGTGCACTGGATCGTTTCAAATTCGAGGTTGCAAATGAGCTGGGCGTGCCGCTTACGGACGGCTACAACGGAAACCTTACCTCCAAGCAGAACGGTTCTGTAGGCGGATATATGGTTAAGAAGATGATCGAGGCGCAGGAGCGCCAGATGTCCGGCAACAGCCAGATGTCCGGCAGCAAGATGCTGTAAGAGACGGTGAAACACTCGCATAGAGAGTAAAATAAAAAGGGATGCTGCAAAAAAGCGGCATCTCTTTTTTCTTTTTGTTATAGATTCAGATGATCGCTCTGCTTTTGAACCAGCAGCTCATATCGTCTCCTGAGATCCGCATGCTCCGAAAGGACGAGGCCCGGATCGCGCTCCAGAAGCTCGCCGGCCGCCTCGTTCGCCTGCTGCAGCACATCCGCATCGGAATAGATATCCGCAAGACAAAAGTCGAGCATGCCGCTTTGCCGCACGCCGAAAAGATCTCCGGGACCGCGCAACTGCATATCGCGGTTTGCGATCTCAAAGCCGTCGTTCGACGAGCGCAGAATATTCAGTCGCTGCTCGATCTGCTTCCCTGTCAGTGTGTGCATGAAAATACAGTAGGACTGCGCGTCTCCTCTTCCCACACGGCCGCGAAGCTGGTGAAGCTGCGCCAGACCAAAGCGCTCGGAATTCTCGATCATCATGACCGTCGCGTTCGGCACATTCACCCCGACCTCCACGACCGTCGTCGAAACAAGCACCTGAATCTCATTCTCCAAGAAACGCTCCATGATTTCGTTCTTCTCAGCGGGCTTCATCTTTCCGTGCAGATATTCGACCGTGATGCTCTGCGGCAGAACATTTCTCAGTCTTCTCGTGTATTCGACGACATTTTCCGTCTCTTCGGCGATCTCGCTCTCCTCCACCATCGGGCAGATCACATAGGCCTGATGCCCCGCCTCCACTTGCTTTTGGATCAGTTCATAGGATTTTCCCCGGTATCCCGTATCCACGACACAGTTCTTAACCGGAAGGCGATTCGCAGGCATCTCGTCGATCACGGAAATATCGAGATCCCCGTAAAGGATCACGGCGAGCGTCCGCGGAATCGGTGTCGCGCTCATGACGATCGTATGCGGCATGTTTCCCTTATCCGAAAGCATTTCGCGCTGTCTTACGCCGAAGCGGTGCTGCTCGTCCGTGATGACAAGCGCGAGGTTCTTGTATACCACCTTCTGCTGGATCAGCGCGTGCGTGCCGACGATGATCGAGGCTCTGCCCGACTCGATCTCCTCATACGCTTCTCTCTTCTGCCGCGCCGTCATAGAACCGGTCAGAAGCACCGTCCCGAACGGAATTTTGTTCTCTCCAAAAAGCTTGTTCAGAGATTCATAATGCTGGCGGGCAAGCACCTCGGTCGGCGCCATCAGCGCCCCCTGATAGCCGCTCTCCGCCGCCGTCAGAAGCGCAAGGATCGCCACGATCGTCTTCCCGGAACCTACATCGCCCTGAATCAGTCGCGCCATCACGACCTCGCCGCACAGTTCCCGCTCGATCACGGTCCAGACCTTCTTCTGCGCGTTGGTCAGATCATAGGGGAGATTTGCGAGCAGCTTCTTTGCCAGCTTTGACGGGCGGATATCGAAGCTGCTTCGCGCCGCTTCCCGTTTCGACTTGAGCGAACGGAGCTGCAGGATAAAGAAAAAGAACTCGTCAAAGACAAGCCTCTGCCTTGCGAGCATCAGAGAATGCTCGTCAGCCGGAAAGTGGATCTGCGCCACCGCGTAATTGTACTCGGAAAGCCGATATCGTTCGCGGATCTCCACGGGCATATATTCGCGCAAAAGCCCCTCCACCCCGATCACCTGACGAACCGCCTTCTGGATCATACCGCCGGTCAGCCCTTTGACGAGGGGATAGATCGGCCGCAGTTCATTCGTCATTTTTTCATACTGGTCCGGCGGAAAAAAAGCAGGCTGCTCGATGAGCAGCCGTTGTCCTTTTCTTTTCACTCTTCCCCGGAACACATAGGGGACTCCGGCGCGGATCGTATTTCGCAGATACGGCATGTTGAACCATGTCAGCGGCAGGAGGTCGCTCCCGTCGCTGCATTCCGTAGCGGAGATGGAAAGTCCCCGCACATGGCGCGTGGCGATCGGCCTTGTAAGCTCCGCCTCAACCGCAGCCAACGTCCCTTCCTCCAGAGCGCGGATCGCGATCGGTTTTTCGAAACGCTCATACGCGCGCGGATAATACCCGAGCAGATCTCCCAGATTTACGATCCCTGCTTTTTCAAATTTCAGTCTCGTCTTTTCACCGATACCCACAAGGGAATCGAGAGAAGATTCCAGATTCATAACAACCTCTATTCTGCGGAAATAATGTAATAGTAGATCGGCTGGCCGCCGTAGTTCAGCTCCACGTCGCACTCCGGATACTGCTCTTCGATCTTGTCCCGAAGCGCAGAAGCCTCGTCCTCGCTGATATCCTCGCCGTAGTAAATGCTGATAAGCTCGGTCTCCTCGTCCACCATCAGAGCGACCGTCTCCTCCGCCACCGGCAGGATATCCTTTCCGACCGCGAGAATCGAATGATCCCCGACGCCCATGATATCGCCGGCTTGGATCGTCTTGTCGTCAATATGCGTATCACGCACCGCGTAGGTGAGCTGTCCGGTCTTCACACGGGCGATCTCCTCCTCCATCACCGCGGCGTTCTCCTCCGGAGACTTCTCCGGAACGAAATTGATCACGGCCGTAATCCCCTGCGGCACCGTCTTCGTCGGCACGACAATGATATTCTTGTCCTCGGTCAGATCCCGCGCCTGATTTGCGGCAAGGATGATGTTCTTGTTGTTCGGCAGGATGAAGATATTCTTCGCGTTCACCTTCTCGATCGCGTTCAGCATGTCCTCTGTGCTCGGATTCATCGTCTGTCCGCCCTCGATCAGATAATCCACGCCGAGATCCCGGAAGATATCCGCAATGCCGTCGCCGATCGACACGGAAATAAAGCCCGTCTCCTTGAGCTCCGCCGCGGCGACCGGCGTCTCCCTGCTTTCGCCCTCCGACGGCGTCCCCGCCGCCTGACGCTCCGCCTCTTTTATCACCTTCTCGTGATGCTCCTCGCGCATGTTGTCGATCTTCATGCTCGTCAGGGAACCGTAGGTGAGCGCGCGCTGGATCGCAAGACCGGGATCGTTCGTGTGTACATGCACCTTCACGATATCGTCATCCGAGACAACCACGATCGAGTCACCGATCGACTCCAGAAACGCCTTAAAGTCAAGCTCCGTCTCGTGCGTATATTCCTTCTCCAGCATGATGATGAATTCCGTGCAGTAGCCGAATCGGATCTCTGCCTCGACCGGCTCCGCCTGCTTTCCGGCGGCAGACGCCGTCTCTCCCGGCTGAAGCTCCATCTCGTAGTCGGTCTCCTTGCCGAGAAACGCGTCGTACGCGCCTTTGAGCACCTGCAGAAGTCCCTGTCCGCCGGAGTCGACCACGCCCGCCTCCTTGAGCACCGGAAGCATCTCGGGGGTCTTGTTCAATACCTCTTCCGCGCGCGCGATCACGTCTGGGATCAGCGCTTCGAGGCCGATATCCGGATTCTCCTCAAGCAGCTCGACCGCACGGTCCGCGGCGCCTCTTGCCACCGTGAGGATCGTGCCCTCTTTCGGCTTCATGACCGCCTTGTACGCAGTCTCCACCGCCTTCTGAAAGGAAGACGCAAGCACGGCGGCGTTGATCTCGCTCTCGCTGCGGATCACCTTTGTAAACCCGCGCAGAAGCTGTGAGAGGATAACGCCTGAATTGCCTCTCGCCCCGCGCAGCGAGCCGGAGGACACCGCCTTTGCAAACGTATCCATCGTAAGCTCTTCCAGCGCGGCGACCTCTTTCGCCGCAGACATGATCGTGAGCGTCATATTCGTGCCGGTATCTCCGTCCGGCACCGGGAACACATTCAGCTCATTGATCCATTCTTTTTTTGATTCGAGATTTTTCGCTCCGGCCAGAAACATTCTGGCGCACAGGGAAGCATCTATCGTATTCGTACTCAATGGTAGCTCCTCCTTAATCAATGACTCTCACGCCCTCGACGAACATGTTGATCTTCTCGACCTCCATACCGGTGAACTCCTCCACCCGATATTTCACATTGCCGAAGAGATTGTCCGCCACTGCGGAAATGCTCACGCCATAGGAAACGATCACATGGAAATCGATCGTGATCCGGTTTTCCTCGATCTTCACGCTCAGTCCCCGTTCCAGACTATCGCGGCGCAGCAGACGTACCAAGCCGTCCTTCACATTGACGATCGCCATGCCGACGATCCCAAAGCATTCGACTGCAACACTTCCCGCGTAGGTCGCGATCACATTCGGATCAATCACGATCGCGCCAAGCTCATTACTCATACGACCTTTCATAAACAGAAACCTCCATCTATCCTGAAATAATCAGAAACCCAATTTTGCACACTTCACGCATATTCTACCAGAAAACATCCCGGTTGCAAAGATGCATTTTTATATTTCAGGAAAATATTTTTTCATTTTGACATTTTCTGCTTGCAAATTAACGGCGCATCTGATAAAATCAAACTGCT
The DNA here is from genome assembly GCA_947627245.1 of uncultured Lachnospiraceae bacterium. Classification (GTDB taxonomy): domain Bacteria; phylum Bacillota; class Clostridia; order Lachnospirales; family Lachnospiraceae; genus Choladousia. The sequence continues at coordinate 18,842 of CANQVH010000018.1, read as the reverse complement.
GTGAGTCTGTGAGAGAAGACAGACTTAATATCATTCCAAGGAGGTGCGGTCATGGCAAAATGTGCAATTTGCGATAAAGCTGTTCACTTTGGGAACAATGTGAGCCATTCTCATAGAAGAAGCAACAAGATCTGGAAGGCCAATGTCAAACACGTCAAAGTGAAGGTCAACGGTGCAGCCAAGAGAATGTATGTATGTACTTCTTGTCTGAGATCCGGTAAGGTTGAGAGAGCTTAATCCCATGAGGACGCAAAGAAGCCGCTGCACTGCAGCGGCTTCTCTTGTCTCCCAAAGAAACAGATCGCATATCTCACAAAACAACTCGTATGTCTTACAGAAACAGATTGTATCCGAGCAGGAGAAAAAACAGGATCAGCAGGATGCTTATCAGAATACTCTCGATAAACAGCTCGACCACCATGCCTGCGGCAATCCAGAACATCGTATATCCTATCAGTTTGCGCATCTGAACATGTTTCATTCCCTTTGTGGCCGTCCGCGTCCCTTTCGCCGGAAAGACGGTCATCCTTTTCTTCTATTGTATGCGCAGTCCCTGTATTTAGAATGTGGATTCTCCCTCGGCCGCGTCGTGGATCGCCTGTTCCACATCCGGGTCGTCCTCCGGTTTCGACGCCTTCCCTGAGCCTCTGCCCGCCGCAAACTTGTTGACAAAATCCGGAACCATGTCGAGGATCTTCGTCACGCTGTCCTGATTCTTTACGTTCACGAGCTTCGTCGTGCCGTTCTGGATCACCAGAACCGCGCTCGGAGAAATCTTTCCGCCCATACCACCACCGCCGTTATTCTTGCGGTCCTCCTGTTTCGCGGAGGCTCCGACGCCGAACATCACGTCAACAAGCGGCAATATGATCGTATCGCCGACCGTGATCGCATCGCCGACTACCGTCTTTGTCGTGATAAAATTGTCCATCCCCTTGAATAAGGACTCTACCGTGCTCTGAAAATTGTCCGCCATGTTATGATTCTCCTCTCTTTTTCCGTTTACCCGAAAAATGTACTATCGTTCAGCTAACCTCTTGATCCGCGACTATTCTTCTCAATCTCTTGTCCCGCACTATACAGAAATCCACTCTTCTCAGCCCCTCGGCCCACGATATGCAGAAATCGCTCTTCTCAATCTCTTGTCCCTGAAGCAGCGCCACAGTACGCGAAGCACATGAAGCGCCCGGATATGTCCGGAACAGACAGTCTCCGTCTCGAACACCTTCTCGTTGAACTCGGGACAGACCGAAAACCGGTCCGCACGCGCCGGAAGCAGAAAGTAGATCAGTCCCGTAAGCTGACCCGTCACAGACGGATCATCTGTCCCGAAGCGCACATAGCCCCGAATCCTGCGCGGCTTGTAGTGCGCAATCAGAAATACAAGGTGTCCCACCAGAGTGCCGAGCAGTTCTCTCGCCTCATACTCCTCGGCAAGCGCAAGCAGTTCTCCCGGCTTGCGCAAAAGCGCGACGATCTTTTGTATGATTTGTTTTATTTTATCACAGATCCGCCTGCATTGAAACCATATTTTTTGCAGAATGTTGGGACGGTCGGCCTTTTGATCCATTTTGGCGGCTTTCGATTCGTTCTGTCCTGTCTTCCGCTCCTGCTTTGACAACTTGGAGCTCTGCTCGGACTCAGATCTTCGTTTCGGTTTCCTCTCTGGTTTCGATGGCTCGAGCTTCTGCTCATGCTCCGGCTCATCCCGCTTCACAGCTTTGTCTCCGGACGGCTTTCGTCCCTTTTCCGCGTCCTCTTTCCTGTCTTTTTCTTTGTGCTTTTTCCCTGACTTTTTGTCCGAACCGAACAGAGGCAGCCGGATGCCAAACAGCCGGATCGCGACCTCGATCCCGCTTTCGCCTGCGGAATCCGCGGTCACCGCCGCGCTGACCATATGCAAGAGCCAACTGCCCCGCAGGGAAACCGCATACTGCCCCGCCTGCGCCTTCGCGCTCAGCTTATACCTGACCGGCACAAAAACGGCCGCCAGCAGCGCGGCAAGCAGGAGCAGGAATATAATTCCCACGAGTATGCCGATTATTTTTAGTATACCCAGAATTATATGCAGCATATTCTTCCTGACGCCCTTTCTGTCTCATAGTTACAGACTGCCCGCGTCGTCGCTCAGCCGAAGCTTCGGCTCGACAAACCGGCACGTCTCATCGCTGCGGACTGCCCGCGCCGGCGCTCAGCCGAGCCTTTGCCGGAAATACTCCTTCAGATCCGCGCCCTTCGTCTCGCGGTATACGTCCTCCGTGATCCTGCGGACGAGTTCAAACGCCTCGGCTCTGCCGTACCCGATCCCGACGATCAGCGGAAGCTTCGCGCGGTTCCGCTCGAATTTCAGATTCCATGCCGGAACGATCTCAAGCTGATTCGCCTCCCCCGGCGCAAGCGTCAGAAGATACGTATTGACTGGAGTTTTCCCCGATTCTATCTTTTGAATCAGTTTCTCTTTTTTCTCACGGGCGGCTTTCCCGAGATAAAGGTCACAATACCAGTTCATGACCGTCCTCCTGTCTGTCCTTTGAAAAAGCAAAACGGCTTATCAAAAAAGCGCCGAGATCCCGCAGACAGCGAAATCCCGGCTTCATTTGGACTAAAAGTATTTTCTTCTTCCCCAAAGATTGTTCTTTTTCAGATTCAAATATTCATTGTACGCCTTTTCAAGAATCATCTTCTCGTTGGAAAACTTGAGAAGATGATACGCTTCATGATATTTGTAATACCCTGAGTCGATGAAATACTCCTCCCGCTGCGGTTTGCTGTAATAGCTGTCTGCCATCATCAGATACCAGTGCACGTCCTTCGCGACCGTATCCTCCGGCACATTAAAGGTGTACTGGCTCTTCCCGATATACTTTATGATGGAAGCCGTGACGCCGGTCTCCTCCCGCACCTCGCGGGCCGCCGTTTCCTCGTACTTCTCGCCTTCCTCCACCGTACCCTTGGGCAGAACCCAGCCCTCGTACTTGTTCTTGTAACTTTTGTATAAGACAAGTATCTTTCCTCTGAATATCACCACACCGCCACAGCTTGTTGCCTCGATCATTGCAATCCCTCCTGTCTGCGTTGTGCCGCAAATGACTGCAATCAGTATAACTCTTTTTTGAAGATCGTGCAACCTGAAATCGGTATACAATGTGATAATCGCGCGGATTTCCCCGTTTAATTCCCGTAAATGCCGTAATATGCCTGAAAAATCTGTGAGGCGATCGGGACTGCCGTCTGGCTGCCTGTCCCGCCGTCCTCCGCGATCACCGCGACGACAAGATCCGGATCCTCCACATCGGAAAATCCGACAAACCATGAGTGCGTGCCTTCGCCGTTTTTGTTTACATACTCTGCCGACCCGGTCTTCCCCGCGGCAGTGAAATTGTACCAGCCGAGCTCCGTTGCGGTCCCGCTTATGACGGTCTCCTGCATGTATTCGCTGAGAATATGCGCCTCTTCCGCCGTCATCAGGCGCTTGTATCTTGACGGTTTCGTCGTGGATACCAGATCGCCGTCGCACGTCTGGACATGGTCGATGCAGTACGGCTTCATCAGGATCCCGCCATTCGCGGCCGTGGCCGCGATCATCGCCATATGCAGCGGCGTCATCAGCGTCTCGCCCTGCCCGATCGCCGTCGTCATCTGTTCTCCGTAGGACGCGTCCCTGTTCAGATTAAACTGCGACGTGCTGTGCGGCAGCGTCACGGGGAGCGACCGGTTGAACAGAAATTCCTCGCACAGAGAGATGAAATCCTCGTTGTCAAGCTCCATCCCGATGCTGGCGAACGCCGTGTTGCAGGAATGTGAAAACGCGCCCTTCAGATCCTCCTGCCCGTGCGCGGTGTTGTTGTAGCAGTTGATCGTGACGTCGTTCACCGTGACCTGCGAAGTACACTCATATTGGAAGTTCCGGAATTCACCAGGCTTCTGCCGCATATAGGCAAGCGTCGTCAGGATCTTGAACGTCGAGCCCGGCGGGTAAAGTCCCTGTGTCGCCCGGTTCAGCAGGACGCTGCTCGTATTGTCCGTCACAAGGCTCTCCCATATTTCTCCGATCGTGTTCGGATCGAAGTCAGGCTTCGACACCATGGCAAGGATCTTCCCCGTATCCGGCTCCAGCGCGACGACCGCCCCGTTGTAGGAACCAAGCGCGTCGTACGCCACGCTCTGAAGATTCGCGTTCAGGGTCACCACGACCGAATCCCCGCGCGTCTTTGTCGTCTCCTCTTCCTCAAGTCTTGAGAGCGCCGGAACATGGGAGGAAAGCAGGTCTTTGTTGCAGGCCGCCTCCAGCCCTGACTGTCCGTTCGTCGCGTATCCGATGATATGGGCGAATTTGTTTGCAAACGGATAGACACGGACCTCGTCGCCGTTGTCCAGCACGTCCGTCTGCGCAAGCACGCTTCCATCCGCGGACAAAATCGACCCGCGGATGTATTTATCCATATTCGCGATATCCTTTGTGTTGTAGGCGCTGGAATTCAGCTCCTTCGTCTTCCACACGTTGATGTAGACAAGGTATCCGATCATGATCAGGAAAAGAAACACAAACGTGTAGGTGACGATTCCCAGCTCCGTATTGCGCCCACCGCCCGAAACCGGCTCCGGTTCCTGTTCAAAATAGACTTCCTTCACACGGACCGGAATCTTATCTCCTGCGCGGTTTCCTGTCGTACTCTTCGTCCCGGTACGCTTCCTCCTCCCGGAAGTCTGTTCCGTCGTCTGCGTAGTATTCGTATCGAGGTCCGAAATATCCGTCACGATCATAGTATCCGTTCTCCGGTTCGTCCCATCCGCCGTACCCTTCGCGGCCGTAGCCCGTCTCCTGCGCCTCGGCGTATCCGTCGTTCTCATAATACTCCTCCTGCACTCCGGTATAATTTCCTTCTCCGTAATATGGCATCTGCTCCTGCCGCTTCTTCTCGGCCTTGCTCTCCTCATCCCGCTGAAGCATATACAGGCCCTGCACGATCGCAAACATGATCAGGGTGCTCAGCATCGAGCTTCCGCCGTAGCTGACGAGCGGCAAGGTCACGCCGGTCAGCGGGATCAGCTTGGTCGCGCCGCCTACCGTCAAAAAGGTCTGCACCGCGTAGGTCGTGCCAAGTCCGACCGCCACCAGCCGGTAATAACGGTTCGTCAACTGCATCGCGATGTTGACAAACATGATAAAGCAGCTCATACACACCAAGATCAGGCAGATGCCGAAAACACAGCCCAGCTCCTCGCAGATCGCGGAAAACATCATATCCTTTGACGCGAGCGGAATTGCCCCCGGCGAACCCTGACACAGTCCGGTGCCGAACCAGCTCCCGGCGCTGATTGCAAACAGCGATTGGCCGATCTGGTATCCGTCTCCCTGATAATCCCGGAACGGATCCTTCCACGCCTCCACACGCACGCGCACATGACTGAACAGAAAGTATGCCCCGACCGCTGCGACGGAGCCGGACAAAATCCCGGCCAGCACATAGAACGGATTCCGCGTCGCCACGAACAGCATCACCAGATACGTAATAAAGAAGATCAGCGCGCTCCCGAGATCCTTGGAAACCACCAAAATCAGCACATGGGCCGCCGCGAGCGCCGTGGCGATCACAATGCGCCGGAAATCCCGAGCATGGGTGAGCAGACCTGCGATCGCAAAGACAAAGATGATCTTGACAAACTCGGACGGCTGCAGGGAGATCCCGCCCACGTCGAACGAAATCTTAGCGCCGTAGGTCGAGCGGGCCGCGATCGCGACAAGCCCGAGCAGGCCGATGCCGAGCAGGGTATACGCCCAGTACATCCGCGTAATAAAACGCAGCTTCCGTATGAGCACCGGGATCAGCAGAGCGACGACCGAGGAGATCACGGCGATCTTGAACTGCTTGACGCTCTGCTCATAGGACAGCCTCGTGATCATGATAAAACCGATACACGTCAGCATGCACATGTTGTTGATCAGAAGCCGCGACGCCTTGTAGTACAGATTTCCGAACAAGACAAGCACCGCCGCGAGATAAAGGACCTGCGCTCCGTAGAACAGCAGGATCGTCGTCTCCGACAGCTCCAGATACAGCACCATAAAAGCCACAAAATGCATAAAAAACATCAGCATATTCTGGCGCAGGAACAAGTATCCCTTCGCATCCTCGTCCTTCAGCCGAAACACCGTAAAGCACTGCAGCGTGTACAGCGCCATCAGCAGCAGGATCAGATATTTGGAAACCTGAATGATCAAATTCATCATAATCCTATTCTACTCCCCTTTTGAAGTGTCCTCTTGTCGTCTCGCCGAGTAAGGACGGTTCCGCCCCTTTGTTCAGGACGCCCATGCAGACGTCGATCACACGAGCCGTCTCCGCCTTCGACTCGACGGTGAAGGAAAGCCGAAGAAACGCCGGAGAAAGCCGTGCAAGCTCCGCGTGGCAGCCGCACAGCATCAGCGGAACGCTGTTGTAGATCGTATTGCAGCAGAACGGACAGCGGTTCAGAATCGGGAAACGGACCTTCCTTCGATCCGTAAGGTATGTGATCCCGGGAGTTTCCACACAGCGGTCCGTGTTCTTTTTTACGCACTGCGCCGACTGCATCAGCGCCTGAAAGCCGTATACATTCAGCTCCGCACGACCAGTATCCAGAGACATAAGCTCCCGGAAATTCAGCTCCGCCGGAAGCGTGAACCGCCCAATCCCCAATTCTTGCAGAAGCTTCGCCGCCCGGGAATTATACGCATAAAAATTATCATCCGCCGCGAGAATGGCGGAAATTCCGGTCTCTCTGATGAAATCCCGGAAAAAAGCAAGCTCGTCGACCGTGTGAAGAAGGAAGCCGTCCAGATCTTTCATCACCGTTCGCATCATATTCCCCGACAGAAAAGCACGCTCCCGACTGCGCAGCACGACCGGGCAATTCAGGAAACAGCGCCAGCCACGGCGCTTTACGCGCCCGACAAGCTGCAAGGACCGTTCCCCTGCCGTCGCGAATATCAGAGCGTCCAGATAAACCGTATCTATGTCGGTCCTTTCACATTCCAGCACCGCCTCAAGCTGTTCCTCGGTCGTCACAAGAATGTTTATAAGAAACCCCGACGCTTTCTGCTTTACATCCGTTCTCTGCGTTTCGCAGGTCTCCTGTCCGCCTTGCATGTCCTGTCCTGTGCAGGCTCTCTGTCCGACTTGTGTACCCTGCCCGACTTGAATCTCCTGTCCGAAATCCGTGTCCTGTCCCGCGGCTGGTTTCCTTCTGCCCTTTTCCAAAAGCGCTTCCTCAAGCATCGAAAGGCCGGCGCGCCTCAGCTCGTTCAGCTTTGCGACCGGAACGAACAGTCCGTCCGCCAGCGACAGGTCTAAGGTCTCAAATACAAAAGGCGTATTGCCCGTCTTCTTCATCTGCCGGAGCACCGTGTCCGCGTCCGTCGGCCGGCTCTTCGCAGGCTCGGCAATCGCAAGCGAACACGAGACCCGAATCTCCCTGCAGGTAAGGGTAAGCACGGCCGGAGCGTCTGCAGAGATTGCCAGCGTCCCGCTCACGCTCTCCTGAATCTCCCGGTCCATGTATTGTGTCTTCAACTGTTCGAGAAGCCGCGCGTTCTTTGTCCGATAGAACACTCCGTCCGCAGGATACTCAGACACTCTGCCCGGAAGCCGGAACGTCTCCGCCCGCTTTATATCCTCCCCGAGCGTAACCTCCCTGCCCGGCGCAAGCTCGATCACATCACCTTTTCCAAGCGGCTCGATCGCCGTAAATCTCGGGTTTTTGCCCTTCCCGGCGCGGAGCCTGACAGCGGCCCTTCCCCTGTGATTCGGCCGATACAGCGACAGCATTTCCCGCCCGTTGCGGGTATGGTAATATCCTTCGGAAAACCCGCCGCGGTTGTACAAATCGAGCAGGACGCTGCGATCCTCATCCTCCACACGGTAGTTTTCCTTTCCGGATCTTTGATATAGATCAATATATTTTCGGTATATGCTCACGACCCCCGCCGTGTACTCCGGCCGCTTCATCCGTCCCTCGATCTTGAGCGACGCGATCCCTGCGTCCAGAATCTCCGGCAAAAGATCCAGCGTACACATATCCTTCATAGAGAGCAGATACGCGGCTGAAGCGTCTTCGACGCGGTAAGGAAGTCTGCAGGGCTGCGCACAGCGTCCGCGGTTGCCGCTCCTGCCCCCGAGCAGGCTGCTGAACAGGCACTGCCCGGAATAAGAATAACACATTGCTCCGTGAACAAACGTCTCGACCTCAACACCCGCTTCCTCTATGATCGCGCGGATCTCCTCCAAGGACAGCTCCCTCGCAGGCACGACGCGCGAAACGCCCTGAGCCTTCAGCAGACGCGCCCCCTCCGGTCCCGTGACGGTCATCTGTGTGCTCGCGTGAATGGGAAGCCCCGGGAAATGCTCCTGCACGAACCGCATCACCCCGAGATCCTGCACGATCAGCCCGTCGACGCCGTTCTCCCAATACGGCAGAAGATACGGATAAAGCATGTCTGTAAGCTCCCGCTCTTTCAGGAGCGTATTGACCGTGAGGTACAGCTTCCGCCCGTGGATATGGCAGTAATCCAGTCCGCGAAGCAGCCGCTCCTTGTCCGGATTGTCCGCGTATGCCCGCGCCCCGAACATCCGGCCGCCCACATACACGGCGTCCGCGCCGGCATTGACCGCGGCGATCATGCTTTCATATGAACCTGCCGGCGCAAGCAGTTCGCACATAATACCTCCTCTGCGAAAAAGTTAAGCTGCAAAAATCCTCACACACCTCCGCGCCCGGATGATACATGCGAATTGCTGCAGCCCGCCCATTCACTGTCTCTTTTTCTGATCTTGGAGCTTTGTCTCCATCTGGATGTTTTCCTTCTGGAGCCGCGCGTTCTTCTCTTCCAGCGCCGCGGCGTCCTTTCCGGCATTTTCAAGCTTGATCTGTGCCGTGATCAGTTCATGCTTGAAATCATAGATCTCTTTGTCTTTTTGGGAAAGCTCCTGCTCCAGCTCCTCCACCCTCTTCTTCATCTTGAAGTAGTCGTCCGCGACATTCAGGTCGAGGAGAATTCCCCGAAGCTCCGGGGACATCCTCTGGTATCCCTCGAGGTTCTTGCACTCGGAGATCCGTCCGTTCAGATATGTGGCGACGCGCTGCAGATATTCCTCGCTCTCATAGCCGCTGAGCGTGTATATTTTCCCCGCGATTATCACTTGTGTCTTGGTCTTGGATGACATGGTTAGCCTTCCTTTCATTGGTCTTATACCCATTATAAGCGAATTTGAAAAAAATACAACTGTTTCTTCCCGGACGGTTCGGCATCTTCCCGGAATCTAGTCCTCGACACGGCTCCTCCCAAGATGCTCGTATGCACGATCCGTCACTACGCGTCCCTTCGGCGTCCGATTCAGGAAACCGTTTTTCAGAAGGTACGGCTCATAGACGTCCTCAATCGTACCGGGATCCTCGCCGATCGCCGCCGAAAGTGTGTCAAGACCGACCGGTCCGCCCCCAAATTTATCGATCATCAGCTCCAAGATCGCGCGGTCGATATGATCCAGCCCGAAACGGTCAACCTCGAGAAGATCCAGCGCCTCCGCGGCGACCGCAGAGGAGATTTTTCCATTATAGCGCACCTGTGCATAGTCGCGAACCCTTTTCAGCATCCGATTCGCCAGACGCGGCGTCCCGCGCGAACGCCGTGCGATCTCGAGCGCCCCGCGATTGTCAATCTCCACGCCCAGCACGCCGGCGGATCTGAGCACAATCGTCTGAAGCTCCTTCTCCGTGTAATATTCCAGATGATTCACCACGCCGAAGCGATCCCGCAAAGGCGCGGAGAGCATACCGGCCCTCGTCGTCGCTCCGATCAGCGTAAAACGGGGAAGGTCAAGGCGGATCGAGCGCGCCGCGGCACCCTTTCCGATCATGATATCGATCGCAAAATCCTCCATCGCCGGATACAGCACTTCCTCTACCTGCCGATTCAGACGGTGTATCTCATCGATAAACAGGACGTCCCCCTCCTGAAGATTGTTCAGGATCGCGGCCATCTCCCCCGGTTTTTCGATCGCAGGCCCGGATGTGATCTTGATATTCACATCCATCTCATTGGCGATGATACACGCCAGCGTCGTCTTGCCGAGTCCCGGAGGGCCGTAAAACAACACATGATCCAGCGCGTCCTCCCGCTGCTTCGCCGCGTCGATAAAAATGCGCAGCGTATCCTTCGCCTTCTCCTGCCCGATATACTCATTCAGAAGCTTCGGACGGAGTCCCGGCTCCAGCCGGATATCTTCCTCCGTCGTATCTGTCGTTATGATTCTTTTCGCCATAAATTCTCCTATCGGAAATGTCACAGAGACGAGATCTGCCTGAGCGCAAGCTTCAGGATCGTCTCGGTATCCATATCGTCATCTGCATCGATGCTGCGCACCGCCTTCAGTGCGTCGCTTCCGGAATACCCCAGCGCCGTCAGCGCCTGCACCGCCTCGGACCTCGCGTCGTCGAGCGCCGCTCCCGCGGCCTCCTCACTGTGCGCCAGCTTCTTCTCAAACGCATCTTCAAAGCTCAGCTTATCCTTCAGCTCCAAGATCAGCTTCTTCGCGGTCTTGCCACCGATCCCCGGCGCCTGTGAGATTTTTTTCACATCGTCCGACAGCACGGCAAACCGAAGATCGTCCGCGGTCAGAACCGAGAGTATCCCGAGTCCCGCCTTCGGACCGACTCCGCTCACCGTCAGCAGGAGCTTGTACATCTCCAGATCGTCCTCATCCAAAAAACCAAACAACTGCATCGCATCCTCCCGGACGCTCAGATACGTGTGCAGAAGAATCTCTTCTCCGCGCCCCGGCATCCGGGAAGCGTCCCGCGAATGGATAAAAACCTGATATCCGACTCCGTTCACCTCAAGGACCACACGCGTCTGCGCAACCAGCGCGACCGTCCCCCTCAAATATGCGATCATGCTCTTCCTCCAGCTTTATCAGTATCCCTGCCGCCGTCCGTCGGCGCATCCCTCCCGCGGATCTAATAGACGATTCCAGCGCGGCATCCGCGCTGATCACCGCAGTCAGCCACATCCGTTCCGCGGATCTAATAGGCGACCGCATCCGGCTCTGACTTGTCGATCCCGCCGCCCGCGACCTGCACGGTCACACGATTCGGGAGGCAGGTAATCAAAGAACCCGCCGCCGATATCTTTCCCTGCTTGACACAGATCTGATCCGGACAGTCCGCCGACTCCATCCAGACAACACCATCTCTGATCGAAATATGATTACCCGACCGGACGTCAATCTCCCAGTCCTCGTCCAGCGCATAACTTCCGAACAGCTCTCCGTCCTGCTTCACCACGACGTACGCACCGTCCTTCCTCAGAAGCGCTCTACCTGCAAGCCACACAATGCAGGCAGCTAGCACGATCAGCCCCAAGATCACATCCGCTCTTTTCATACGATCACCTTTTGCATTTTAACATAAAAAAAGGATAAAATCAACCATATGTTCGATTCTATCCCCTTCTCTGCATGTTTTATTTACGACCCTGCGTCTCTCATCCCCATGAGGAAAAGAACACATGATCTCCGATCTGAAGATACGCGGACGACATTCCCTGACCGGGATAACCTCCGGAGCCCAAAAAATATAAGTATGGAAAAGCCGTTTTCGTTCCGTTCAGATTCAGCTTGACGGTCTTTCCCGCCGCAAAACGCGCGCGTCTCTTCATCACCGCTTTTGCCGCTTTCCTGCACTCCTCGTTGACGATCGAGGGATCGCTGTACACCTTGTCCAGCGACGAGTTCCAGACCGGGCTGAACTGGCTCCGATCATAGATGACCTCGCGCACCGTCGATGCGGTGAACGTCCGGCTGTATACGCGATTCATAATGACATACCCGATCGCCAGCTTGCCCGCATACGGCTGGTTGCCCGCCTCACAGTAAATAATATAGGACAAAAGCGTCTCGTCGTCCACGACCGGGTGCGTATAATACTGAGGCTGCACGTTCACGCCCTTGCCCGGCGCAGGCACGGTATTCTGCGAGCCGATGCCCTCATTGTTGAAGTACCAGCGCTTCCCGCCCACGGTGACAAACGTGTTCGTGACCTTGGCATGCGTCCTCGTGTTGAAATAGTAATAGACACCGGATACCTTGCGCAGCCCCGAAAACGCCTTGCCGTTCTTGCCGATATATCTCGACCCGACCCACTTTCCGGACACGCGGCATCCGTTTCCGTCCACATAATAGGTAAAATCCGAGAGCCATTTGTTTTTCAGCATGGCTCCGCTCTTGTCAAAATAATAGAAACCGTCCTCGAGCTGAACCCACTGGTCGGTCAGCATCCGTCCGTCCTTGAGCTGCAGAAAATACGTCTTCTTCTGAAACGTGCATTTCCCGGTCTTCATAACGGCGTTTGCTCCGAACAGGTACCGGCTCCCGTTTATCGTGTAGATACCCTTCGCGTAAAGCGCGCCGTCCTTCCCGGCATAGTAACGGTCGTCCCCATCTTCGATCCAGCACTTTTTCTGAAGTCTGCCGTTCGACGGCGAAAAATAGTACCACTTCGCGCCGATTTTCTGCTTGCCTGTCAGACGGATCCCGTCTGCGTCCACATAATACCGCTTGTCGATCCATCTGCTGCGCGCAAGCTCTCCGTCCTCATCCTGATAGGAATAGGTACCGTCCTCATTCTGTACCCACGAAGCGTGCGCCTGCACCGTCAGGCTAAAAAGAAGCATAAGAAACAGCATGCCCGCGAGCAAAAAATTTATCTTGTTTTTGTGCTTCTGAAACATACTTTATCCCCTTTGCATCCTAATAGTTCCACAACATTTTTGTAATATTTGATTCATATTATATGGCATATTTTAACTTTTGTCAAATAAAACAAAACGCAAAAAGCAACAAATTATTCCATACTCGGAACAATCTGTTGCATAATTTGCCGAATCTATTCAAATGACAATGCAAATGAGCCTTCCCCTCGACTCGTTGACGATGCGCCGCATGGTATCCTGCAGCTTCTGTCGGCTCTCATCGCTGATCGCGGAGATCTTGGCGCGGATCCCCTCCTCTACCATCTGCTCGACAGATTTTCCGAAGATCAGCGTATTCCACGCGCCCTCCTGCGCCGTCCCGTTTTCATGCATGTAGGCGATCAGATCCTGCGCCTGACTTTCGCTCCCTACGATCGGCGCAATCTCCGTCTCGATCTCCGCGCGGATCAGATGCACAGAGGGCGAGGTCGCGCGGATCTTCACCCCGTATTTATTGCCCTGACGGATGACTACGGGTTCGTCCATACGAATCTCTTCCCGCTGCGGCGTGATGATCCCGTATCCGGTCTGTCTCACCTCTGACATCGCCGAGGCTACCGCCTCGTACTCCTTCTTCAGCTTCGCCATCTCCCGGACAATCGAGATCAGCTGGTACTCGCTTTTGATATCCGCTCCGGTCATCTCGCTTAAAATCTCATAATACAGCGGATCCTGCATCGCAACGGAGACCTCCGCGTTCCCGCTCGACAGATCCACGGTCTCAACCTTTGTTTTCTTTATGTACTTGCTGTCCAGCCGGAAGGATTCCCGGTAAATGTCGCGGACTGTATGCAGCTCCTGCATGGAGTTTCGGACAGCGCCAAAAAGATCCTGCTTCAGCCAATGCGTGTTTTCCAGCGTCTCCGTCCACTTCGGAACCTGAAAGACAATGCGGGTAAGCGGGAACTCATACAGGAACTGTTCAAATACCTGATGGATCTCGTTCGCGCCGATCTGTTCACAGTTGAGGATCATGCTGTTCGCGCCGTAGGCTGTTCCGATATATTCCTTCGCAGCCCTTGCTTCCTCGCTGTACGGCCTCGCGGAATTGATGATGACGAGAAACGGCTTTCCGATCCTCTGAAGTCTTGTGATTGCTTCCTTCTCCGCCTCCAGAAAGCTTTCCCGCGGAAGCTCGCCGAAGCTTCCGTCCGTCGTGAGCACGATTCCCACCGTCGCGTGATCCGAGATCACCTTCTGCGTGCCCATTCCGGCAGCCTCCTGAAACGTCATCTGCTGCTCCTGCCACGGCGTTTTCACCATACGGGGAGCGCCGTTTTCCTCTGCTCCCTCCGCCCCCGGCACCAGAAAGCCCACGCAGTCGACCAGCCGCACCCGCATCTGTGTCCCGTCTCCGACCCCGATCGCGGCCGCCTCTCTCGGAATAAACTTGGGCTCGACCGTCGTGACCGTCCTTCCCGAAGCGCTGGCCGGCATTTCATCCTGCGCCCTTGCGCGTTCCCGCTCATCAAGCTCCGGCAGGACCATCTGCTCTACAAATTTTCTCACAAATGTAGATTTCCCTGTCCGCACAGGGCCAACGACGCCAACGTAGATCTCGCCGCCTGTCCTCATCTGAATGTCTTTGTATAGGTCAAATTTTTCCATGAACGGCTCCCCCTGCATATACTACTTCAATATATGCGGACCGCCGTCCGGCTAGAACCTCAGGATCTGCGCCGGAAAACATTCTGAACGGCTATGATCGCGGCGCACAGTCCCACGATCAGAAGCGTCATCACCGTAAACGAAAGCACTGCGTTTTTGCCAGTCATCCGATAAATCTGCGAGGTAAAATTCTGCAGCATAAACGTATGCACAAGGTAGATCACCAGCGTATGGCGTCCAATCTCGGAGAGGATGCATTTGCACCGCGGGATCAGTCCAAGAAGGCAGAGGACCAGCAGGCCGGATACCAGATACGTGCCGAGCCGTTCCAGCATGCCGGGAATCGGAGCCAGCTTGAGCTCCTCATAGGTTTCCAGTCCCCGGAAAATCTTACGCCGGAATTGATTTCTTGCCAGAAACAGGCACGCCTGAATCAGCACGAAACCGCATGCGCAAAGCGGCCAGCGGCGCTTCGCCCACTCCACGATCTCATCTGCTTTCCAGAAAAAGCCAGCGATCATATACGGCATGTAGTACATGCTCTGTCCGATCCGGAACTTATCCTCGATCGTCGGATCAAGTCCGGCCAGCAGCGAGACCGCGACGGCGCCCGCCAAGACATAGGCGCCCTTTTTCCCTCTGATAAAATAGGCCGTCAGATACGCGTATGTCAAAAACAGCAGATACCAGCATCCATAGCCCGGATTGCCGAACGTAAAGGAAAGCCCCTCTTTTCGGATCAGGGCAAGCGCTATATTGAGCGCCTCCATCAGCGCATACAGACCCAAGACCTTCGGAATGCGGTCGACCGGATTTCGCTTTGACCGGCCGAGAAAGTATCCGTTCACAAAAATAAACGCCGGCATGTGGATGCTGTAGATTGCCGTCCACACGAAATTCCGCGGAAGTCCTTTCTCCACATAATGTCCCAAAACCACAAGGAGGATCAGCACTCCCTTTAAATTGTCCCAATAATAAATTCTCTGTTTTTCTTCCATAATCACCATCCCCTGTATAAGTCTGCGCATAAAAACGCAACTCCCGCCGGCATTGCGGATTGCCGGACGGCAGTTGCGCCATTCGTACAGATCAGCTTGCGGAACGTCATCTGTACGCAGTCCCGGCAGCCGGGCTCTTGCGAAAAAGCCGACCCAAGCCGGAACATAAGGAGGTAATTGTGTATCTCTCCATTGCCCTGAGACAACATTCCATTCGTATCGGATCGTCTGCTTCCCCATCGCAGACCGCGGAGCGCGAACGCTTCCGCTGTGGAGTGTCGAGCCATCTTCGGCAGCTCATCTCTCATACCAAGCAGGTTTCCTGGCTCACAGATCTTCGCTTGCCTCTCCTTCTCACGTTTTGTTCGGGTACGCAATGGATATTGAGGCTCACTCCCTGTATACAGTGACCGGATCGCTCAGGCATCGCACCTGATTCCCTCTTCAGAATAAGCTCTGCACTTGGTACGGCAATCTTCAATTACACACTGAAACTATAACACATTCACGGAATCACGTCAACGGTTTCCTTCTCAAAATGCTGGTAGTCAATCGGGTTCTCCCATTCGCCGCCCCAGCAAAAGCCGTATCTGGCAAACGTCTCGCAGCAGACATCTCCCGCCGCGATCATATGGGCCTCGCCGCTGTCCCGGTCGATATACGGCGTCGCGTTCTCATGCTCCCAGCGCCAAGCACCGTCCCGGTACACAACATATGGATTCTGCTGAGGGTTGATGTCAATCGCCCGCCCGAGCGCATGGTTCGAGAGCGTCATGCCGCCTGTCGCCTCCCGGTAGTTGAACGCCGAAGAATTGTTTTCCTCTATAGAAGCCGTATCGCTGTCCGTCGCGTCTCCCGTCCAGTAATTGTCCACAAGAAACATCGACCGGATCTCATATTCCGCCTCGAACAGCTCCCGAAAGATCGAGAGCACGTCATCCGCTACATCCTCGTTCACGATCAGCTCTCCGACTTGGATCTCGTGATCGAAATTATAATGCAGAAGCTTCAGATAACGCAGATCCTCCAGCGCAATATCGTCATTTTCACGGTAGGATTTTCCGTTGATCCGCTCGAATACCGCGTCGCCCTCCGTGATCGGATATTGCACAAAATAAGCATCTTCCTGCCCTGTCACCTGCGCCGCGTCGACGATGTCTCCCGGAGCAAGCACCGCGATTCGATCCGCCTTGATCCCGTCTTTTTTCATTTCACTCTCCTGCCTTTTCACGCCGGGCAGAGCATCCTCCGCCCGGACGGACGTCTGCAATAGGAAAAGCACAAGCGCCATACAGACTCCGCACATCGGCACGGCCGTCAAAGATAGAATTCTCCGCACGATCTTTCCTCCCTTGGTCGTATCCTATGCGTGAATCGGCAGAAATATTTTGAACTGTCACCTGAATCATATTCTTAGCCAGCCACGCAACAAGTGCGTTCTGCCATTAGCAGCGTTTTGCTGCCGCTTCTACGACATGACTCACGAGTACAGAGGTCGTCACGCTGCCGACACCGCCCGGAACCGGAGTGATCGCGTCCACGATCGGCTCCACCGCCGCATAGTCCACATCACCGCAGAGCTTGCCCTCCGCGTTCACGTTGATACCTACGTCGATGACGATCTGACCCGGCTTTACATACTCGGCGCCTACCACGCCCGCGCGGCCCGCAGCCACGATGATGATGTCCGCTTCACGCGCCACCGACGGCATATCCACGGTCTTCGTATGGCAGATGGTGACGGTCGCATTCTTCTTGACCAGCATCATCGCCGCCGGCTTGCCTACCACGAGGCTTCTGCCGATCACGACCGCCTTCTTGCCGGTGCAGTCGATCCCGTAATGATCGAGGATCTCCATACATGCCTGCGGCGTGCACGGCGGATACCCGATCGCCTTGCCCGTGAATACACCGGACATAGAGCCGTCGGTCATGCAGTCCACATCCTTCGCCGGATCCAGCGCATTCTCGATCACGCTCTGATCCAGATGCTTCGGGAGCGGACGGAACAAAAGAACGCCGTGAATGCTGTCGTTCTTGTTTACGTCATCGATCACCTTCAGAAGCTCCTCCTGCGACACATCCGCCGGAAGAAGAATCTTCTCGCATGCGACGCCAAGCGTCTCGCAACGCTTTGTCGCGCCTCTCTCATAAGAAATATCGCTCTCGTTCTCGCCGACACGGATGATCCCGAGCGTCGGCTTGATGCCCTTTGCCTCGATCTCGGCCACTTTCGCCTTGATTCTCTCGTTCAGGGCAGCCGTAACTTCTTTTCCAAGTAACTGTTTTGCCATTTTGTGCTCCTTTCCATACTTGTTCCAGTCAGGCAGATCATGCCGCCGGTTTCCCGACAGGCTTTATCCTGCCCTACTGTTTTACGCTTCCAGTTATTTCAGGCGTCCCAACACGCTGTCAAAGATCGCGTCCGCCTTCGCGGTGTAATCTGCCAGCATCTTGTCGCACTTTTCGTTGAGCTGCGTCGCAAGCTCTCTATCCGCCATGGACTTCGTGTTGATGTAGACGTTCAGGCTGGCGCCCTTTAATGCCGCCTTGCAGAACGCCGCGCCAACACCTGCGTCGCTGATCGCGAGCGTAGAGCCTTTCTCCGCAAACACTGCGATCATGTCAATCGCCTCACAGCATTTCTCCATGATCTCCATCGGAACGGAGCAGGCATCCTTCAGCACGATCGCCATCACGCGCGCTTTCTCCGCCTTCTCTTCCTCAGTCTCGCGCGGCATGCCGTATGCCTTGGAAAGCGGCTCGAACACCTCCGCGTCGCGCTCGATCAGGTGCAGAAGCTCCGCCTGCAGCTTGTCGCATTTTGCTTTCAGCTCATACATCTCCGCCTCGACATCGGCATATTTCTTCTTGCCGACCGTCAGGCTACCCACCATATTGCCGAGCGCGGTTCCCACTGCGCCTACCAGCGCAGATGCGCCGCCGCCGCCCGGAACCGGAGCCTTGGAAGCGAGCACTTCCACAAATTCGTTACATGGTACGGTTGAAAATCCCATTGTACTATACCTCCCGTATATATTTATCAGATAATCAGAGCTGATCTCAGATCAGAAAAGTCCGGAAATCTTGCCGGTCTCGTCCACGTCGATGCGCTCCGCCGCCGGTACCTTCGGAAGCCCCGGCATCGTCATGATCTCACCCGTAAGCGCCACGATGAACCCTGCGCCCGCCGAGATCTTCAGGTTCCGCACCGTCACCTCAAAGCCCGTCGGAGCCCCCAGCTTCGTCTGGTCGTCCGTCAGTGAGTACTGTGTCTTCGCCACGCAGATCGGGCAGTTCCCATAGCCAAGTGCCTCCAGCTCCTTCGCCTGCTTCTGCGCGTTCGCCGTCAGCACCACCTTGCTGCCGCCATACACCTTCTGTACGATCTGGTTCAGCTTGTCCTCGATGCTTCCCTCAAGCTCGTAGCTGTACGTGAAGTCGTTCGG
>CANQVH010000017.1 GCA_947627245.1 uncultured Lachnospiraceae bacterium | reverse complement strand
CTGCATTGACTATTTCTACTGTATGTTCTGCGGAAGAGCTGCCGGAAACAGAGCTTATACAGGAAACGACGGAACAGACCCAGGAGATATTTGGCGAGGAAGCTGGCTGTATCATTGATGAGGATTTTACAGAAGAACCCCATGAGGCAGCAGAGACCATCCTGGATGATACCGGAATCGAGGTAATGGGAATCGAAGAAATAAGCACTGTTACCGAAACAGAGCCGGCAGCCGCATCGACAGTAGAAGTCACGGATGTGCTGGAAAACCATGACGTGTATGTCCTCCGGAGCATTGATAACGAGTCAGACCGCATGGCAAGGATGGCGTCTATCCTGCCGGGGCAGGTGACGGCCGTATTAAGCGATGGAAGCCAGGTTGTGGCATCCGTCACAGGGGCATGGGAAAACAACCCGGAGGAGAAATATTTTAAGAACTCCGCAGTTGTACCGGAAGGCGTAACAGACAACGGGCTGTTTGCAGATATCCGTATCCGCTACATAACCGATTATAAGGCCAACAGCCTGTATTTTTCCGGTTCGAAGAAGGAAGAGATGGATACCAGGTTTGATATATGGAAGGCAGACGACGAAGACACATTCCTTGTCTATAAATTTGACGAGGCGGGGGTTTCCACGTTGAAATACAGTTCCAGCACATCGCTGGTAGATAAAGAGGGTTCGCGTGTAACACTGATAGAGCCGAAGTCACAGATCAGTGATTCCGGGAAATATTTCTGCATCAGCTACAACAGTGCCGCCAGAAATGGGAGCAGTGACTGCTATATATACCTCGCGCTTCCTTATGAAGACCTTTATGTGGACCATGCATGGTATCATACGCCGGACACACGGGAATATGTCTGCCAGGTGTGTGGGATATATTACCAGCAGGTCTATGACTGGGCTACCGGGCAGCGTTTGGAAAAGCAGTTGACCCTTGAAGAACTGAAGGCTAAACTGGCAGAGGAAAGAAAGCCACCTGAGACACAAAAAATGCCACCATCAGATGAGGATGAAATCGGGAATAAAAAGGAAACGAGTCTTGCGAAGGTCATCTGGAAATCTGCAAAAAAGAAAAAGAAGTCTGCAGTACTCAAATGGAAGAAAACAGCAGGCGCTTCCTATTATGAGGTGTACTGGCGCGCTGGGAAAAAGGGAAAGTTTAAACTTCTGAAGAAGACAAAAAAGCTTTCCTATACGCGCAAAAAACTGAAAAAGGGCAAGACCTATTATTTTAAAGTGCGGGCTGTCAAAAAATCCGGCAAGCAGATAACATATGGTAAGTTCAGCAAAGCAAAAAAAATTTCATTCTAAAAAATGGCTCCTTCGGGGGCCATTTTTATCAACAGAGAGAGATTAGACTTATATATTGATCTTGAATTCTAAGAAAGAAAGGAAACTTATAAAGCGACGAATCGCTGGATGGGAACTTCAACAGTAATGGTTTTCCTCATTGCATAAATATCTAATATCTTCGTTTCTCAGTTTGTCAAACAAATCATATATTTTCATCATAATACAATGACGTTCTTTTGCGGAAAGATTCAAATACATGTTGATTATGACACGATCAAATTCATTAAGATCGTACTGTCTACACAATTCATCTAGTATCGTCTGTGGCAGTGAATCGAACATGTCACCATCTTCTGATAACAACCATTTATAATTTACGTTGTATTCGCGGCATATTGCACGTGCCATCTGATCCGTCAAGGAACGGTCATCTTTTTCAATTTTTGAAATAGCACTTTTTCCGACCCCTAATGCTTCCCCAAATTTTTCCAAGCTTAGATGCATTGATTTTCTGATGGCTTTAACCCGCTCGCCTTGCGACAATTTGCTCACGTCCTTTTTTGTTTTCTTTGAGAATAGCATGGCAGAAAATGAAAGTCAACAATAAAGTAGACAGAGGGGACAAAAAGGTTGACAATGTAGACACAGGATAATATAATGTTGGCAAAGGGGATTTTTAAGGATTAAGGAAAGGGGGTTAATCATGGAAAAAATACAGGAAGAAGCAGAGACGGTAGATCGCCAGACAGCAGAAGTCTGCGAATTTATTGAATTATTAAAGAAACTCACAGATGAAGAGAAACAGCAAGTCAGATGCATCATGCTTGGGATGACCTTGATGAGAAGGACATTGGAAACGAAGACGGAATAGAAGAGCAATGCTTTCCCAGCGGCAGATCTTAAAAAGAAAGCAGTGATTTCCTCTGAAGGAGTCAACGCCGGGACGCATAGAAAGGATGGAAAGACATGACAATCAGAAAGAATACGAAGGAAGACTTTGAAGTACAAGGAGGCTGCACTGAGGAAGAGATTGAAAACATAGATATCGATAGGATCCGGCAACTAACGAAATTCCTTAAAAGCGAAGCAGGCCTGCAGATGAAGGAGATAATCAGGCTGTGGGACCGTACGTTGTCGGATTATGATGATGAAGAACGGAAGCATAAATGCAATGTCTGTGGCGCTATGTGGGATGTATACAAGGTATTCTTGAAGCAGATGTACGGTATCGAGTTTTATTTCACACGGACTGATGAATATTTTGGGGTTTGTTCGGAAGACGAAAAAATATTTCTGATGAAAGAGGAGAGAGGAGGAACACAGAAATGATGCAGGATCCTGTTGGAAACGTGTTATCTACATCATACGAATATAGTATCGAGGGACGAGCGGTTGTCTCCGCTGACAAGGTGGGAAAAGCAATCTGGAAGCTGTCACATGCTCAAGCAACGCAAAGAAGGAAGAAGGAGATGCAACAGGATATTGAAGAAGCAATCAAATTGTTGATGGAGGCAAAAGAATTAATCAATGGCAGAAAGACATAATCATTGAAAACGAACTGTGGTATATACTATGTCCTTCTCTCATATAAAGCTTTTTGTGTACGAAAGGAGACAATATGAATAATCCTTTAGTCGACGTCCAGATGCTGTATAGAAACATGAGATACAACGATTATTCTTTTGAAAACGGGCTTGGCGAAATCATTGACAACTCTGTGGAAGCAGGAGCCGGCGAGATAGAGATATCCTTTGTGAAAAAGCAGAAGCGGATCGGAAAAAAAGAAATAGAAGAGCTTGACAGGATAACGGTGGCTGATAATGGGTGCGGTATGGACTATGAGACTATATCAAGATGCTTGGTCCCTGGATGCTCGTCCTGGGAGCAACAGAATGGCAGGCATGGGATCGGAAGATTCGGAATGGGCCTGCTCCTTGGAAGCTTGTCTATTGCAAGGCGTGTGGAAGTGTATTCTAGGGATACTGCGTATGGAAACTTCTATTCAGTTTGTATAGATTTGGATAAAATCCATATGAAAGGAGCCATCCCTGTACCAACAGTAAAGAGTATCCCACCAGAATACAAATTATTCTTTGAAGGGCGGACAGGAACCATTGTGATCTTATCAGAATGTGACCGGATCGGGGCTGCAGGGCGGAAGCCCAGTCCGAATGAAGTGAGTGGGTTGATGACCGCATACCTTGGCCGTACATACCGCAAGTTCATTGAGGCGGGATTGAAGATGCATCTTGATGGCAAACCAGTATATCTGCACGATCCGCTGTATGCCTCAGGTCCCACTATATTTGATACGAAGGAAGGACAGGATCCGAAAGCTGAGATATATGCAAGGTCATCGATCGTGTTGCCTGTCCCAGATGGGAGTGGGGAGACGGCCGAGGTAACAGTTACAATATCCCTCCTTCCGGTGGAATGGCGGGCAGGGAACTGGAGCACTGATTTAAAAAAACGTAAGGTAGACCAGAACGAGGGAATATCTATTCTGCGGGCAGACCGGGAAATCCTGTATGGGAAGATTCCTGATCTTCTAAAAACGCCATACCAGGAGAATGATAAGTGGTGGGGGTGTGAGATAGCCTTCCCGCCAGAGCTTGATGATTATTTCCAAATCAGGTGTATCAAGCGAGGGGCAGAGCCCGTAGATTCCTTGAGGGATAAACTGAATTGGGAACTTTCCAAGACGATCCCAGCACTCAGGAGGATGATCGAGATCGACCTCGCCAGCAGAAAGGACGGGAGTGAACAAGAACGGCTCGCACTAGAAAATGTAGAGCGTGTGATGGAAAGCGTGCATCCAATTCTCCCGAAGGGCAAGAGTAAAAAAGAGGAAACGGAAGAAAAACAAAAGATTAAGGATATCCTGTCCCATTCCTGCCTTCCGGATGAAGGTAAGAAACTGATACAGGATAGCATCATCAATGGAACGAGTCGGTATGCTATCGTACCTGTGAAGTTTCCGCAACAGTATTGGATAAATACAGAGTTTTTAAATGAAAAATGATCATTGAGATGAATGTGGATCATCCGTTTTACAAGAAAATTATAATTCCTTTATACGGAAATCAGGAGAATAATGAAAAAACGGTGACAGCAATACTGCTTCTTCTAGCCAGTTATGCTAAGGCAGCTTCGAAATTCCCTGAAAAGGACCTGATTGAAAAGCTGGAAGAGGAGTGGGGAGTTGTACTTGGAGCCGTCATACGCAGGCTCTGAAACGCTTGGTATGGGACGAAGAAAGCACATGGGATATGGTGCTGCTATAGAAAGCATAGAAATTTTGTGCCATGGCAGAGCTGCTTGCGCCTTCTATCAGGTCTTTTTTTCGTATGGCTTGGCGCAAAAATACATATTAAAGAAAAAACTGTATGGGACTGTGTCTCGTATAGCAAGAAGGGAGTGCATTATAATGTTTTATGAGATGGTTGAAGGTGGAAAACACATGGATTGTTGGACGCATCAGCGTCGCCAGAAGATCATTCTCCAGAACAAGGTTGTTCCGGTTATCCGTATGACCGTTCTGAAAGGAGAGCGAGTGAGGAGTGATGCAGGGGGACAGTTGCTGTCAAAGGAATACTACGTTTTCCGGACGAGCAATAAAAAAACTGGGGAGAAGCGGACAATTGTATGTGGCAGAGAAGCGGCAAAAGATTTTCTGCAGCTTCTGGGACATCCGAATCTTCCTTTGTTTGATCCATTGGAAGAATTTGAAGACGGGTATAATCCTGATGCTGTCAATGACTCAAAGGATCACACCAAGAGCAGCACTGAACCCGGTACAGAAGAGAAGGAAGAAGACATCGATCCTGCCGCAATCCAGCTTTATAATGCAGTCAACTGGCTGGTTATTGCATGGAGGATCACGAACTTTAATGGAGCGATTGGCGATCTTCTGAATAAGACGAGGAACCATCAAAAATACGCAGATTCCTGGCTTAAATCACTGAACACGATTCTAGCGAACGATTATAACCATAGAACGCTGAGCGCGATGATTGACGAGCTTTGCCGGGGTCGGATTGTCCGGATGGAAGCGCGGGACTTCTCTATTTTGGTCAGCCGCCTTAGGGATATGGGAATCGAGTCAAACCTCTGACCATATGAAATACGCCATCGCTTGGTTATCGTAGTGGTGGCGTTATTTTCTGGGTTTTTTGCGGATGGTATCAAGAGTAGGAATATGGGCAATTCCACTAATTTATCCAAGAGAAAAATTTTCCTATTGAAAAGAGAACATATGTTCGATATAATGATATGGAACGAGGAGATGATTTGATTGAAACAAACAATTTTTCATGTGGATGTAAATTCTGCGTTCCTGTCATGGGAAGCCGCGTATCGGATATATCATCTGGGTGCGAAAACAGATATCCGGAATGAGGTCGCTGCGGTTGGCGGGGATATGGCAGCACGTCACGGGATCATTCTGGCGAAATCGATTCCGGCTAAGAAATATGGGATTCAGACTGGTGAGTCTATTTTTGAGGCTAAACAAAAATGCCCTTTTATAAAACTGGTACCACCCAATTATTCTCTTTATGAGTCCTGTTCCAATGCCTTCATGGAGATAATGAGACAATATACCCCAGATGTGGAGCGTACTCCATCGACGAGGCTTTTTTGGACATGACAGGGACAGAAAGGTTATGGGGAGAACCGATTATAGTAGCAGATAAGATAAGGGAACGAATCAGAACGGAACTGGGATTTACCGTTAATATTGGAATTTCTGAAAATAAGCTTCTTGCAAAAATGGCAAGCGATTTCCGAAAACCAGACATGACGCATACCTTATGGAAGCACGAGATCCCGGAGAAGATGTGGCCGCTCCCGGTTTCTGATCTGTTCTTTGTTGGACGTGCGACAGAGCGTAAGCTGTATGCGATAGGGATCAAGACGATCGGGGAATTAGCAGCAGCAGATCCGCGGCTACTCCGGGCACACTTAAAGAGCCAAGGAGAGCTTGTATGGGGTTTTTCTCATGGGATTGACGTATCGGTTGTGCAGCCTGTCCCAGCGGACAACAAGGGCTATGGCAACAGCACAACGGTAGCGTTTGATGTGACGGATCCCTCTACGGCAAAGCTTGTGTTACTGTCTCTGGCTGAGACGGTTGGGATGCGATTGAGAGCCGCCGGCGTGAAAGCTGAGGTGATTGCAGTAGGTATCCGAACATATGACTTGCGGTATATGAGCCACCAGATGAAACTTTATAATGCGACAGACATCACAATAGAGATTCATCGTTATGCATGTCGATTGTTTGACGAATTGTGGGATGGGACTCCTATTCGGCATCTGGGAATACACACATCCAGAATCAGCGATGGCGTTGACATGCGCCAGATGGATTTGTTCGATGGGACGGATTATGCTAAATTGGCAAAACTGGATCGGACAGTAGATGCAGTACGGAAGCGGTATGGAAGAGATTCTATGAAAAGGGCAGCATTCGTGGGTAGCAGAATTGATCATATGGGTGGCGGCATCAGCAGGGAGAAAAGAACGGTTGATTATAGTAAAATGGAGATAGGCTAGGGGAGGGATTCATATGGGATTTTCATTGGAGCCACAAAGAGAAAAGTTACAGGAAAGAAGAGCGCAGGGCAGTTTCCGCAATGTTGCTGTGATGTGCTGGTTCACATCTAGCGGGAAGGCCATTCCGAAACTGATAAAATATGAGGACGAGAATGGTGTGAGACATACAGTTAATCATATCGAAATCATATCATATGACAAGAAATTTTATGCAGGAATTGACGCACTGAAATACAAATGCCGGGCAGAATTCACTGGAATCATGAAAGAATTCATTCTAATGTTCCATCCAGACGGAACTATCTGGGAAATGGCCATCAGTGAACAGTCTTAGTGGGAGTGTAGGCATGTTTATCTCGTGGAAAGATACATGGTTGCCTGGCGGATGGTTCTGTCAGAAGATTAAGAGCTGTACAGGGGCAATCTGCAGTCTTTTCAATGAGCCAATGCTTTATTCCATAGGATCGGCAAATTATGGTCTAGTATAAACGATCAAATCGCCGGGCTCAATCTCCAAATAGAAGCACAATTTGCAGAGCATTCCAGTATCCAGCCTTGTTACTGCATCACGACAGTATCTATTGAAGTTAGTTCGAGGAATATCCAGATCTTTACATATCTGATTTTTGCTGATGCCTTTCTGGTGTAAAATCTCATCAATGCATAAATGCAAGCTGCCGTAGTTCATTGTCATTCTCCTTTACTATTATGGAATTATTTTATATAATGATTCCCAGAAATATAATTCACAGAAAGGGGACTCACATAAATATTAGTCATAATGGGAGAAGGGACTTAGATGGAGGGATGCTGAAATGAAGATCAGCTACAACAAGCTATGGATATTACTGGAACAAAAAGGCATGGAAAAAGAGGAATTAAGGGAATTGGCAGAGGTTAGTCAGAGTACTATGAGAAGACTAAACAGGAACCAGCCGGTTACTATGCATACTATGGAAAAGATTTGTCTTACCTTGAAATGCGAAATAAGCGATGTTCTGGAATTCATGCATGAGGCATGAAATCCGTAGTTAAAAAAGAATAATGAAAGAACCTTTAAGGCGAGACAGTATCAAAGGAAATTGTATGGGTTTTTTGCATGAACAGCCTTTCTGTGTATGCCAGAGGATGGCGGTAATCACTGCCTTGATTTCATTTGCGTTCTGCTCTTGACGTTTCGTGAAAAGATATTGACAGAATTTGAATCTCAAGCTTAAATATATTCAGGTATATTTTATAAAGATATAAGGAGGAACAGATTCATGAAGGATGAAAACAAAGAAATCAAGGTAAGCGAAGAACTGGAGCGGGGGGCAGTGTGGGTTAGACGATGACGCCCTCGAACAGGCTGCCGGAGGGGAAAAAAGAAAAGAAAGCAAAGTATGGGCGGACGATGCATGGGAGTGGGTTAAGCAGCAATGTACATAACGCCAACGACAGTCAGTGAGAGTCGCTGGGAGACTGGGACGGCTCACTGGAACCTGCGGAGAGAATGTCCGGCAGGCGTATTCTGAAAGCGGAATAGCAATAGATCGAAATAACAATTCATTTAGATAAAAGAACCGGGATTGCAGATTAAGCTGTCCCGGTTCTTTGCGTCTTGTGTAATTAGCGGTGCAAGTTCTTATCGGCTGGTAGTCCCGAACTCGACCGGCAGTCTGTGAAGAAAATTATCGTGATGCATTGTTGCCTGAACTGGATAAGTACAAATCAAGCTTTGGAGAAAATGTAAGAGCCGGCATTCCCCGCATAATAGGGGAGACCGGTTCTTATCACTAATAGGGAGATGCAATATATGGATTCTTACTTCAGAACGGTCTCTCTCATTTTCCATTCCTTGATTTTCGTGCCTGAGGAGTCTTCTTGAGCAAGCAACGACGTAACGGTTATTGTTGCTTTTGCGAGTCCATTTTCTCCTTCTCTTTTTCCGCAATTATTATTTTTTTATATTTTGTAAAAGTATTTGGGCTTATTTGATTATCAGCTGCGATTTCCTTCGCTGTTTTTGCATTAGGACGATCGTACAGATATGTGTCAATGTCCTTTCTTAATGGGGGTTCGAGTTTTGCAACACTACCTGTTATTCTACCTGGATTCTTTTTATCAACTCCTGACGGAATATGATGGAATCTTTCATCCCAACATTTAATGGTTCTAGGTACTTCCAATTCAAACAAAGTTTTAACAATTTTCTTAAATTGCTCTTCTCCACTAATAGCGTAATTCTTCATTAAGCGAGCATATAATTCCTCAATGTATGTTGAGCATAAAACTGGAGTATCAATAAATACTGTTTCAATCTTATGCTCCAATAACCACCAATATTGTGAGAAACTGCTGGAATTATTGTCGCGTGTGAAGCAGGCGATATCCAGCATGATTAAGGAATCACCTTCTCTCAATAAACGTTGCAATTTAGACCACTCTGGACGGTTAGAAAATGTTTCTGCGCTCCCATCCTCTTGGCACACTCGTATTGTATCGTATGCAATTTTGCTCTTATTTGCATAAGCCTTTAATGCCTTTTTCTGGCGGGTATATGTGTTTGGTTCATATTTCCCTTCCGTATTAATCCGCATA
Organism: uncultured Lachnospiraceae bacterium; assembly: GCA_947627245.1. Taxonomy (GTDB): domain Bacteria; phylum Bacillota; class Clostridia; order Lachnospirales; family Lachnospiraceae; genus Choladousia. The sequence continues at coordinate 46,802 of CANQVH010000017.1, read as the reverse complement.
TAACTATACACTGTCGCCATAGTGACATCCTCCCTGACTTGTTAAGAGTATGAATAATGCTTGAAAACTCGAAATCGCATTTAATTGAAAAAGCTAATAAATGCGATATATCGCAATTAAAATTGGCCAAACTTAATTAATTGCGTTCTTTTTAATGTAAAATTCCACTTTTTTTAAAATCGAGCTACTTGTGAATCATTTTTACAAATTATAAACAGCTACTGTTTGATTGGATACTTTATCATAACACATCAACAATTATGTAGCAAGAAAGGGGGAACAATATGCAGCAAAAAAATCATGTCATTGTTGCTAAACAGGTGCCTGATAAAGAGCATCTGGGAAGGGAGCCGTGTTCCGATACCTGTAAATGAAAAACTAAACTTAAAAAAGAAAGGAACTCTAAAAATGAATATTTATGAAATCTCCGAAACGGTAGGTAGAATTTGCGTGAGGTCTGGTGTGAAAGATCTCACCAATGGCAATGAAGTAGTGGCGTCACTTAAAAAAGAAGACAATGGACTGTTTTTTGAGAAAAATGGGACATTGTACGCGAGGGAGTCACTCGGGGCAGTAAACTGTTGCAGGCTGGAGCTTGTGTCAGAACTGGAAACCATTAAGGCTGTTATGCCTTATGAGTACGGCGATGATGAAGAACTTTCGTTCTACTTCGTCTTTCCCACATACGCGGTTCGCGTACATTATAGTGGCCATGATGAAAAAAATACGGTTTCCGTATTTAATGGTAAGAGCAAAAGCTGGGTGTTCAAGGACGAAGTTGTGGAGAATGCATATCGGATCAATAGGACCATTCGCGATTTGGAACGGCCCTCGTATTATCTGTTTCGCACATGGAGGTAATCCTCTGAACATATAGGAGACAAAAGAGCTCCACAAAGAAAAACATACTGCAACATAATTATGGACCAGAAACTATGATGACAACAGTTAATAGTGGCGCTCTTTGATCTCTTTAACCCAGAAGAAAAACAGGGATACTATAAAGAATAGGCCTCAATTTCGTGGAGGAGCTCACGTTTGTATTTATAGTACGTATTGCGAGAGATGGTACCAATTAGCCTGAGCGTATCTTTATCCGAAAGCGTTCCGTTGAATGAAGAAGAATACCGCAGAATTTGTTTTTTAACGGCAACGCTTTTGGCAGTTGTTATTTTGGATCCGGGTTTCCGCCCGACCTGTTTGCCTTCGGCTTGAGCACGGCGGACACCTTCCGATGTACGTTTATGTAAGAGGTCGACCTCTCGTTGGGCACCTTCGAACGCCGCTCTTATCTGATTTTTTGCAAGAATTGTGAGGACCTCATTTGTTGCTCTGATATATATATCAGCGATGCTATTGCCAGTAAGTGCAAGTTGTTTTGTCTGAGCGAAAATTTCCGTGTTCAAAACATTCTCCTTGAGGAAGATGAGGGTAATGCCTTTGTTAAAAAGGTCAAGATATATATCTATCCCCTCCTGAGCATTGCGGGACATACGCGAAATCTCATCAAAGACGACTTGATCTCCGCTCCTGAGGGAAGACATCAACTTGTTCCACGCAGGACGGTTCATAGTCGTCCCCGTGTATTTTTCAACAATGATGATGGCATCAGGAAAACTTCTGCGTATGTTTTCAATTTGCCGCTGTGGTTGCTGCTTTGGCTTACTAACGCGCACATAGCCATAGACTCGGTTAACCATAAATTGTACCTCCTGATGAAATAGTATTAAGTTAAACCTTCGTTTATACATATATGCGATTGCACTATAAATATTTGCATTAAAAAAGGAAAAATTTGTACTTTTACTACATAGGTTTAAATTGAGACTATGGAATTCTATATTGGATGCACACGAGTTTATAATTTGTTAATAAAGTTTATAAAAATTTAATGTGACTTTTTATACAGGAGCCTTTTTTGCCAGTCGTTTTTTTGGTTCGTTGACATTATGTAGGGGAGCACAATCGAGATGCCGATTTGCTGAGATTGACAAAGAAGATTTTTATGAGGAGGAGAAAAAATGAACCAATACCAAGTAGAAACGCATGAAAAAGATGGAAGACAGTTTTATTTTCTGATAAGGAAAGGTACTGTCGCTATTCAAAGGGAATCCAAGGAATACCTGGAGTACATGACCACGACAAACCACTCGCCGAATACAGTGAAGAAAGCCGCGCATTCAGTTGCTTATTATCTGACTTTCATATCTTCTCAGGATATGAAGCTTACGGATATTTTTTCCATGGACTATCTGGAACAGAATCTTCATTTCCAGAATTTTCTGAGGTGGCTCCAGGCTGGAAATCATTGTTCGACCAAAAAGAGGCCTTCTGCGAGAACATGTAACAGTTATCTTCTTTTTGTATTTGGGTTCTATGCCTATTTGGATAGGGAGTATGGAAAGAAATTAAAGGTTTTAGATGCACGAATGATTAGATACACAAGAACGTACGGGGTTGTTTCAACTAAAAGTGCGACCTCATATGAGGGGTATTTGAAGCCTGAGGTGGTAACTTCAAAGTCAGCTACCCAGGAACAGGTGACAAAGGCGGTAAAGTATGTTGGCGGCAATATAAGGAATAAACTGATTCTGCTAATGCTTGCGGATACAGGCTTGAGAATAGGGGAACTTTTGGGAATTCGATGGGCAGAAGACATAGATTATGAAAATGAAAGCGTTAAGGTGGAGTTCAGGGACTACAATGAAAACCATGTCCGGGCTAAGAATGCGGAAACACGGTCGGTGAAAATGAAAACGAGTACATTTCAATTGCTTGTACATTATATCTCGAAAAATAGGCAGTTGCTTTATAAATCGGGGTATCTATTTGTTGTCGAGGAAGGGGAAACCGCTGGCAGGCCGTTAAATGTCTCCGCAGTGTACTCGTTTCTTAAGACGCTGGAAAAAAAGACAGGCTTGCATCTCACCCCACATATGCTGCGGCATTACTTTGCAAATGAGAGGAGAAAGAGCGGCTGGCCGATTGAATGGATCAGCAAAGCGCTTGGGCATAAATCGATTGAGACAACAAGGAGATATTTGGATTGGGAGCCGGACGAAGAATATGCCATGGCTGAAGCATTTTTTGATGCAATCAAAGACAACATCGATATTGATTCGCTTATATAAGGAAGTAAAGGGGCAACACCAATGAGGAATCTGAAAGTACAACAAAAACCATTGTTAAAGACAAATACATGGGAGCTTTTCCAACAGTTAACCATGTGTAAAGCTGTGACCGGAAAACTGAGGAATGTTGTTGCAGATTTTCTCGTGCAGAACAATATATATAACCTGGCGGATGTGACGGATGATGTACTGGAAGATTACGTTAAGTATGTTGAAAATATGCAGGGCATTTCAGATAACCAGAAAAAGAAGTATAAGAGCTTGCTTGAAACAGTAGTACTGACTTATCAGATGCCGTTGCATAAAGAACTGGCAGCTCAGGTTATGGAAGTGGTGCAGTTTAGACCCGTCAGGAACAAGTTGCTCTTGGCACTGATCATGATGGGAGTCGAAAGCGCGGCTGATATTACATACGAAATAAGGGCTGAGTATAAAAAGAGGCTGGAGAGGTCTGTAAAAGCCTTAAAAATGAATGAGTACGTCAAAGCAATCGATCAGGTGAAACTTAAAGATATACAAAAAAGGTATGGGAATCTATCAGTTGTAAATCGGGAGTTGAAATACGGGAACAAGAAGGTGTTTTTGTTATACTACCCAGATTATGAGATTGCAAAGGCGTTTTATTATTTGCCAGATAAGGAAGAACTGCTGTTTGATTTTTCAGTAGATGCTCCCATTAAAATGAAGCGCCAGATTTTTGACATGCTGGTGCATGTGCTTTATGAAGTAAAGGACCAAAATGATCGCCGGAAGCGATTTATTGCTCCGCTCAAACTGTTTTACCGCTATTGCGTGGATCACGCAATAGAAGATATTGAACAGCTTACAGGTGCGGAAAAAGAGGAATTCCGGAATAATATTGCTGGACTTGTTGGAACCAGAACAAATCTGTATATGCAGATTGTCTACAATACCCGAAAGTATTTATTTTTAAAGGCAGAGGTGACAAACTGGCAAGCGAATGTCTGGTTTTTGGAAAGATTCAGCCTGCAAACAGACCGCATCAATCCGGCAAACGAAATTATTACGCTTTCCTTTGAGGACATCCGTATTGGGAGCAATAGGGAATGGCTGAAGAAGTATATGAAATATCTGATCGGTATATCTGTTCGGCTCTCATTACAGACTATTCGGTGCAGATACTATTTTCTTCTGAAGTTTTTAAAATACAGCGATGCTAAAGGGATTGAACTGCTTTCTGTTTCAACTGCAGATATGACAGATTATATAAGAAGCTTAGATAAAGAGGCTATACAGGGAGAAACGTATAACGACCATCTTTGTGCACTCACTACTTTCTTTTATTACCTTGTAGCCAAGAAGGCGTTAGCGGCTATGCCGTTCGACCTGCATTACTATTTAAAGCGGATTGTTGGTGTCAGTCACAGCAACAGGGCTTTATCAGGCAAGCATATGGAAGAATTTTTGGAGGCACTTGGAAAGATGCCAGAAACTATAAGACTGATATACTTGATTCTTGCAGAAATGGGGATCCGGGTGAGTGAGGCCTGTGCACTACGAGGTAACTCTCTTTTCTTAAAAGATGGGAAAGCGTGGCTGCAGGTATATCAGCCCAAGATGAAGAAATTTAAAACAATACCAATAATAAGGACATTGTATGATCTTATACAGCAGTATATTCATGTAAAAGGATTCAGTAAGGAAGAATATGTTTTCCAGAACAAGCATGGAGGGGCATTCAACTCAAGCACTTTCACGAAAACCATTAAAGAGCTGGGGCTTAGCTTTCAGCTAAGAAGTCATGATTTCCGTCACACAATTGCTACTGAAATGATGTGCAATGGTGTGCCGATTGAAGCGATACGGGATTACCTTGGTCACAATAATACTGATATGACAAAATGTTATCTGGATTATTTCCAAGAAATTATTGATGCAGCAAATGTGGAATACTTTTCGAACCATGAAGACGAATTGTATTCCGACCAGAAAGGGTGGGATATATGGGAAGAGTGATTTTCATTAAAGACCTGGAATGTTTCAATAATATAAGCGACGCTAAAAAGAACAATCCTATCATGTGTCCTGAAAGGGGCTTTGATCTGGACCGCCTTCCTACAGATTCTCTAAAGGATGAAATGGACCGTTTTATCAGGGATAGAGGACGCAAATGTTCCCCCCTGACGATGCGCTCAGAATTAACAGCCTTCAACTGGTTTTGTGATTTCATGAAATCGTACTATCCGGATGCTACTACACTGTCGGAGTTGGAGATTGACGAATTGATTAATAATGCGAAGAAATGGCTTGCAAAAACGGGAAAAGCCATTTCATGGCTCAAACGGGATAAACGGAGTGGTAAGAATGTGACTGTGGAATCTGACCTGCTTACATATATAAGGAAGGTATATTTATATGCGAATCCAGTGGACAAGCATTTTAACTATGATGCAGACAGGTGGTACTTGGATGGATTTCCTATTCCTCTTAAGAAAAACCTGACAAAACGGACAGATTCTATATCATTTGAAAAAATTAAACAAGTGGAGATGAGGAAAGAGATAAAGAAAGTCATATTCTATGAGATGGAAAGAGTTGCTGTGGGGACTGTTCAGGCAGAAATAACAGCGATTAATATGCTTTCCGATTTTCTGTCGACTCGGTTTCCGCAGATTCAGAGCTTAAAGGAGATAGACAGAGATGTCATTGAGGAATACTTGATATATATCAATACAGAAGGATGCAGGCGCAAAAGCTACGCAAAAGTATTGCAGCATATCAAGTCCCTGCTGAAATCAGCAGCAATTGTCCTGGAAGACAGTTTTTTGAGCAACCTGATGTGTAATGAAGATATTCCGCCAACAGTCGCTCCTGCAGTCAAGGTATATTCTGATAGCGAAATGGAGCAACTTAAGAGAGTAATAGCAAAGTTGGGGAAACAGGAACAGAGAGCTATCGCGCTCCTGCAGTTGTTGGGATTAAGGGCGTCAGATGTACTTTCACTTAAGCAGGATAGCATGAAGGTCGATGGATCAGGTAAACCGTTCATTGAGGTGTTACAGACGAAAACAGGGAGAATCTGTACGAAATACATAACCGAGAAAGTGTGCCTGCTTTTTCGAAAGGCTTGTGAATGTACAAATGAAAGCTATGGAAGGAGTGAGTATGTTTTTGTTGACGATAATCATCCGAATGAACCCATGCAATATAGTCATCTCTATAACCAACTTAAAAGTGCCATTAATAGCACAGGTTTGCCAGATGGGCCTAACGGGGAACTGCGGATATTGATGCATAATTTCCGCCGGCAGTATGCTACTGAACTGGCGAATCTGGGTTACTCAGATGAAGATATAGCCAATGCGCTTGGGCAGGCAAGAACTGGAAGTGTTCACCGTTACAGAAAGAGCAACCAAGCAAAAATGGCAAAAGAAGTGGAGCCTGTTCTACAAGCAAGGGAAGAATTGCTTAAAAAGTTCATCAGCAAGTGGGGAAGCGAAGTGCTTTCAGAAAGGGGATAATATGGCGAAATACGACAAGATGGTTAAGAAGAATCAGGAAACAAACAAAGCTAAGGAGCAAATGGCTTTGAAGGCAATACAGCAGATGCTGAGAAATGGCACTCCGGTAAGTGTGCTGGAACTCACTAAAAGAACGAATCTCTCAAAGTCGCTCTTTTACAAAAACCCCAGAGTCAGGGCTGAACTCAAAGCTGCTGAAGAGGCTCAAAAAGGTGACTCGCGTATCAATGCGCGTTCTCAGGCAATCAATAAAGCTATGCAGCTCGAGATGACACGTCTTAAAAACAAAAATGATGCTCTTAAAGAGGAAATTACTAAGCTGAAAGAGAAGCTTGATCGTAAGGAAGAAGCTGAAAAAGTGATGAAAGAAGTCCGCTATGAGAGTCTCTTTTAGTACCTTTGTGTGTAAATCAGAGTAAATAACATTCAAAAGAAAAATGCATATGTCAGCAGTACGCCTGACAGGAAAGGAATTACTATGAATAACTACAAAAATCTAATGAGCAAAAACTATGCAACAATGTCTTCAAACGAGGAGCAGGATGTGAAGAAAAAGTCTGTAACGGCAGAGGAGTGCTTGTTGAATCGGGAAGAAAACACCTCGCAAGAATATCCGGCAGAATTCAACGAACTCAGAACGGCTGAGGCAGAAATTGGCGAACATCTCCCGAAATTCCCGGTTGACTGCCTCCCTGAAGTGTTGCGCAATTATGTAGTTGAAGTCGGAGAATCTCTTCAGGTTCCTGTAGATATGCCGGCCGTAATTTCTCTTTCCGTCATAGCACTGTGCGTGCAGGGAAAATACTGGATCACCCCAAAAGCGGATTGGACGGAACCATTAAACTTATATACAATGATTATTGCCGATCCATCCGAAAGGAAGTCATCGGTTTTTAGTGAGTTGATAAGACCAATCCACGCGTATGAGGACGAGCGGAAAAAAACAGAAAAATACGAACTTGTGAAAAGAGATATACAATGTAAAGTTCTCAAAGCGGACTTGAAACGACTTGAGGAAAAAATCATGAGTGGAAAAGGTAATGGATCAGAGCAGGAGGAAATGATCAGGAAACAGATGGAGCTTGAAGAGTTGGAGAAGAAAAAAAGCATGAAATTGATTGTGGATGACATCACACCAGAAGCTTTAGCCAATATTATGGCTGAGAACAATGAACGGATCGGTATCTTCTCAAGCGAAGGCGGGATTGTGGGTATGATGGAGGGTAGATACAATAAACATAGCAACATTGATTTATACCTAAAAGCATTTACTGGAGATCCGTATTCGTCGAATAGAATGTGTCGTGATGGGGAGAGCTTGAGTAATCCATTAATTACCATGGCACTTACAGTTCAGCCGCAAGTTACGAGTTCCATGATCAAAAATGAAGAGCTAAATGGTAGAGGCTTGACGGCACGCATACTTTATAGCTTTCCAGAAAGTATGATCGGAAATAGACATTTCGAGACAGATCCTATAAGTAGAGAAGCAAGAGAAGCATACGCAGAGCTTGTAACGAGGCTACTAAGTATAAATGTAGAGGCAAATGATAATATTATTTATGTGTCCAAAGATGCTACTCATTCTGCTGAGAAGTTTTTCTTTTATCTGGAGCCGCGTATCAAAAACGAGTACAAGCATATGAGCGGATGGGCGGGAAAAATACATGGGACAACATACCGTATTGCTGGGTTGCTTCACCTCGCGCAATATGGGGCAGAAGCAGGGAGAATAGAGCTTGAGGAAGAGACAATGGATTCCGCAATTGCTATTGGAAAATATTTTGTGGCACATGCGAAAAGGGTATATGAAGATTTATGCCATTTTGACACAGATGAGAACCAGGATGCAGACTACTTACTCTCGAAAATTCATTCGCTTGCGATTGAGTACACAGCAAAGGGGGTGAAGGTGACGCAGTTCACCAAAAGAGAGCTATGGAGTAAGTGTAGGAACAGGTTCTCAAAAGTCGAAAAAATGGAGGCTGGCATTAATGAATTAGAGAAACTCGGGTTTATTAGAACAGAAAAGGGTAAGAGCGGGTCTCGGGGAGGAAGGCCAAGCGACTTAATTATTCTAGTTTCTACAGAGGAAGAACTGGAAAAGAATCCGCAGTAGCCCTAGTCGGGAATCGGGGCTTTGTCCTCTACATTGAGGATGAGGCTCCTAGGATAGCAGTCTAATATGCCCGCAGAGAACCTCCCTTATTTGTTTATTTCCAGGTTTTGCGTTTTGCGTAACGTACTATCTGGTATGTTAATATACATATACCAACAGGTTTTGCGTTTTGCGTAGCATACTATCCTCTATTAAATTACCTCTTTAATTATATAAGTAAAAGTAAAAAAGACAGGGTTCACTTTACCCCTGCCTTTTTATTAATATCGCATTTTAATCGTAGGAGATATTAGTTTATGTAAATTTTCGGATAGGAAAAAAGCCATAATACTTAACTATTTGATATGCATAATTGAGAAAGAGAAATGGGTTATTTCTTTAAAACAAGTAATTAGAAGCACTGTTTGTTTTGTGTGTAAAGCCTTATACTATAAGGCTTTACAGTAAAGTATGTATAAATAATCGTCGTGCTGATCAGTCTGGTACTGATCTTCAAAAATCAACTGACCAGTCTGGTCAACAGTATTTTCAAGAAAATTGTAAGTCAAAGCAACAGTGTATAAGGAGAAGCGATGGACAGACAAGGATATAAAGGTTCAATTACGGTATTTTTAAGTCTGGCCTGTATATTGTTCCTTTCCCTGATCTGTGCAGCCGTGGAATCCGCCAGAGTTCAGGGGGCAAAGGCACAGGCCGCCAATATTACGGGCATGGGAAGTTTTTCGCTGCTGGGTGAGTTCGAAAAAGAACTGCTGGAGAAGTACGATCTTTTTTCTCTCAATGGGACATATGGGAATGGTTCCTTTCAGATCGATAAAGTGAACGAGCGCCTGCAGGATTATATCTCCTATAATGCCAATCCCAGAAAGGATCTTTTTTCGGCGGGGTGCTTTGACCCTTGGAGGCTGGAGCTTGAGGACAGCGAGATTTCGGGGTATGCGCTGCTGACGGACGAGCAGGGAGAGTCCTTTTATCAGCAGGCGGTGGCGTATATGAAGGAAAATACGGTGGCGATCGCGGCGGAAAAACTGATGGAATATACGAAGGATACAAAGGAGATCGAAAACTGGGAGGAAAAATACAAGGAAAGTCTCAGGAACAACGACACGCAGGTCAGTCAGGCGGAGAATTCAAAACAGGAGAAGCTCGATACAATGGAATCCGAAGCGGAGGCCGCAGGGACCGTGGCGGTATTGCCGGAGGAGCCCGAAAACAATCCGTTAAAGGAGATCGCGAAGCTCCGGAAAAAGAGCGCGCTGGAGATCGTTACATGGGATAAGGCAATTTCGCAGAAAAAGATCAACGTGCGCAATTTTCCATCCAAAAACAGGCCGAGAAAAGGGAATCTTCCGATTGAGAAGAAATACGGCGGACTGCTCAATGACCTGATTTTCCGGGAATATCTGTTGTCCCATTTTTCGGGATACGCCGACGGGAAGTCCGGGAAAGTACTCGACTATCAGATCGAATACATACTGGGAGGCAAGAGCTCGGATGAGAAAAACCTGAAATATGTCGTGAATCGGCTTCTTCTGATCCGGGAAGGGATGAATTTTCTTTACTGTCAGCAGGATCCGGCGATCAGCCAGAAGACGAATGCGCTTGCCGTTACACTGACCGGGATTTTTGGATTGCCGTTTCTCACGGAGGTTACGAATCAGGCGCTCATACTTGCATGGGCCTATGGAGAGAGCCTTATCGACGTCAGGATTCTTCTGGATGGAGGAAGGGTTCCCATTTTCAAGGATGCAACGACATGGTCGCTTTCTCTTGAAAATCTGGGCAGGATTACGGAGGTGCTGCAGGAAGGGGCGAAGGGCAGCGGACAGGGTCTGGATTACAGCGATTATCTGAGAGTGCTCTTGAACCTCGGATCGGTCAAAAAGCAGAGAATGCGCGCGCTCGATATGATTCAGGCGGAGCTTCAGGAGGACGGCAGCACAGGGTTCAAGGCGGAAAACTGTATCGTGGCGGTCGAGGTCAGGACGAAATTTCATTGCAACCCGGTATTTGCGGGACTTCCGGCTGCGATTTTTCGGGTGTCGTCCGGCGCCGTCGGGATCGAGCAGAAGAGCAGTATGGCGTATTAGAAAATCTGAAGGAAAGCGAGGTGAAAAAGAATGTTCTTATATTCTGTAAAAAATAAATTGTCCACATGTACTTATTATCTAAAAAAATCTAAAAGAAAGGTTAAATTCTCTCCCCCCTATCGGCATAAAGGAACTAAGGGTATAAGAGCATTCTTTTTTGCTCCGCTTCGCGCGGCGCTGACGGTAGAAGCAGCGGTCGTGCTCCCGATGTTTCTGCTTGCTATGATCGCCGCTTTGCAATACGGAAATGCGATCGAGACGGCGGTCAAGTTCGGGACATCCCTGTCGGAGACCGGAAAAATGATGGCGACGGCCGCATATGCCGAGCGGTTTGGCGGCGATCTGGACAAGGTGCCGGAGATTGCCGTCAACGCGCTGTCCGCCGCGTATGCGAAGCAAAGGCTTCTCTCGCAGACGAAGGATACCTCTGCGGTCAAAAAGGTCAATCTCCTGCTTTCCTCTTTTTTGCAGGAGGATGACACGATCGATCTGGTGCTGACCTATCAGATCCGGTCGCCGGTCGGATTAATCAAGCTGCCCGGGAATTTCTTTTTGCAGCGCGCCCGTGTGAGAGCGTGGACCGGGCGGGATTCGAGTGGGGAAGGAGATTCGGAGGGCGAGGATGAGGACGGGGACTGCGTCTATGTGACGGAGACGGGGAGTGTATATCATGACGATCCGAACTGCTCCCATCTGAAGCTGTCGATCCGGGAGGTCGACGAGAAAGACCTTGCCCATCTGCGAAACAGCAGCGGAGGAAAGTATCACAAATGCGAGAAATGCGGCGGCGAGGCAGTGGACGGAAAGGTCTTTATTACGGGAGACGGAGACCGATGCCACAGCTCCCTTTCCTGCAGCGGACTGAAACGGACGGTGCGTCAGGTGTCGAGAGATGAGCTGGGCGATATGAGGGCATGCTCGAAATGCGGGAGGAAATGAAGCGGCTCGATGAAAAGTCAAAGTGCGGCTTGATCCGGGCTATACGAAATAGAAACGAGATTTTGGAAAGGGACGATTCGATCATGTATCAGAACATATTGACGGGAGCGGTTCTGCTGACCTGCGCCGTCACAGATCTGAAAAACCGAAAAATCTATAAGACCGTTATCGCGGGATATTTTGTGCTGGCGCTATTGGGACATGCGGTGGGGCATACAGCCGGAATTATGTCGTTGGTGAGCGGGTTGCTACCGGGCGCGTTTTGTTTTCTGGTATCATGGATCAGCCGGCAGGGGCTGGGATACGGGGACAGCGCTCTGGTGGTCGGATGCGGACTTTCGCTGGGACTGCAGCCGTGCATGATGATCCTGTTTGTCGCGTTTTTTCTGTCGGGACTTTGTGCCGCCGGATTGCTTGTGACCCGCAGGGCAGGGCGAAAAAAAGAGATTCCGTTTGTCCCGTTTTTGCTGCTCGGCGCGATTGTTTACTGGGGAATGGCGGCGGGCGCGCAACTGTGAGAAAAAATGAGAGGGGTTGAGTGAAGTTGAAGAAAAATTATCTGAAAGGCAGCTATACGGTGGAAGCGTCGCTTGTGATCACGATAATCATGTTTGTCCTTGCGGCTTTGATCTTCTGTACGTTCTATATCCACGACCGGGCGACGCTGCAGGCGATGGTGTGCGAGGCGGCGGCCGTGGGGAGCAATTTTGCGACGGATGAGGAGCGAGAGGAAGCGGTGCAGAAGGTCGTGGGAGGCATAGAAGCGGGCCGGTTTCTCGGGAGTCGGAATCTGAACGGAAACGCGGCGACGGGCAAAAAGGAGATCACCGTATTGTGGAACGCAGAGTATCCGGTTCCCGGATTTGCGGCGAAATATCTGGCGGAGGGCAAACTGGAAGCCCGAAAGTCGTGGACCTGCAAGATCATGGATCCGGCAGACACAATAAGAATAATAAAAGGAGCGGGAGAGCTTCTGACCGGAGGAGACCAGTGAACGCGGAATATAAAAGAGATCTGCAGAACAACTATTTGATTCTGGAAGCGCCGGAGGCGGAGGAAGATGATTATCAGCTTCGAATGGCGGAGCAAAATCAGATTTCGGGGCTGCTGCCCTTTCACAGCGCCAGAAAAAACGGGGTTCTGTATCTTCACTACGAGATCACGTCAAAGCAGACGCTGGAAAGTATTTTTGAAAAGAAAAAAGCAGGATATGAGGACATCTTTTTTCTGCTTGCGGAGATCCGTGACGTATTGGAATCGATGCAGAAATTTCTGCTGGATCCCGCGCAGTTGGTGTTTGATCCGGAATATCTGTATGTTGATCCGGAGCGCCGCAAGGTGCAGCTTTGTTATCTGCCGGGAAGCGCGGGAAGATATCCGATCTCTTTGCTCGCAGAGTTTATTCTGAAGAAGTTGGATCACAGAGAGCAGCAGGCGGTTGCGCTCGGGTATGGATTCTATCAGAAAGCGATGGAAGAGAATTTCAGTCTTCAGAAGACGCTGAAGGAAATTTTGTCAGCGGAGGAAGCGCGGGAGAACAGGACAAAGGAGCAGGAGACGCGGGAGGACGCAGTCCCTGTTTATAGCGGATATCAGCAGGATTTTGAGCGGGAGTTTGCAATGGATGACAGAAAAGGAGTGACGGAGGATGATCCGGAATCCTATGAAGTGACGCACCGCGAGAGAAAAAAGCGTCCGCAGGGAAAGGCGGAGCGATTCTTTCAGATCATTCACCCGGCGGTGCTTCTGTCAGCCTTGTTTCTGTTGGCGGCGCTGGAAATCGCGTATTATTTTGGGCTGCTCACGATCACGGAGGCGGGAGGTCTTTTCTTTCTGCTGATCTCGGTGGAAGCTCTGGTTAATAAGTTCTGGAGAAATTCAAAAGAGAAGAAAAAGGAAAACCGATGGGTCGCAGAGGAAGACGATGAAATGTACCGGATGCTCCGGGAGGAGATGTATGAGGCGCCGGAGGAAACATCGGTGATCGAGGAGACGAGATGCCTTGTTCCCGAACAGGAGCAGGCGGGTATCTGTCTGGTTTGCATCCACGGAGGGGCGGATGGGATATCCGGACAGGACATCCGGATCGGTACGTCTCCCGTCTATGTCGGAAAAATAAAAGGAGAGTCCGACATAATTCTGGACTCTCCTACGGTAAGCAGAAGACACGCCCGGCTGGAATGCCGCGACGGAAACTATTATGTGAAAGATCAGAACAGCAGGAACGGCACCTTCTGCAACGGGAAACGACTCCGCCCGCAGGAGGAATGCCGGTTCGTGCAGGGAGATGAAATCTCGTTTGCGGAGATCAGGTATCGGGCAGTCCTGCGCCCGTCCGAAAAGGGCTGAGACTGCTATGCGTTTCCCTTGACGCGAAACCAGTAAGTGTACAGGTCGCGGAAGCCGAGGGATGTGTAGAGCTGATGCGCATAGGTATTTCCCTGCACGACTTGGAGATACGCGCGGGAGACCCCCTTTTTCTGAGCTTCCGTGAGGATCGTACTGCAGATGCCCTTTGCAAAGCCCTTGTGTCGGCAACTGGCGTCGACATAGACCGCATACAGACCGACGTGGTCCCGGTCTACGATGCCGAGTCCGGAAGCGACCATGCGCCCGTCGATCTCGATGCCCGCGACGATCGTCTCCTTGGGAATCGCCTTGAACATAGACGGCACGATGCGGCGCAGCGTCGGGTTTGTCGTTCCGTTCAGCCGGAACAGGGCATGGATCCATTCCTCCGTGATGCGGTCCTGCAGTTGGACGATCACGTCCCCGGGATAGACTACGAAGGAGGGGAGACCGGAATTTCTCCCATAGTATTCATATTCCGCCGATACGGCCGGATAGGGCCGGAGGTCGGAAAAATCCATAGTCATGACTTCGGTCGTGTGCTGAATCTCATAACCCTTCTTTTCAAGTAGCCTGTCAAAGTCCGGATCGATCAGCGGGCTGATCTTGAAAATAGACGGGGTATGATAATTTCTGTAAATTTCCTCGCAGTATGCGATCTTCTCCTCCACGGGAATGAGAGATGCGCCCACCTGCGTCACACTGTTCGTGCGGTGCGTATAATTGTGGGAAAACCGGATCAGCCATCCGTCGTAGAGCTCCATCTTATGAGACGGCCACGCGTTCAGCGAGATTTCTTCGATCAGTTTGATATATGCGGTATCACTCATGAAATTCTCCGTTCTGCAGTTTCTTTCTGCATCATACTCTAATTGCGGCGCAAATGCAATAAAAACCTGCGCCGGCGCTTGAAAGACAAAATCGGAAGGAGTATAGTAAGACTGCAAGACCCGAAAGGACGAGGCCCAAAAGACATAAGTCGAAAGACAAAGTTCAAGGACAGAGTTCAAAGGGAAGAACTGGAAAGGCAGAGCCGGGAGGGTCAGGACAGGGTCAAAAGGAGAGAAGAATGCAGGAGCTCAGAGATTTTATCGATTCCAGACAGAAGATGAATCTGATCATTGTTGCGGCGAACATCGTTGTCTTCGTGGTGCTCAGTATTCTGGGAGACACGGAGAATACGCAGTTTATGCTGGAGCACGGAGCGGATTTTGCTCCGCTGGTGAGAGAAGGGGAATATTATCGGCTGGTGACCTCCATGTTTCTTCATTTTGGGATCGATCATATTTTCAACAACATGTTGGTTCTGATCTTTCTGGGAGATATGCTGGAGCAGTGCGTCGGAAAGCTTCGGTACTTGCTGATCTATCTGGGAGGCGGGATCATCGGAAATATCGTGTCGGTCTGGTTTGCGTTTCGCTCCGGAGATTTTGCGGTGTCCGCGGGGGCATCGGGCGCAGTATTTGCGGTGATCGGCGCGTTGATCTGGCTTGTGCTCAGGAACAGGGGCCGTCTGGGGGAATACTCCGGACGACGGCTGATCCTTATGGCGGTGCTTTCCGTATTGCAGGGGGTGACTGCAGGCGGGGTGGATAACTGCGCGCACATCGGCGGACTCGTATCGGGTTTTGTGCTGGCGCTTGTGCTCTGCTTTGGAAAAGGCGGTCGCCTGCAGGAGAGCGAATAGGATCAGAGAACCGGAGCTTGCTCGCCACGTTATCAGGCGGTGCCTGCAGGAAGCGAATAGGATCAGAGAACCGGCGTTTGCTTGCCATGTCATCAGGCGATCAGTGAATAGAGTCAGACATTTGTGTTGCCGATAGGAATCGTCAGACAGAAATCTGTGTAGGTCGGGAGATTGTCCGCGCAGGTGTCTACCGAGAGCTGCCCGCCGTGTTGTTCGGCGATGATCTGCGAGACGCTGAGGCCGAGCCCGGTGCCGCCTTTTTTGTGCGTCACGAACGGTTCAAACAAGTCGGCGAGGTATTCCTGTGGGATGCCGGGGCCGTTGTCGCGGACGTGGATCGACACGGTTGAGCCGTCGCAGTCGGCGGACAGGACGATCCTGCCGGGAACTATGGAATTTTCGGGAGTATCAGACATGTCGAGAGCGCCGGACTTGTTGGGAGTGCCAGTCTTATCAGGAATGTGGGTCATGCCGGAATCGTCGAACTTGTCAAGGGTGTCAGACATGCCGGAAGTGCTAATCCTATCTTTAGTATCGTATTTCTCAGAGGGATGATTGGAGACAGCGTCCGCCGCGTTGAGCACCAGATTTGTGACGGCCTGCCGAAGCTTTTGTCCGTCCGCCGTAAGGGTAAGCCCGGAGAGCGTGTCCGGCAGTTCTGTGACAAAGTCGATCCCGCGCATTTCCATAGAAGGCGCGAAGGAGGCGGAGAGTCCGGACAAAAATTCCGAGATGTCCAAGGGCGCCGTTTGAAGCTTGCCAAACGGGGCGGACATGTCCTTCAATAGTTGAATCACATCGAGCATATCTTTTCGGATCTGCGCCCAAAGCTCCGAATCACGAACCGCGGGGCATTCTTTTTCAAGCAGTTGCATGGAGCTGTAGATCAGGGTCAGAGGATTTCTCAGTTCATGCGAAAATTTGGATATATATTCATTATTTTGCATCTGCAAACCCCCTGTTTGAATGAAATATTATTATCTGAAAATAATACAAAGTGTAGCATTACGGAAGAGAAAAATCAACGAGAATTGGTTGACTTTTTTCGACAAAATTTTTAGAATATGAATATGTATGTAATTGCTCAGAATAAATTCGGAAGGAGAAGATTATGGCTGATCATTGTATTTTCTGCAAAATTGCGAACGGAGAAATTCCATCGGCAACGCTGTACGAGGACGAGGATTTTCGCGTGATCCTTGATCTGAATCCGGCTGCTCTGGGACATGCGCTGATTCTCCCTAAGGCGCATGCCGCGAATCTGTTTGAGCTTCCGGATGAGACAGCCGCGAAAGCGCTTGTTCTCGCAAAAAGGATTTCGGGAAAGCTGAAGGACGGGCTGAATGCGGACGGGCTCAACGTGGTCCAGAACAACGGAGAGGCCGCCGGGCAGACGGTATTTCATTTCCATATGCATCTGATCCCGCGCTATGAGGGCGATACCGTGAACGTGAAATGGAAGCCCGGTACGCTGACAGACGCGGACAAAGAAAAGATCCTCAATTTATTTTAACGCAGCAAAGACATTACCAAAGATAAAATTACTAAGGACAAAGAAATGAAAAATGAGAAATTCGAGGAATACTTTTTGAGATATAGGGATCTCATCATGAAAATTGCCAAGGACAAGACAGGCAGTTATCACGATGCGGAGGAGATATGCCAGCAGGTATTTATTTCCTTTTATCTCAATATGGAGAATGTGTCGGAGGACTTGACCAAGGCGTGGCTGATCCGTTGTACGAAACATGCGATCATCGACTATTTCAGAAAAGCGTCAAGACAAAGGGAGGTCGTTACGGACACGACGGAAACGGAGATCGGCAATATTGCGGTAGAAGAAGAGCCGGAACATTCGGAGGTTCGGCTTGATAATCTTGATCTGATGGGAAGAGTTCTGCGCACGGTGAAAGCAGCGAACCCGCAATGGTTTGAGGTGCTGTTCATGAACTGTGTGGAAGGGTTGTCCTATGCCGAGATGGCGAGCAGACTCAAGGTTCCGGAGACGGTCCTGCGCGCAAGGCTGTATCGTGCGAGACTGTTTATCAAGAAAAAATTCGGGGACGAATACAGAGATCGGTAACGTCCCGGTGCGGATATGTCCCCTTACCCTTCAGGGCAGCGGCGCTGCATGGTAAGGAGGCCTATCCGCAAATTATTTGGATTTATTTTGTGAGCTCTTCAAATAAGGCTGTAATCGCGGCGACGGCGTTGCTCGCGTTGCTCTTCTCCATGGCCGCGATATAGCTTTGACGGTTCTTGTATAATTCCATGATCTTGCCTGTAAGAAGCTCAGGGGTAATCTGTTCTTCCTCGAGCATGATGCTGAAGCCCTGCTTCTGGAAGGATTTCGCGTTGAGGATCTGGTCGCCCCGGCTGGCGGCGGCGGATAACGGGATCAGGAGATTCGGCTTGCGAAGCTCCAGCAGCTCGCAGATCGCATTGGCACCGGCCCTTGACACGACGATATCTGCGAGGGCAAACAGATCCGCGAGCTCCTGCTTGATGTATTCATACTGTACATAGCCGGGCGTCCCCGCAAGGGATTCGTCGAGATTGCCGCTTCCGCACAGGTGGACGACCTGAAAGGTCTTCAAAAGCTCGGGAAGAATACCGCGGATCGCGTTGTTCACGGCGACGGAGCCGAGACTGCCGCCGATGATAAGAAGCACCGGCTTGTCGGCGGTAAAGCCGCAGAATTTCAGACCCGCGAGCCGATTGCCCCGGCGAAGCTCCTCCCGGATCGGGCAGCCGGTCATGACCGCCTTTCCCTCGGGCAGCAGGGAGACTGTTTCGGGGAAATTACAGCACACCTTTGACGCGGCAGGGATCGCGAGACGATTCGCCAGTCCCGGCGTCATATCGGATTCGTGGATGACGACAGGGATACCAAGTCCCTTGGCTGCCTGCACGACGGGAACCGTCACGAAGCCGCCCTTGGAAAAAATGAGATCGGGCTTTAGCTGCTTCAGAAGTTTTTTTGCCTGAAAGAATCCCTTCGCGACGCGAAATGGATCCGTGAAATTTTTGAGATCGAAGTATCTGCGCAGCTTTCCCGAGGCGATCCCGTAATAGGGGATGCCGAGTTCTTCAATCAGTTTTTTTTCGATTCCGTCATAGGAACCGATGTATTGAATATCGTAGTCGAGCTCCCGCAGACGCGGGACCAGTGCAATATTTGGAGTGACATGACCGGCCGTTCCGCCGCCGGTGAGAATGATTCGCTTCATACGCTCCTCCGGATTGAATGATTTGGAAAGATTGTCATTTACAGTTTATCGTTTATCAGGGAAAAGTCAAGAAGGGACTTAATTCAATGAGTGAAAACAGGAAGACAGAAACCGAAAAAAAGATTATG
This sequence comes from uncultured Lachnospiraceae bacterium, assembly GCA_947627245.1. Lineage (GTDB taxonomy): Bacteria > Bacillota > Clostridia > Lachnospirales > Lachnospiraceae > Choladousia. The sequence goes on along the minus strand of CANQVH010000017.1, from coordinate 27,647 downwards.
TCTTTTCATATAAATGAGGATGAAATGCAGGATCCGAAGCTGGACAGCTATGTGCGCGAAAGCCTGATCCGGGAGGCGGACGAGCTTGAAGCGGAGCTGAACCGGAGGCCGGATCTCGCGGACGTCAAAGCGCCGGAGGGAATGTATCAGGCGATCGTGGAGGAGCTGAAAAAGCGCGGGGCGTGGGAGGAGGACGAAGAATCCTTGGAGGCTCTTTATGCGCGGCTGCCCAAGGAGGATCAGGAGGCGCTTGCGCTCGGCAGGGAGCTGACGCAAAAGAAGGAAGCAAGGACACTGAAGCGTCGTCGCAGGAGGAAGGTCTTCAAGGTTGCCGGTGTGGCGGCGGCATGTCTTGTGGTGGTCTTCGGGGCGAGCATGACAAGCGAGGCGAACCGGAGGTTGGTGCAAAAGTTTTGGGATGGGTTTACGGCAGAATTAGGATTTATGGTGCATACAGATTATGTTGGGAAAGAGGAGATAGTTCGGAATCAAGATACCGAAGAGATAAATGCAATAGAAGAAATTAGTAAGCAACTGGAATGCCCGACGATTTGTTTGGCATATTTACCAGAAGAGATGGAATATCAAGGATACGATATTCCAAACGAATATACTTCTTCTTTATTTTATTCTTATCGAGATAATTTGTTTTATATAACGATTATCAGTGCACGTGAGGAAGGGGTTTATTATTATAAGTATGACAATGAACCAGCTTTCCGAAAGACGATTAAAAATAAGGCCGGACTGGAAGCAGACATATGGGAGGTTAATTTGGATATTGAAGAAGAAACCTACATTGCAGAGATTGAGTATGGAAACTGGCGTTATATTTTGAATGGAATGATTTCTTTTGATGAGTTTCAAGAAATTATAAATAATTTTGTTATTTTGTAGAATGGCATCACATTTCATAAAATGATACGTTATTATCAGTGTAATCTTCGATAGAAAGGAGGGAGAAAAATGAGGAGTAGAAAGCAAATGATGGCTGCTGTATTGCTTATCTTCTGTCTTGCATTAACGGCGCTTCCGGTATATGCGGCGGATGAGTTGCTCGGAACCGTAGTTGACGGGTCTTTGCTGACAGATGAAGACTCTGCAGAGGTGACGGTTTATCCGAAAGCGCGGGGAAGCATTTTGGCTTACGGAACCGGTGGTCTTTCAATAGCCGGAAAGCGCTTGGTGAAGTTAACCGGGACTACCGCGGCGTACAGGAACGTGAGTCAGGTGCAGGTGACGATGTATCTGCAGCGATTGATTAGCGGAAGCTGGAAACATGTTCTGACAATGGGGCCGAAGATCAATTACAACACGAATACCGTATCAAATGCCAATACGTATTCCGTTACCGGCGGCTACTACTACCGTGCGCGTGGAATGCATACGGCGATCAGCGGTAGCACGTCAGAGTCAACGCCAAGTTACTCCAATGGCATCTGGGTGAGCTGACGCATCAGGCGGTAGTCACAGACGGCTGTCAGGCTGTGACAAGCCAAGCAAACAAACCGGCCGGGTATCGTCCGTCGGGCGGCCCGGGGCCGCGCCGGAAATCGCGGCAAAGTATTGAGCAACTTACATACGAAGCAACAAAACGGGGATATCAGGATTTCCTGTGAGCAGGATGAGGTGCCATGGCGGAAATGGGGGTTTCCGCTATGGGATATCTCCAAAGGTAATAAGGGGAGAAACACAACATGAAGATGAAGTATTTTCGATTTTTGTACTGGGAGACGGGACAATGCTTTCTGCATTTCGGAGAGCTGCAGGACACCATGAAGGAGGAGACTTACACATTTCTGTATCTGAGAAAGGCGGAAAAGCATGTGGAACAGACAAAGTCTGAGCACAGGCTTTTTTTGTTACCGAAACATGTGAATTTCGCGGTTCTCGGAAGCTCGGACGGGGAAACACTTTGTGCCTTAAAGGAGCTTTTGAAGGATACGGAGATTGACACATTGCTTCTTGGCGATGAGGAAAAGTCTGCAGTGCGGGATGAGCTGCCGGGAGTCGGAAAGATCGTGAGGCTTACGAACGGCACCTATCAATCCGAGGTCGTGGGTTGGCGTTTCTTGGCAAGATCCTCCGCGGACGGTGCGGTCGCTTTCGCGCACGGACTCTCCGCTGACTTATCGGAAGGGGTGTTCGAGGATTGCGTGATGAGCGTTAAGGCTGTAAAAAAGGGAGCGCCGTGTCAGAAGGAATTGTCCCCTGACGGTTACGGGTGCGCATTGGGATGCGCGCTGTATCAGGATTATGACGTGTGCAGATATCGCGGAAGCGACAGCAGGCCGACATTCGGGACAGGGACGCTGCTCTTTGGCGGCGGGGAGGAAACCGTGTGCCGGGAACTGCTTCGGGAGGCGCAGACAGAGATCGGGGAGATCCGTTTCTTCGGTCTGACTGCCGATGCCCGAACGCAGATGACTGCCATAGAAAAGAGGTTCGCGGACAAGACGGATGCGTCTGCGGATGGATTTCGCCGGTATCTGATCGGCATGGAAGATACGGATGACCGGATCGCCGCAAGTCTCTGCCGGACCGGCTGGAACTTAAGACCGGTTTTGCTGAAGGAGGGCGAAGGAATCTGCTGTTCCGGCCTCCTGAAGTATACGGCATAAAACAAAAGTCGGGCATATTGATTTTTCGCAGCGATTCAGTGCGGCCGGATCGCGGACAGGAAGGGGAAGGGCAAACAAAGTGCTCAGCCCCGCAAACCGCCACCTGCCCCTGAGTCGGGAAGGAACCAAACAAAAAAGTAGAGAAGCCGCCGCGGTATGCGGGGAGGAGGATTTCTTCTTTTCGCGGCCTGAGGCGGTTTCTTGCGCGCAGGTGCGGGAAAAACGGAATCCGGCGATTATTTTCATCAAAAAATGCTGTGCAAGATACGCAAAGAATCGTATAATAAATATAACAGACCAGACGGAAAGGGGTGCGGACTATGAAACTTACATTTTTGGGCGCGACGCATGAGGTCACCGGAAGCTGTTTTCTGCTGGAGGCGGCGGGGAAGAGGATCCTGATCGACTGCGGGATGGAGCAGGGGCCGGATATCTATGAAAACGCGGAGCTTCCGGTCAAGCCTGCGGATATCGATATGGTGCTTCTGACGCACGCGCATATGGATCACTCGGGGAAGCTGCCCCTCCTGTACAAGAACGGGTTCGGCGGACAGGTGTTTGCGACGACCGGCACTGCGGATCTGTGCGAGATCATGCTGCGTGACAGCGCACACATTCAGATGTTTGAGGCGGAATGGAAGAACCGCAAGGCGAAGAGGGCCGGGCGCGAGTTCGTGGAGCCGCTGTATGATATGGATGACGCCGTCGGTGTGCTCGCCTGTTTTGTGCGGTGCGAATATGAGAAAGAGCTTATGATCGCGGAGGGGATCCGCGTGCGGTTTATCGATGCAGGGCATCTGCTCGGTTCGTCCTCGATTGAGGTCTGGATCAAGGAAAAAGATATCGAGAAAAAGATTGTGTTTTCCGGCGATATCGGAAATACGAAGCAGCCGCTGATCTGCGATCCGCAGTATCCGGAGAGCGCGGACTATGTCGTGATGGAGTCCACGTACGGCGACCGCAGCCACAACGCGCCGGTTGATTACGCGACGGCGCTTGCGGAAGTCATCCAGCGTACGTTCGACCGCGGGGGCAATGTGGTCGTACCGTCCTTTGCTGTGGGGCGCACGCAGGAAATGCTCTACTTCATCCGCCATATCAAGCAGGAAAAGCTGGTGCACGGTCATGACGATTTCGAGGTGTGGGTGGACAGCCCGCTCGCGAACGAGGCGACGAATATTTTCCGTGAGCATATGTGGAGCGATTTTGACGAGGAGGCGACGGAGCTTCTGCGTCAGGGGATCAACCCGATCGGATTCACCGGTCTGAAAACCTCGATCACGAGCGACGATTCCAAACGGATTAATGAGGATATGAAGCCGAAGGTGATTCTGTCTGCGAGCGGCATGTGCGATGCGGGCCGCATCAAGCATCATCTGAAGCACAATCTTTGGAGACAGGAGTCGACGATCCTCTTCGTGGGCTATCAGGCGGTCGGGACGCTGGGACGCGCGCTCGTCGACGGGGCGACGCATGTCAAGCTTTTCGGTGAAGAGATTGAGGTGAAGGCCGAGGTGCTTGTCCTGCCCGGGATCAGCGGACATGCGGACAATCATGGGCTGATGCGCTGGATCACTTCTTTTAAGGAGAAGCCGTCAAAGGTGTTCGTCGTACACGGGGAGGATACGGTCTGTGACCTCTTTACGGAGCGGCTGAAGAATGAGCAGGGACTGGACGCGTACGCACCGTACTCAGGGACAGAATTTGATCTGGCAAATGGAAAATTCATCGTGCAGGCGGAGCCGATCCGCACGAAGAAGGCGCAGAAGACGGAGGCGGCCGCGAGGGTGACGAAGACCTTTGCGAGACTGCTGGCGGCCGGACAGAGGCTTCTCGGTGTGATCCGCAAAAACGAGGGCGGAGCGAACGCGGATCTGGATAAATTTACGCGGCAGATCAACGAGCTGTGCGACAAATGGGAGCGCTGAGACGCATGGAAAACTCGGAAGATGCAGAAGAAGCGCAGGATGCAGGGCGCGCAGAGATCGCGGGACAGAGGATACAGGTAAATGAGCGGGAAAACGATAGATTTTGACGGAAGAAAAAGGAAAAGAAAATCCGGTTTTTGGTCGGTAGTGCGCGGATTTCTCGGCGTTGCGGTATTCGTCTGCATACTTGGCATGGTGAATTTTGACGTGATCAAGCGGGTTCATTATGCGCTGACCGGGGGCGGTTTGGAGAGCTGGGAGAGCGCCGCTTTGGAGGAGGGCTTCGTTTCCTCTGTGGAAGAGTATTATTACGATAATCTTCCGGAGAAATACCACGAGGCGTACCGGGAAATCTACGTCCACATCATGCGCGGCGAGGATAGCGGAGATTTTATGGCGGTGATCGGCGGCGAAGAATTCTGGGACGTCTATTACGCGGTGCTTGCGGACCATCCGGAGATTTTCTGGATCGGTACGAGCGCGCAGATCGAGACGGATTTTACCGGAAAGGTCGTCGGGTATGATCTGGAGGTCACGGTTCCGGTGGAAGCAAGGCCGTCCATGCGGCAGAATCTGGAAGCGGCCGCAGACGGATGCATTGCGGGGATCCCGTCGATCGCGACCGATTACGAGCGGATCAAATACATCTATGAATACCTGATCAACACGGTTGAATATCAGGCAGGCAGCGCGGACTCCCAGAACATCCAGAGCGCGCTTCTTTATCACGCATCCGTGTGCGCCGGATACGCGAAGGCATTCCAATATATTCTTCACCGGATGGGACTTTTCTGCACTTATGTCACGGGTACGACGAAGGACGGCGGGGATCACGGCTGGAATATGGTGCGCATCGACGGGGACTATTATTATGTGGACGTCACATGGGGCGATCCGGTGTTCGCGGGACAGATCGACGGCGACAGTAGCGAAAGCGTGACGAACTACAATTATCTGTGTTGCACGGAGTACGATCTTTTCAAGACGCATGTGCCGGGTGATCTGATCACGCTTCCGGCCTGCACTTCGGACAAGTATGATTATTATAAGCTGAACGGATTTTACTACGAAACCTTTGACTATGACACGATCCGCAATGCGCTTATGAATTCCGTGAGGAATCGGGAGAGCAGCACCGTCATGAAATTCGGCAGCAGCGAGGCGCTTGAGACGGCGCGGTACGAGCTGTTTGAGAACGGGATGCTGGACGAGCCGGGACAATATCTGATGGAGCAGAACGGCGTGACGACATGGAATTACCGCTATCATATCGACGACGAGTTCTGCCTTATCACGATCTACTGGTAATTTTTCAATAAAAAAGAGGGGAAGGCTTGTATCGAAGTACAGGCGTTCCCCTTTTTTGAAAATCTGTCTGCTTACTGTGCGATCGCCTGCTTGAGCGCCTGAGCGAGCTGATCCGGGCAGGAGGTCGGGCGCGGGCCGCAGTGAATCCCTTCGAGGCGTGCGATTGCGTCAGTGGCTTTCATTCCCTGCACGAGACGCGCGACCCCTTGGGTATTTCCGGAGCATCCGCCGACAAACGCCACGTTTTTGATGATATCTCCGTCCAGATCGACATGAATTTCCATGGAGCAGACTCCCTTTGGCTTGTATACCATATTTCATTCCTCCTGTCATATGTTCTATGCCTTGCGGCAATTTTCTACGCAAAGTATAATCCCTTTTTCTGACAGATTCAAGACAAAAAAACTTTACAATAAGGGTGCGGTGTAATAAACTTTTTATATGAGATGTCAGACAGGATGGCGGGTGTGAGGAAGATGAAAAGATCCGTATAGTCATTTCCGTCTTTGATATCAGGACGTTACAGGAGGAAACGGAAGATGAAGCACAGGGCGCCCCGGCTTTTGATCAGCAGCATAATTTTTGTGATCGTCCTCTGTGTAATCGTGTTTACCACGCAGACGATCCGCATGAACCGCAAAAGTGCGGAGACGATCGGAGAGATCGGCGAGCTCTACATGTCCGGAATAAGCAGGCAGTCGGCGATGCATTTCGGGACGATCATGGATCTGCGGCTGTCTCAGGTGGCGGGTCTTGTGGACGCCGTACCTCCGGATACGATCACGAACCAGACGACTATGCGCGTGACGCTGACCCACCATGCGCGTTCGAGGGGCTTCGACCATCTGGCGCTGTGCGCGTCGGACGGCACGATTGATATGTTCTTCGGCACCGATGTGGAGCTGGATGGCTCGGACAATTTTCTGGAATCATTGCGGGATGGAGAGCAGAAGATCGCGATGGGGATCGACTCGCTGGGGGAGGAGATCGTGTTGATGGGCGTTCCGGCCGTGTATCCGATGGAGGACGGCAAGAAGTGCGTCGGGCTTGTCGCGGGGCTTCCGGTCAGCTACATCAGCGAGACGCTTGCATTGAATCTGGAGGAGTCGACCGATTATTACTTTATCATCCGCAAGGACGGGAGCTTCATCATCCGTGACGATACGGTGGACGACGACGATTACTTCACCCGTGTTCAGAATAAATACACGGACGTCGGCGGAAAGTCTGCCGAGCAGTACACGAAGGAGCTGCGCGCGGCGATGGATCAGGGGAAGAGCTATGCCACGCAGTTTACGCTCTCCGCAAACGATCAGCGTTATCTGTACGCGACGAGCCTGCCGAATACGGAATGGTATCTCATGATGTTTATGCCGTACGGTCAGTTGAATGAGGCGATCGGAAAGCTCGGAAGTACATGGACAAGGACCGCGATCTTCAACTGTATGGTTATTGTGGCTATCCTGCTTCTTATTTTCGGCTGGTATTTTCATCTGCTCCGGCAGCATATGGTGAGGATGGAGGAGGCGAGGGAGGCCGCGGAGCACGCGAACCGCGCCAAGAGCGAATTCCTCTCCAACATGAGTCACGACATCCGCACGCCGATGAACGGGATCGTCGGCATGACCGCGCTCGCGCTGTCAAATACGGACGATAAAGATCAGGTGAGGAACTGCCTGAAGAAGATCACGCAGTCCAGCAGGCATCTTCTGGGGCTTATCAATGATATTCTTGACATGGCGAAGATCGAGAGCGGAAAGATGTCGCTGAATATGGAGCAGACCTCCCTGTGTGAGATCGTGGAGGGGACGGCGGATCTGATACGGACGCAGAGCCGACAGAAGGATCAGGAATTTGACGTCTGCATCCGGGATATTCAGACTGAGTATGTCCGCTGCGACAGCGTCCGGCTGAATCAGGTACTGATGAATCTACTGGGCAACGCGGTCAAATTTACGCAGGAGGGCGGCCGGATCGGACTGGAGCTGTATGAGGAGGATTCGCCGCTCGGGGCGGAATATGTGAGGGCACATTTCTTCGTCCGGGACAATGGAATCGGCATGAGCGAGGAATTCCGGAAGAAGATCTTTGATACCTTTGCGCGCGAGGACAACGCGAGGGTGCAAAAGACGGAAGGTACGGGACTCGGCATGGCGATCACGAAATATATCGTGGACGCGATGAAGGGGACGATAGAGATTGAGAGCGAGCAGGGAAAAGGCACGGAATTCCATGTGACGCTTGATCTGGAAAAGGCATCGGCTCAGGGAGCGGACGAGCCGTTGTGTGTATCCGAGGAGATTGGCAGCGAGACATTCTCCGGGAACCATATAATCTTTGCGGAGGACAACGATCTGAACTGGGAGGTCGCGGACGGACTTCTTTCGGAGCTCGGGCTGAAGCTTGACCGGGCTGAGAACGGCAAGGTGTGCGTGGAGCTGTTCGAGCAGTCGCAGCCGGGTTATTATGAAGCGATCCTGATGGATATCCGCATGCCGGTCATGAACGGCTACGAGGCTACGATGGCAATCCGCGCGCTGGACCGCGAGGACGCAAAGACGGTTCCGATCATTGCGCAGAGCGCGGACGCGTTTTCCGATGATGTCCGGAAGTGTCTGGACGCCGGGATGGACGGGCATGTCGCGAAGCCGATCGATATTCAGGAGATTGTGCGGCAACTGCGGAAGTATCTTCGTGTTTAGTAAATTTCATTATACAAAAAAAGAAAGCGAGAATATTATGAGAAGATTCAGGATTTTGATTTTAGCCGCATGCACGGCGCTTTCACTTACCGCGTGCGGCAGGAAGCAGACGCCGGAGACGGCTGCGCAGACGGAGACGGAGCAGAAAGCCATAGATCTTGCGCTGTGGACATATCCGGTCGGTGAATGGGGAAACAAGAGCACGGTTTCCAATTTGATCTCGGAGTTCCACAGGCAGTATCCGGAATATCATGTTTCGGTGGAATGTCTGGATTATATTAGCGGCGATGAGAAGGTTGCGCAGGCGGCAGAGGACGGAACCCTTCCGGATCTCGTGCTGGAGGGGCCGGAGCGTCTGGTGGCGGACTGGGGAGAAAGGGGCATGATGGTGGATCTCTCCGATCTGTGGGAGTCGGAAGCGGCCGGAAAGATCTATGAACCTGTCCGGGATGCATGCCGGTACAGCAGCGGAGCGTATTATGAGTTTCCGCTCTGTATGACGACGCATTGCATGGTGATTAATCGCGATCTGTTTGAAAAAGCGGGAGCGCTCGACTGCATTGACGAGGAAAACCGCACATGGACGACGGATGATTTTGTTCGCGCGGTGAAGGCGCTGAAAGAGTACGGGCAGGAAAATGTCGGGATCGTGTATTGCGCGGGGCAGGGCGGCGATCAGGGAACGCGGGCGCTTGTGACGAATCTCTGCGGAGGCGTATTTACGGATGAGGCGCACACGGAATATTTGTTTGACAGCCCGGAAAATATCGAAGCGCTGGAGCTTCTAAGGGATCTGGACGGCATTTCGTTTGATGGAAACGCGCAGAGCGCGGATGAGATCGAGCGTTTTACAAAAGGTGAGCTTGCGATGGCATTTTGCTGGAATGTCTCGGTGGAGATCGCTCAGATCGTCAACAACCCGGATCTTGATTTTGACATGCTGCCGATGGCTTTTCCGTCAAAGGATGGCAAGCCGACCCTGCAGGGCGGGATCTGGGGTCTCGGGATCTTCGATAACGGGGACGAGGAGAAGCTCAAGGCGGCGAAGGACTTTATCCGTTTCTTCACGGAGGATGACAAGAATTACGCGAAGGCGGTTCTGGCGTCGTCCTATTGGCCGGTGCGCGAGATGCCGGAGCTCTACGCGAACGACGTGCTGATGAAGGAGTACAGCGTCTTCACACAGTATCTCGGCGATTATTATCAGGTGACGCCCGGCTGGGCGGACGCGCGCACGGCGTGGTGGAACATGCTGCAGAAGATCGGGGACGGCGCGGACATCCCGCAGGCGGTGAAGGAATTTAACGACAGCGCGAATGCTGCCGCGCAGGCCGTGGAGAATTAAGTTAGCTGCGCGGCGCAGGATACGAGACGGCAGCAGGATTCGAATGCGACATGAACGGAAAAGGAAAGAGCGAAAAAATACAAGACAACTTTGAAGGGAGATTTTAAATTATGAAAAAGACAGGCATCATCGGGGCAATGGACATTGAGGTAGAACAGCTCAAGAAGGATATGGACATTCGGCGCGAGGTGAAAAAAGCCGGTATGAATTTCTGCGAGGGCGTTCTGAGCGGACAGGAGATCGTAGTGGTGCGAAGCGGCGTCGGCAAAGTGAATGCGGCGGTCTGCGCGCAGATTTTGATCGATGAATTTCAGGTGGACGCCATAATCAACACTGGGATCGCGGGATCGCTGAATGCGGATATTGATATCGGGGATATCGTGATTTCGACGGACGTCGTACATCACGATATGGACGCCGTGAATTTCGGCTATGAGCCGGGGCAGATTCCGCAGATGGACGTGTTCTCCTTTGAAGCGGACAAAGAGCTTGCCGACCGGGCGGAGAAGGTTTGCCGGGAAGTGAATTCCGACATCAAGGTGTTCCGCGGACGCGTCGTCAGCGGAGATCAGTTTGTCGCGGATAAGACTGTCAAAGAGCGCATCAGCGGGCTGTTTCATGGATACTGCACGGAGATGGAGGGCGCAGCAATCGCGCAGGCAGCGTACCTGAACAAGATTCCTTTTGTAATCATCCGCGCGATTTCCGACAAGGCTGATGACAGCGCTTCGGAGGACTACCCGACCTTTGAGAAGAAAGCGGTCGAGCACAGCGTGCGTCTTGTGGAAGGGATGCTTGGCCTTTAAAACAGATAGAATTTGTTTGCTGAGAGGCTATGAGGAAGGAGGATTCCGGTGGCGGATAAAAGAAAAATTCATATTGAAGATGAATATACGGATCCTTTTGCCGAATATCTCAGGGCTGAGGAGCCGGGCAGGGCAGACAAAGTTTATGCATGGCAGACAGCGATCGGCCTGCAGGATGTGGATCAACTGCGCCCTTCTGAATATCTTCTGAATACTGCCAGAGATCATATCGAGGGAGATATCAGTATTGAGGAAGCCAGACTTCGCATTGAAAACTATTATGAAGAGAATAAACACCATGCGCCGGAGCGGACAGAGGAAGCGGATAAGGTCTCTGTCAGAATAGCGGAAATTCTTTCGGAGAATTCGTTTGTGTTTTCTCCTACACAGTATATTTCCATCCATAAAAGATTGTTTCAGGATGTCTATGCTTATGCTGGAAGAATGCGAGATTATAATATTTCCAAAAAAGAATGGGTTCTTAACGGTGCTTCTGTAATGTACGGAAGTGCGACAGAGCTTCGGGAAACTTTGGAATATGATTTTCAGATGGAGAGGGAGTTCAGTTATGCGAATTTGTCAATGAGCGAGATCGTGACGCATCTTGCCCGATTTCTATCGGGACTTTGGCAGATCCATATTTTTGGAGAAGGTAATACCCGCACGACCGCTGTGTTTTTCATCAAATATATCCGATCATTGGGTTTTCATGCAACAAATGATGTATTTGCGAAAAATGCGTGGTATTTTCGCAATGCGCTTGTCAGGGCAAATTATTCCAATCTCGGTGCAGGGATACATGAAGATTTATCGTATCTTGAACAGTTTCTTCGGAACCTGCTGATGGGAGAGAAACATGAGCTGAAAAACAGGTATCTTCATATTGCATGGAAGGATTCCGTATATTCAAACAAGAAACAGCCCATTAAACAGCCCATTAAACAGCCCATTAAAGGAAACAGCCTTTTGAAAATTCTCGAAACAAAATCTGTGTCGTCAAGAACGAAGACGAACATAATCACACTGTACGATGAATTTGGAAGGGAAAAGATTTTTGGCCGCGGAGATGTTATGGAAGTGCTGGGAATTACGCAGCGACCGGCGACGGTTTTAATCGGCAGGATGTATGAGCTTGCGCTTACAGAGCGAATCACAGGCGCCGGAAAAGGAAAATATCGTTTTATTGCATGATGCTGGCAAAATGCAATCTATATAAAATAAATGCAATATATACTTTACATTTCTCCCGTTAAGGTGTATCATAATCAACAGGAGGTGGACAATGAGAAATCTGAAACTGAAATTCAGGCGTATCGAATTGGAAATCTCTCAAACAAAGCTTGCCGAGAAAGTAGGCGTTACCAGACAGACGATAGGATTGATCGAAGCCGGCGACTTTAATCCTTCGCTCAAGCTCTGTATCGCGATCTGCAAGGCGTTGGACACTACGTTGAATGATCTATTCTGGGAGGATGACGGAAATGAAGAAAAGCAAGAACAATCTGGACGAGCGACAGGAACAGACGCTGCTGCAGATTGAGCACAATGGATGCTGGCTGGCCTTTTGGGGGTTGGCGGCGGCCTTGGTCGTACAGAGGATCTTTTTTGATTACGATTTCAGGAATCTTGCGGGTGAGTGTATTGTCTTTGCAGCGCTTGCATTGTACATAGCCGTGGGATGTCTCAGGCATGGGATCTGGGATCGTCGCCTGAAACCGAATACTTCATCCAATCTCGCCGTTTCGTTGACGGCTGCCCTTATTACAGGGATACTGGGGTTCGTTTTTACGGTGAAACGCTTTCCGGACAAGATCGCGGGTTCTCTTGCCTCAGGTGTAGTATACGCGGTGATCACATTTACCGTATGCTTTGCAGTTCTGCAATTTTCTGCAGATTTGTTCAGGAAGAAACAGGCGAAGCTGGAGGAGGAGCCTCAGGAGAACGAGGAAGAAAGGGATTCACATATTTGAAAAAGAACTTCATATCGGATTTCATGTCAGAAAATCTCTTAGCCTGAGAAAAAATCTGACTTCCCCGGAGAGCTTTTTGGCGGCTCGGATAAGGTCGTTCGGCATATGAATTTGTCGAACGATTTTTCTTTGCAAACCCCGAAAATGCGGCTATAATGGCGATACTTGAGCGACTGCAGCGCTCTGGCACTTTCAGGAAGGGGGAGTCTATCATGGTACAGTTCATCATGGAGCGGCATCTGCTGCTCTATCTACTTTCGGCGGCCTGCGTAGCTGCGGTCGCCAGTCAGATGATCCTGAAACAAATATACGACAGACTGATAAGAGACACGAGAAACACGGGAGAGCCCGACGGGAAGTTTTTGCAGCAACTGCGGCAGAGGTTTCAATATTGCAGGCATCTGAATGAGAAGGTCGGAGATGTACAGGCCCTCATCCGGAAGAATCTGATGGAATATCGGTTCTGGGGGATGGGACTGCATCGCTGGAAACGGCTTGGCCTCGATCTTTTGTCGGTCTGTGTGCTGTGCGCTTTCGCCGGGAGCGTATATTTGATACGCGGCGGGGGCGCGGTCGTGAACGGAAATTCCTATTTCTGGATGGGGCTTCTTGCCGTCGCGCTGGTAGCCACTTCCTATGCTGTTGCGGATACGGGATACCGGCGCAGGTTTCTCGAGATCCAGTTGGCCGATTATCTGGAGAACAGCGGAGCGGTTCGCGATTACAGCGAGGATACCGCGGCGCAGATCTATGCGGCGGAGGAATCCGCACCGATTGTCTCTGTTGACAGCAGACGCAAGGCGAAGCGCAAGGTGGTAAAGGAGAGCGCCGCGACGCAGACCCGGGCGCAGAGGGAGAAGAATGATCTGAAGGAAAATCTTGCGCGGGTGAAAGCCGGAATGCAGGAGACCGCGGCGTCGGTCGAGCGGGAGCGAAACGCCGAGATTCTGCGGCGCATGGATCCGGCGGAGCAAGAACGTATTTTGAGGGAGGTGCTCAAAGAGTTCCTCTCGTAACCCGCTCCGGCGGCGGGTCATCCGCGAGGCGGAACGCCGGAGTTACCAACGATGAAACGACTGTTTTTTTGCAGGGCTTACGGGCTTGCAGGGCGGAGGAATCCGCGGACTTTCAAATTGCGCTGACTTTGCGGAAAAGTCTTGCACATAGCGAAAAGGTCTGCTAGAATAGATGCGGAAAATTACGCAAAGGAGATGTTGTGGTATGGGAAATAAGGTGACGTTTGACTATTCAAAGGCGGCCTGCTTCGTCTCGGAGAATGAAGTGGCGTCGATGAAGAGGATCGTCGCGGACGCGAAGGAGCTGCTGGTGTCGAGGACAGGGGCCGGCAATGATTTCCTCGGATGGATCGATCTTCCGGTCGAGTATGACAAGGAGGAGTTCGCCCGGATCAAGAAGGCGGCGGAGAAGATCAAGAGCGACAGCGAGGTGCTGCTTGTGATCGGCATCGGCGGTTCGTATCTGGGAGCGAGAGCCGCGGTCGAATTCCTGCGCCACAGCTTTTACAATACGGTGTCGAAGGAGATCCGCAAGACGCCGGAGATCTATTTTGTCGGCAACAGCATCAGCAGCACGTACATTCAGCATTTGATTGAGGTGATCGGGGACAGGGATTTCTCCGTGAACGTGATCTCAAAGTCCGGCACGACGACGGAGCCGGCGATCGCGTTCCGCATCTTCAAGGCGATGCTGGAGAAGAAGTACGGCAAGGCTGAGGCGGCGAAGCGCATCTACGCGACGACGGACAAGGCAAGAGGAGCACTCAAGAGTCTGGCGACGGCCGAGGGCTACGAGACGTTTGTGGTTCCGGACGACGTCGGAGGACGTTTTTCCGTGCTGACGGCGGTGGGACTTCTCCCGATCGTGGCCAGCGGAGCGGACATCGACCGGCTGATGGAGGGCGCGGCTTCCGGAAGAAAGCGCGCGCTGGAGGCGGACTTTGAAGAGAACGACGCCCTTCAGTATGCGGCGATCCGCAATATCCTGCTGAGAAAAGGAAAGGCCATCGAGGTGCTGGCGAATTATGAGCCGAGCCTGCACTATGTTTCCGAGTGGTGGAAGCAGCTTTACGGCGAGAGTGAAGGAAAAGACCAGAAGGGAATCTTCCCTGCGTCGGTAGATCTCACGACAGATCTCCATTCTATGGGTCAGTTTATCCAGGACGGCAGCCGTACACTCTTCGAGACAGTGATGAATGTAGAGGAATCCAGATGCGAGCTTGTGATCGGCGAGGAGCCGGTGGATCTCGACGGACTGAATTATCTGGCGGGCAAGACCGTGGATTTTGTGAATAAGAGCGCGATGAACGGGACAATCCTCGCGCACACGGACGGCAATGTTCCGAACCTGATCGTGAACATTCCGAAGCAGGACGAGTTCTTCCTAGGCGAACTGTTCTACTTCTTCGAGTTCGCGTGCGGTGTGAGCGGATATGTACTGGGCGTGAACCCGTTCAACCAGCCGGGTGTGGAGAGCTACAAGAAAAATATGTTTGCGCTCCTTGGCAAGCCCGGCTACGAGAAAGAGAGAGAAGAGCTTTTGAAAAGACTGTAAGGTCAGAAGGATGACAAAACGTGTGGGATGCTGTAGGCGGAGAGACTCTGCCTGCGGCATCCTTATGCTGTAATAAAGGAGACGACGGATGAATATCGTATTTCTGGAAGCGGATAATCTGGGCGAGGACATGCGCTTCGACCGTTTTTTTGAGCTCGGCGAGGTCACGGTACACGGAGAGACGCCCGAGGAGCTGATCCCGGAGCGCGTAGCGCAGGCGGACGCCGTGTTTGTCAATAAGCTGCCGATGAACGAAAAAACGCTCGGCGGCGCGCAGTTTTTGAAGTATGTCGGCGTGACGGCGACCGGCACGAACAACATTGACTTTGACTATATGGAAAAGCGCGGCATCACGGTTACGAACGTGGCTGGGTATTCGACAGACGTCGTGGCGCAGCACACGTTCGCGATGGCGCTTTACCTGCTGGAGCATCTTCGCTATTACGACGATTATGTGAAGTCCGGGGACTATTGTCACAGCAAGTCGTTCTGCCATATGGACCGTCGGTTCACGGAGCTTGCGGGAAAGACGTGGGGCATCATCGGACTCGGGGCGATCGGGAAGAGGGTTGCGCAGATCGCGCAGGTCTTCGGCTGCCGGGTGATCTACTGTTCGCCGTCCGGGAAAAATGCGAACGCGGATTATGAGCAGGTGGAGTTTGATACGCTGCTGGAGTCCTCCGATATCGTGTCGGTGCATACGCCGCTGACCGAGAAGACCCGTCATATGATGGACTACGACGCTTTCTGCAGGATGAAGGAGAGCGCGATCTTCCTCAATGTGGCGCGCGGGCCGATCGTGGACGAGGAGGGTTTGAGCAAGGCGCTGCGCAAGGAGAAGATTGCGGCGGCGGGACTTGACGTGCTGGAAAAAGAGCCGATGGATAAGGATTGCCCGCTTCGGAAGCTCTCGGACAGCGACCGGCTCCTCATCACGCCGCACATCGCGTGGGCGGCTGTGGAGGCGCGGACACGTCTGCTTGACGAGGTCTGGCTGAATTTGAATGATTTTATGAATGGAAAAGAGAGAAACGTATGCCGGAAATAAAGAACCGGAAGAACACACCGGAAAAGAAAAAGAATCAAAATACGAAAAATCAAAGTACAAAAAATCAAAAGACAGAAAAGCAAAACACAATGAAGCGTAATGAAGCGCTTTCGCAAGCAGGGAATGACAGTGCAAATCAGGGCACGGAGACGCTGGGAAGATTTAAGGATAAGGCCGTAAGGGTTCTTCGGATCGCCGGGAGAGGGATCGGCGCGGTCGGCTACGCGGCTATGCTGCTTTGGTACTGTGCGCATCCTTCCTATTACGGGGAGAACGATCTGGTGACATTGTTCACCAGCCTGAGGACATGGTTCATGATCGTGGCTTCGACCGCGCTGATCACGCTGTGCCTTGTCCCCAACCGCCTGTCTGAGCGCATGAACCGAAGGCTGGGCTGGACGTGGTGCGCGCTCGCGCCGTTTGCGGTCTACTTCTCGCTTCTCTATCTGAACGCAACGAAGTTTAAGATCAAATTTTTCGAGCTGAACAAGATCGCGCTGTTTTTCACGTTCTGGTTCCTGTTCGGGATGCTGCTCATTTTCCTTGTCGTTACGGGGAGCATCCGCGCCTCGGCGATCTTGCTGGCGGTGCCGATCGGGCTGCTCGGGATCTTCAACTGCTTTGTCATCGAGTTCCGCGGCATGGCGATCTCGGGTGGGGATATTTTCTCCATCGGGACGGCGCTGACGGTGTCGAACGGCTATCAATACACGATCGACTGGTACATATTTATGGAGGCGTTCCTGACCTTTACGATCTGCGTAGTCAGTCTGAAGCTGCGGGGCTTCAAGCTGTTTTATTGGAAGCAGCGCGTCTCGCTTCTCGCGATCTGGATCGTATGCGCGGGGACCTTTTACCACATTTGCTGCAAGACGTCGTTCCTGCAGGATCACGATATCCGTTCGGAGGGATACACGCACCAGCTCCGCTACAAGCAATTTGACATGATCTTCACGACGCTGTGTACCTGCTTTTATCTGGCGGCGGATAAGCCGGAGGGGTATTCGCTGGAGAAGGTGCAGGAGATCGCGGCGCCGTATATCGACTCTGAGGATAAGGAAGACGGTTCCGACGGTAAGGACGACACGGAAAAGGAGTCGGAGAGCGCAGGCGCATCGGCGAAGGCACAGTCCGAGATGCCGAATATCATTGTGCTCATGAACGAATCGCTTGCCGATTATTCTGACATCGGCAAGGGGCTTGAGTTCTCCGAGGATTACATGCCGTTTTTGCGCAGTCTCACCGAGAATACGATCAAGGGCACGGCTTACGCTTCGATTTTCGGGGCGAACACGCCGAACTCAGAGTATGAATTCCTGACCGGAAATACGATGGGCTTCCTGCCGCCGTCTTCGGTCGGCTTCCACCTGTTTGTGCGCGGAGCGATGCCGTCTCTGGCGTCGGAGCTCAAGTCGGAGGGCTATTATACGCTTGCCATCCATCCGTACCGCGGGACGAATTATCGCAGGAATATCGTCTATCCGCAGATCGGATTCGATAAATATTATGCGCGGGTCAATTTCACATCTCCGAAATATATCCGGAATTTTATTTCGGACGAGGAGCTTGTGAACCGTATCGTGCTGGAGTATGAGAAGAATAACGCGAGGGCGGGCGTGCCGCTGTTCAGCTATAACGTCACGGTGCAGGATCACGGCGGATACTCGATGTCGAATACGAGAAATCTGGACAACTCAATCAAGATCCGAACGCCGGGCGTCGATTGGGAGAAGACGCAGGTGTACGCGAATCTGGTGAAGGCGTCGGATGAGGCGTTCGAGAAGCTGGTTAATTATTTCTCGAAACAGAAGGAGCCGACGGTGATCATCATGTTCGGCGATCACCAGCCGAACCTCGGTGAGAATACTTACGAGTATCTGATCGGCAATGAGGAGGAGCTTACGCCGGAAGAGCTGATGGAGAAATACAAGATTCCGTTCGTTGCGTGGGCGAATTACGATATCGAGGAGGAGACGATCGAGAAGACGAGCCTTAACTATCTGTACAGCATACTGGCGGATCGCCTTGACCTGCCGATGACCGGATACCAGAAGTACCTGCTGGATCTGAGCGAGGAGATCCCGGTGCTCGCGGCCGGCGGCTACTGGACGAAGGACGGGGAGTTCTACACGCTGGACGATGAGGAATCACCGTATTTCGAGAGAATAAACGATTATCATATTCTGGAATACAACTACATATTCGGAAAAGGGAATCGCTGTCTGGATCTGTTTTCTTTGAAATGACAAAGACTCAGCGTTCGATTCCCTTCCGCGCGGGGATACCCCGGTCAAAGGGGTGTTTGACCTTGCGGATTTCCGACACGTAATCGGCGGCTTCAAGGAGCGCCTGATCCGGGTTTTGTCCGGTCAGGATCACTTCGAGGTCCGCCGGTTTTTTCTTCAGGAAGTCGAGGACGGGCGCTTCGTCGAGCAGTCCGGCGCGGATCGTATAGATGATCTCGTCCAAGAACAGTACGTTATAATGTTCTTCGCAGGCTTTCCGGGTCACGGCGTCAAACTGCGCGGCGTAGTATGCGCGGCGTTCTTCCTTTTCCTCGGGCGTCATCTGAAAGCTGAACTTTTCCTGCGAGAGTCCGTCCATGATCGTGATATTTTCCGAGAGCTCAAGCACCTTGCGTTCGCTCGTCGAGTTGTCCTTCATGAACTGGTAGATCAGCACGCGATAGCCGTATCCCGCGGCCCGCGCGCACAGCCCCATGCCCGTGGTGGTCTTTCCTTTCCCGTCGCCGCAGTAAATGTGGATCAGTCCGGTCTTCATGTTTTCCGCCATGATAAAGCCTCCCTTGATTTTCTGTGCCTAATATGTATAAAAATCCCGGAGCCGCCACGAAAAAAAGGGTGCCATATCTGATTTTTTATGATATGATAAAAGCGCATCCGTACGATATGCCAAAAGGCTTTGCGAGGAGAAGAATGAGATACCTTATTGAAAAGATCAGAGACAGAAACAGACTGTTGATATTCGAGATCCTGTTTATCGGACTGGCTGTATTTCTGCTGCTGCTGTTGAGCGAGCGGAGATCTGTGCGGGAAGTGTCGGCATTTCTCGAAAAAGGGGCCGAGGCGGGCGCCTTGACCGCAGAAGAGACGGAGAGCGAGACGGAAGAGCAGAGCGAACGTCTGACGCCGGCGGAGCTTGCAATGCTTGAGAACGGGGAAAAGGATACGGGGACTGGCCGGAGCGGCGGATCGGGAGACAAGGATTCCGGCGCAAAGACATCCGGGGAAGCGGTGCCGGTCCTACTGGAGAAAATGCAGCAGTTGCCGAGAGATTTCCGGATTCCGATGGCGGTGCCGGTAAAGGGAAGCGCGGCGTACGGACAGGAAGAAACGGCGTTGGTGCAGCCGCAGAAGGACGGCGACGAGGCATATCAGATTGTGGAGTACCGGGACGGACTGTCCTTCCGGCAGTGGCGGATCGCGAGTGAGACGTACAAGATTGTCAGCGTCGGGAAAGACCGGCCGCTCGGTCTTCTGAAGAAGATGGTGGAGAACCGGCTCGACGGCTATGACGGAGATTGGTCGGTCTATGTCAAGAATCTGAAGACGGACGAGGACTTTGTTGTGAATGACCGGTCCATGAAGTCGGCCAGCGTGATGAAGCTCTTTATTCTTGGGACCGTCTACAAGGCGATCGAGGCCGGGGAGCTGGACCGCACGGACGAAGTCGTTTCACTGCTGAACAGCATGATTACGGCGAGCGACAATGAGGCGTCGAACCGCCTGCTGTATCTGCTCGGGAATTCCAGCTATAGAGACGGGATTGCGAAGGTGGATGCGTTTATTCAGGAATACGGGTTCAGCAATATGACCGTCGAGTACAATGGCTTCAACAACTCGGAGACAGTGCTCGATTCCGGACATAACAATCAGGTGTCGGCGAAGGACTGCGGAAAGCTGCTGGAAGACATTTACCGAAGGACGTGGCTGAACCGTTCGGCCGCCAACGAGATCGAGCAGATGATGCTGAACCAGCAGACGAGATACAAGATACCGGCGGGACTGCCGGACGGCGTGTCCTGCGGAAACAAGACCGGAGAGATGGATACGACGGAGAACGATGCGGCGGTCGTCTACGGAGAGGATTGCGATTACATACTGGTGGTGCTTTCGAGCGATTGGGGCAGTAAGGATCAGGCGATCTCGCGGATTGCGTCGATGTCGAAGATGGTATATGGGTTTTTGAATTAGTGTTGCTATGTCAATCCGACCTTACGGGACTGGCTTTGCGCCGCAGACTGCTTTTTTGAAAGCTGTTCATTGTGCGATACTACGACTATGGATGACGGGCAGAACATGGAGGATAACATGTTTCGGTTGTGGGGAAAAATCTGGAAGGATAGCAGAATGGTCCGCGATACGGTGTATGAGGAAGACAGCGGCGACACGCGCACGCACAAGATCTTTCGCGGGCTGGAGGAGATCTGCCGGGAGTTTGACTTGGGCAAGCCGATCTGGCTCGACGCTACCGTATCCCAGTTCCAGCGCCACAGCAAGGCGAGATTTTATCAGGACAGTTTTATTGAGGAGATTCCGTTCGACTATCTGGAGATACAGGTGTTGCAGGAGGGGTAGACGATAGAGTGAGCCGTCAAAATACAGACTTCTGTGAGCAAGCTCCCACGTCTGTATTTGACGCCGTCTGGCACGGCTCATTGCTTTCGCGAACATGAGGAGTGCCCCCGGCGTCTGGTACACCGGAGGCTATTATGAAAAAATTTATCAACTTGGTCTGAGAACCCTTTCTCAAGAACTGTCTATACCATAACAGGAAGATATGAACAAAATATGAATAAATTGTAAATATATAGTGAAAATGACATAAAACAAATCTAAAATCGAAAACGGATTGTCTGAAATGCACATAAAGTTTCTTCCCGGATAAAATATTTCGCCGTCAGAAGCGATAAGAAAAGGAAAAATTTCGCCAAAATATTGGTTTCTTTTAAATCACATTTGTAGTACAATGGAAAGCAGAATGGAAAAGATCGTTTTAAATGCATGAATTTTGAAGGAGGGAAAATTATGGGTAATACACCGACTCCGCATATTGCGGCGCAGCAAGGAGATTTTGCAAAGACTGTTTTGATGCCGGGAGATCCGCTCCGGGCGAAGTATATCGCAGAGACGTTTCTGGAGGACGCGGTTCTTGTCAACAATGTCCGCGGCGTTCAGGGACATACCGGGACCTACAAGGGAAAGAGAGTGTCCGTGATGGCGAGCGGCATGGGAATGCCGTCGATCGGGATCTATTCTTATGAGCTGTTTCATTTTTATGATGTGGACAATATCATCCGCATCGGTACGGCTGGGGCGATGCACAAGGATCTGAAGATCCGCGACGTTGTGATCGGCATGGGCGCGTGCACGGATTCCAACTTCGCGTCCCAGTTCCGGCTCCCCGGCACCTATGCGCCAATCGCTTCTTACGAGCTGCTTCGGAAGGCGGTTGACGTGGTAGAATCGATGGGAACGCATTACATGGTCGGAAATCTGCTTTCCGGGGATGTGTTCTACAATGACAACGACCAGACGACGGCGCTGTGGCAGAAGATGGGCGTGCTCGCGATCGAGATGGAGGCGGCGGCGCTCTATATGAACGCGGCGCGCTGCGGCAAGAACGCGCTGGCGATCTGCACGATCTCAGACAGCATGGTTACCGGCGAGGCGACGACTGCCGAGGAGAGACAGTCGAGCTTCAACGACATGGTAAAGATCGCGCTGGAGATCGCGTAGGCAGGGCAGTTCATGCAGAACGCGAAGCGTGAAGTGATTCAGGAATGATACCACAGGGCGCCCCATAACTCAGATATCTGTGGGAGGGGAAAACAGTTTCGTGTTTCATAAGGTAAGGAGAGGGATTATTCTATGGATATCAGACGCGTATTTCTGATCGTGCTGGACAGCTACGGGATCGGCTGCCTGCCGGACGCAGATAAGTTCGGGGACGCCGGGGCGAATACACTGGGCACGATTGTGAAGTCAGACAAATACGACACGCCGAACATGGAGCGATTCGGACTGTTCAATATCGACGGCGTGGACTGCCGTCCGGGTGTTGCGTCGCCGATCGCGAGCTACGGGCGTATGGCGGAGTCTTCGATGGGCAAGGATACGACGATCGGGCACTGGGAGATCGCGGGCGTGATCTCGCCGGAGCCGCTTCCGGTGTATCCGGACGGATTTCCGGAGGATGTGCTCGCGCCGTTTCGCAAGCAGACGGGGCGCGGCGTTCTCTGCAACAAGCCGTACTCCGGCACGGAGGTGATCTGCGACTATGGAGAGGAGCATATGAGGACCGGGGACTTGATTGTCTATACGTCCGCGGACAGTGTGTTCCAGATCGCGGCGCATGAGGAGGTTGTTCCGCTCGAGACGCTCTATGAGTATTGCCGGATCGCGCGGAAGATCCTTACCGGAAAGCACGGAGTGGGACGCGTGATCGCGCGGCCGTTTGTCGGGCAGGCGCCGAATTTCGAGCGCACGCGGAATCGCCATGATTTCTCGCTGCTCCCGCCGAAGCGCACGATGCCGGTGAGTCTTATCGAGCACGGATTCGACACCTACGGCATCGGAAAGATCAACGATATTTTTGCGGGACAGGGGATCGCGCATACGACTCCGATCTCGAACAACGAGGACGGCATGAACAAGACGCTCTCCCATATGGATTTGGATTTCAAGGGATTGTGTTTCGTGAATCTCGTGGATTTCGATATGATGTACGGGCATCGCAATGACATCGACGGGTACGCGGCGGCGGCGACGCTGTTCGACCGGCAGCTTGGCGAAATGATGACAAAAATGCGTTCGGACGATGTTGTGATCATCACGGCTGACCACGGCTGCGATCCGGGTTATCCGGGAACAGACCATACGCGTGAATATACGCCGATGCTGATTTACGGGGATGCGGTGAAGCCGGGCGTTTCCATCGGGACGCGCAGGAGCTTTGCGGACATTGCGGCGACAGTGCTCGCGATGTTCGGGATTGATGAGACGCTAGACGGAACAAGCTTCTGGGACGAGGTCAGACGCTGAAGCTGAAGCCGGGTCGACCCGATGGAAGATAGTGAACAGGAAATAAGGAAGTGACAAGAAAAATGACGTGGGACGAACATATCAAAGATCTGATACGGCTCGCTTACGAGGCGCAGAGCCGCGCCTATTGCCCGTACTCCCATTTTGCGACGGGAGCCGCGCTCGAGGCGGAAGACGGGCAGGTCTTTTTAGGCTGTAATATCGAGAACGCGGCGTACTCACCGACGAACTGCGCGGAGCGGACGGCTTTTTTCAAAGCGATCTCCGAGGGTGCGCGTGAGTTCGTCCGGATTGTCGTAGTCGGGAATTATGAGGGGGAGCAGGGAGATTACTGCGCGCCCTGCGGCGTCTGCCGACAGGTTATGGCGGAATTCTGCGACGGCGATCTGTTTGAGGTGATCTTGGCGCGCAGCCCGGAGGATTACAGAGTATTTCGGCTGAGAGAGCTGCTGCCGGAGCATTTCGGGCCGAAGGATCTGAAGGACCGGTAAATCTGTGAATGAGACATGCAAATGCTTCTGAGGGGAGGTAAGAACATGAGAATGTATGATGTGATCCTGAAAAAGCGATATGGCGGCGAGCTGACGGACGAGGAGATCCGGACGGTCGTCCGGGAATACACGGACGGGAAGATTCCGGATTATCAGATGTCCGCCCTGATGATGGCGATCTGCTTTCAGGGAATGACCGACCATGAGACCGCGGTGCTTACCGACGCGATGGCGCACTCGGGCGACGTGATGGATCTTTCGGAGATCCCGGGCGTCAAGGTTGACAAACATTCGACCGGAGGCGTCGGGGACAAGACGACGCTGATCGTAGGACCGATCGTGGCGGCCTGCGGCTGTCATGTCGCAAAGATGTCGGGGCGCGGGCTCGGACACACGGGCGGCACCGTCGACAAGATGGAGTCGATCCCGGGAATGCGCACGGAGCTGTCCCGCGAGGAATTTATCCGCACCGCGAAGGAAGCGGGGATCACGGTGACCGGACAGTCCGGAAACCTGACGCCTGCGGATAAGAAGATGTACGCGTTGCGGGATGTGACGGCGACGGTGGACAGTATTCCGTTGATCGCGTCTTCGATCATGAGCAAGAAGCTGGCGGCGGGCAGCGACTGCATTGTGCTGGACGTCAAGACGGGCAGCGGCGCGTTTATGAAGACGGTGGAGGATTCGGTAAAGCTCGCGCAGAAGATGGTGGCGATCGGCGTTCATAACGGAAGAAAGACGGCGGCGCTGATTACAAATATGGATATTCCGCTCGGAAATCAGATCGGCAATGCGCTGGAGGTCGAGGAGGCGGTACGGACGCTTCGGGGCGAGGGTGCGGCGGATCTGACGGAGGTCTGTCTTGCGCTGGCGACGGAGATGCTTACGCTGGCAGGTAAAGGATCGCGCGAGGAGTGCGAGAAGCTTGCGAAAACCGCGATCGACTCCGGGGAAGCGCTCGGTCGGCTGGCGGCGATGGTGCGCTGTCAGGGCGGCGACGAGGAATGTATTTTTCACCCGGAGAAGCTGGGACGCGCGGCGTTTTCGGCCGAGGTGCGCGCGCCGCAGGACGGCTATATCGCCGGAATGGACACGGCGGGCATCGGCTATGCGGCGATGATGCTCGGCGCGGGCCGTGAGACGAAGGAGGATAAGCTCGATTATCTGGCGGGCATTATTTTGAAAAAGAAGACCGGTGACGCAGTGCGAAAGGGCGAAACGATTGCCGAGCTTCGTGCATCCGATCAGGCGTTGTTTGTGGGCGCGCAGAAGAAATTCATGGAGTCACTTTCGATCACGGACGAGAGGCCGCAGCCGGAACCCCTGATTTACGCGAGAGTCACGGTCGAAGGGATAAAATATATTTAAATCAGACCGAAGCACTGGCTGCTGAGGCCGTAAGAAAGTGATGCGAGAGACATTCGGAGGGGAAGATGGAGGAGACAAGGATACAGAATTCAGATGAGGCCGCGAAGGATGCAGCCGGACGGGGAGATCCGACGAAGCCGCGAACCGTTTACGTCGTGGGACACAAGAATCCGGACACGGATTCGATCTGTTCCGCGATTTCCTATGCTTATCTGAAAAATCAGACGGACGGACAGAAATATCGTTTTGTGCCGGCGCGGGCAGGTCAGGTCAGCGCAGAGACCCAGTACGTGCTGGAGCGTTTTGGGGCGGAGGTGCCTCGCGTGCTGGACAATATCGGCACAAGGGTCAAGGACATGGAGATCCGCAAGGTGCCGGGCGTGCGAAGCGATATTTCGCTGAAGAAGGCATGGACTCTGATGACGACGCAGAACGTGTTTACACTTCCGATCACGAACGAAAAGAATCGTCTGGAAGGGCTGATCACGATCAACGATATCGCGAAGTCCTACATGGAGGAGTACGACAGCGCGATCGTGTCTGTCGCGAAGACGCCGTACCGAAATATTCTGGAGACGCTGGACGCGGAGATGGTTGTCGGAGATCCGGACGGATATTTTGATAAGGGTAAGGTCGTGATCGCGGCGGCCAACCCAGATGTTATGGAAAATTATATCGACGAGCATGACATGGTGATCCTCGGGAATCGCTACGAGTCCCAGCTCTGTGCGATCGAGATGCAGGCGGGCTGTATTGTGGTATGCTTAGGGGCGCCGGTTTCCCGGACGATCAAGCTTCTCGCGGAGGAGCACAACTGCACGATCATCAGCACGCCGCTCGACACTTATGCGGTGGCAAGGCTGATCAACCAGAGCATGCCGGTCGATTTCTTTATGCGCAAAGAACACCTGATGACGTTTCGGCTCGACGACTACACGGAGAATATCCGGGAGACGATGTCGCAGAAGCGTTATCGCGATTTCCCGATCCTCGACAAGAAGGGCAAATTTGTCGGCATGATCTCGCGGCGGAACCTGCTGGGCGTGCGCAAGCGCGGACTGATTCTGGTCGATCACAACGAGGTGTCGCAGGCCGTGGACAACGTGCTCGACGCTGAGATCATGGAGATCATCGATCACCACCGCCTCGGTTCGCTTGAGACGATGGCTCCGGTCTATTTCCGCAATCAGCCGGTCGGCTGTACCGGGACGATCATTTATCAGATGTTCCGGGAGCGCGTGGTCGTGATCCCTGCGCAGATCGCGGGACTTTTGTGCAGCGCGATCCTGTCAGACACGCTGATGTTTCGCTCGCCGACCTGCACGGCGATGGATGTCGAAGCAGCGCGTTCTCTGGCGGAGATCGCGGGGATCGAGTGCGAGACGTATGCGTCGCAGATGTTCGCGGCCGGGAGCGACCTGATCTCCAGAACGCCGGAGGAGATTTTGTACCAAGATTACAAGACGTTTGAGTTCGGAGATCTGAATATCAGCATCGGGCAGATCACGTCGATGAATACACAGGAGCTGGACAGCATCCGTGAGCGGTTGACGCCTGTGCTGGAGAAGCTGCCGGGCACCCGCGAGACGGATATGGTATTCTTTATGCTGACGAACATCATCGAGGAGACGACAGAGCTTCTGTGCTACGGCAAGGGCTCTGAGCATCTCGTGAAGGAAGCGTTCGACCGGGAGGTACAGGACAACCGGGCGCAGCTTTCGGGCGTAGTCTCGCGCAAGAAACAGCTCGTGCCGTCGTTCATGACGGCGATCAGCCGGATGACGGCGCTGTAAAGGAGGATTCAAATGGGCAGACAAAACTGGAAACCGGGCAACATGCTGTATCCGCTTCCGGCGGTGATGGTGAGCTGTCAGAGACCGGGAGAGAAGCCGAACATCATTACGCTGGCGTGGACGGGAACGATCTGCAGTTCGCCTGCAATGGTGTCGATCTCGGTGCGGCCGGAGCGGTATTCATACGGGATCATTCGGGAGACCGGGGAGTTTGTGATCAATCTGACGACGGAAAAGCTGGTGCGCGCCACGGATTGGTGCGGGGTGCGTTCCGGCAGAGATTTTGACAAGTTTAAGGAAATGGGTCTGACGCCGGGCAGGTCCGCGCATGTAGCCGCGCCTCTGATCGAGGAGAGTCCGGTGAATCTGGAGTGCCGGACGACGCAGGTATTGGAACTCGGTTCGCATCATATGTTTGTGGCCGAGATCGTGGGCGTGGACGTCGATGAGCAATATCTGGATGAGAACGGAAAGTTCCGGCTCAACGAGGCCGGACCGATGGTTTATTCGCACGGAGAATACTTCGGACTAGGGGAAAAGCTCGGTTCGTTCGGGTACAGTGTGAGGAAAAAGTGAAGAAAAAATTAATTTTTCTTTACAAATAATGGAGATGTGATATACTTATAATGATT
>CANQVH010000016.1 GCA_947627245.1 uncultured Lachnospiraceae bacterium | reverse complement strand
TTGTAAATAAAGGGTTCTTAGCGATAAAAACGGAGTTTTATCTATAGTTTTGATTTTGTAATGTCCCCTAAGTTGGGAAGTTAGAGAATAACGGATTTTGCCCTTTGGAGGATAATGGAGGTTGCCCCACAACATAGTATTTTTTTTAAACTATGTTTTTGGGAAAGGCAAAATTGGGGAACGTGTTCTCGAAAAATGCGGCAAAATCAAGGGTTTTCAAAAACTTATGGTTTCCCAAAAATCTATTTTTGGGAGGTGGATTTTCATTTTTGGGAAGTTTTTGGGGAAAATAATTCGTTTTTGGGAACTTTTTGGGAACCAAGTTATCGTTGAGAAGCCTGTCGCGGAGGTAAAGATATGCGGAGAAAGGATTACAAGGGAAGATGCGAGAAACGGGCATTAAGTAAGTGCAAAGGTGTGTGCCGGACATACGATGATATTCAACGTGCATACGCCGATATTTTACAAGACAGCGAAGATGTCCGGGAAATCAGGTGTAATGTGCTGCTTGACGGGCTATCAGAGGGCGAGTACACGTCCGATTTTGTTTGTGTAAAATCAGGCGGTGATTTGATGGTAAGGGAATGTGTATTCCGAAAGTACCTTTCAAAACCGTTGACAGTGAAGCTGTTGGATGCATCGAGGGAATACTGGCAAAAACATGGCGTGTCAGATTGGGG
This sequence comes from uncultured Lachnospiraceae bacterium, assembly GCA_947627245.1. Lineage (GTDB taxonomy): Bacteria > Bacillota > Clostridia > Lachnospirales > Lachnospiraceae > Choladousia. The sequence continues at coordinate 60,357 of CANQVH010000016.1, read as the reverse complement.
GTTAGTGATAGATGCAGAGAAATGAACTGATAAAAATTAAGGATAACTTTTTAAGGATTTTGGACACAAGGGAAGACGTAGTTTTGGTGATAGATTGTTTGAAAAGAACTATGCCAAAATGGGTAACGCCTGCTGCCCTCGTGGGTTATGAAAGCTGTACAGAAAAGGAATTACTGACTGCTGCCGATATGATTTTTCAAGACATTGAGACAGTGGATGCAAAAACCAGGCGTTTTGTCTATGAACATTATACGATGATAGCGGGTATTCTGCCGTTTGTTGGGGATATCAGACAAAGAAGCTATCTAATCTCCCAAACAGCCACAGAACAAGGAGTCAGCAAACAGACCATCCGAAGCTATCTTTGCCTGTATCTGGCATACCAAAATCTGGCTGCTCTTGCGCCAAAACCGCAGACAAGCGATAAGGAATTGACCGCAGACGAGAAGAATATCAGGTGGGCGCTAAACAAGTTTTTCTACAGTCAGCACAAAAACAGCTTAAGAACCGCGTACACTTCCATGTTGCAAGTGAAGTATTGTGATTCTTCCGGTGTCCTGCTGCCAACTTATCCATCTTTTTATCAGTTTCGTTACTTTTACAGAAAGCACAAAAACATGCAGACGTATTTTATAACCAGAGACGGAATAAAGGATTATCAGCGCAATAACAGACCGCTTCTAGGCGACGGTATCCAAGAGTTTGCGCCATATGTGGGGGTTGGGATGCTCGATGCTACTGTCTGCGATATTTACCTTGTAAACGATTCGGGTAATCTTATTGGCAGACCGATATTAACTGCTTGCATAGATGCGTACAGCTCTCTTTGCTGCGGGTACTCTCTTTCGTGGGAAGGAGGGACATACAGTTTGCGCGGTTTAATGGTAAATATCCTATCTGATAAAGTGCAGCATTGCAGAAAGTTTGGTATCCATATCGAAAAAGCACAATGGGATGTGGATAAGCTACCAGGCACTTTTGTTACAGATATGGGAAGCGAGTATAAATCAGCGACGTTTGAGCAGATAGCAGAGCTTGGGGTATCTGTTATCAATCTTCCGTCATATCGTCCGGAACTGAAAGGCTCGGTCGAAAAATTCTTTGACTTGGTTCAGGACACGTACAAAAAGCATTTAAAAGGCAAAGGCGTTATCATGCCCGATTATCAGGAGCGCGGGGCGCATGATTATAGAAAAGACGCTTGCCTGACAATGACGGATTTTGAAAAAATCGTTATTCGCTGCATTATTTACTATAATTGCCAGCGTATTATAAAAAACTTTCCATATACCGAACAGATGTTAAAAGTTAATGTTCAGCCATACGCAAACGCAATATATGAGTGGGGCAAGAAACAGGCAGGAGCAAACTTAATCTTGGCAGACATGGAGCAAGTCATTTTGACTTTACTGCCGCGCACGATAGGGAAGTTTACTCGATATGGCTTAAAGGTGAACCGGATGCGCTATAAAAATGAGAACTATACCGAAAAATATCTGTCGGGCGGCGAGGTGACTGTCGCTTATAATCCAGAAGATGTCTCTTGCGTTTGGTTAGTAAATTGCTGTATATACACGCGTTTTGAACTCATAGAGAGCCGATACAGAGATAAAAAACTGCCGGAGGTAGAAATAATGCATGAAAGCCAGAAAAGGCTTGTAAAAGCTGCTACGAGCGAAAATCTACAAGCTCAGGTAGACCTTGTGAACTATATTGAAGCGATAGCGACTGCTGCCACGCATAAAGATGTGGACATGAAAGCGGTCAGACAGACTCGGAAAAGAGAACAAGAAAAAGCGCATATCGACTATGCAAGCGCTTTGAAGGGAGATACGGCAAATGATTAACGGCTATGATATGGCGGCAAAGCTGCCAGAAATGAAATCGGGCAAAGAGCTTATTTCCGGTTTATCAGTTTTTCCGGAATATAAAGAGTTTATCTGCCGAAGCAATCCGGCAAAAAGACTGATGGCGTTATCTGACTTATACAGAGTCTATGTTCCTTCGCCAATGTCGATAGAGATTTACAGTAAGTTATATCTTGCTTTGCTTCGTTCGCTACAAAAAAAGAGAACTAAGCTGTCTGTCATGCAGCAGAATGAGAATTTTCGGGCGGCAAGAAACGAGGAATACACATCTATCATGGGTGGCTCTGACAGCTTTACTATCATAGGCACAAGCGGAATAGGCAAAAGCAGCGCAATCAGCAGAGCGGTCACGCTTATTACAGAGAACCGAATTATTGAGACTGAAAAACCATTTGCTAAAATCATTCCTTGTGTGACAGTGCAGTGCCCTTTTGATTCGTCCGTAAAAGGATTACTGATAGAGATATTGCGCAAGGTAGACGAGGAATTGGACAGCAACTATTACCAGAACGCATTAAGGGCGAGAGCCACGACGGACATGCTGATTGGTTCCGTGTCCCAAGTAGCGCTAAACCACATAGGGCTTTTGATTGTGGACGAGATACAGAATGTAGTCAATTCCAAAAGCGGGAAAAGCCTGATTGGAGCACTGACGCAACTGATTAACAACAGCGGTATTTCAATTTGCATGGTGGGTACTCCCGAATGTGTTTTGTTCTTTGAATCAGCTATGCAGCTTGCAAGGCGTTCGCTCGGATTGCAATATGGCGCAATGGACTATGATGCTTACTTCGAGAGCTTCTGCAAGGTACTTTTTAAATATCAATTTTTAAAAAATTATACAGATATCACTCCGGCTATTATGGAATGGCTCTATGAGCATTCTGCCGGGATTGCGTCGGTGGTGGTGTCGCTTGTCCATGATGCGCAGGAAATAGCCATATTGACGGGCAAAGAGACTTTAAGTATAGAAACGCTGAACGAAGCGTACCAGAGAAGACTATCTCTTTTGCACGAGTATATCCAGCCAACAATCAGGCATGGAGGGCAAACGTCCAAACCAAAGAAAAAGCTGACTGCTGCCAGCATGACAAAAAAGGACGTAAAGAATGAAACTGCTGATACAAGCTATATCTAAGATTGATGCTTTTGTCTATCAGACAACATTTCTGTGGCGAATATTCTCTGTTGCCCGGAAATAGGATATCTTTGTCAATCTCTAACATGCATCCTGTGTGTGGATAGCTGGCATTTTCAAGCCATTTCGCAAACTTATCAAAATCAGATAACCATTCATCGCAAACAGTACCATAGTTTTTTTCTTGGCAGCGTCTCAGCATATCTGTGTATTTTTGCATTTGTACACGTTTGTTAAATGCCCATATCGGATAATAGTATTGCACATAGTCAAGTTGATTAACCTTGACTTTCTTCTGGAGCAACTTAATATAATCCTCTTTGGTTACGTAAATAAGATTAGTGTATTTGTCATTATAATGATTATGGTCTTTGTGCCATATACAATTGCGTCCTGGTACTTTGACGAGGAACGCATCTGCTACAAGTTCCTTAGCAAATATAGTCCGATATTTTCTTTCGCCGCAGAAGCCTATTTCATATCTGTCTGATAGCGGAAGAATACAATATTTTCCGTTTCGTTTGCACTTTGCAACCCTTCCCAGAGTAGAAACAAAAAAGTTACGTGTTCCTTCAATCTTAACAAAGGTTTCATGCTTGTGCTGACGGATGATACCGCTCCAATTTACATTCAAAATTTCCCACTTATTACGCATTCATTTTTCCTTTCTTTATTAGCATAAATTCCAAATGATATTTTTGATTTCCTTAATTATATTGTCCTCATTCAATTTATCCCAAAAGTTTTCTGATAATTCCTCTACAATGTAAGTCTCTTCGGCAATGTTATGAATTTCATACGAATCAATATCCATGCTTTCTACAATAGGATTCATTTTATCAACTAAATCGCAGACTAATGATATTGGAAACCCAACTTCATTTAGCAAACTAGAATATCTATTATGATTAATATTATTTAAAATGTTCTCTACATTAAATTCCTCAGTCCCCGTATAAAAGTCACCATCTTCAACTGAATAATAAGATGAGTTAGGGTCAAATATTTCTTCGATTTCTTTCCTGCTGTTATTAATATGACAATGTTTTATGCGTTCAAAAAATAAATTTTTGAAATCCTCATAACTCGGATAAATGAACGATTCAATTACCTTTTTACATATCTCTACTTCATCTGTCTCAAATATTCCCATTTCTGCAAGTGCTTTTCTCCGACGTTCTTCTTGTTCCTTGCGTTCCTTTTCCCATCGAATAATGTCTTCTTTTTTTACGTAGTTTCCCATAATCTCACCTTTTCCTTTCTGATAATAAATAATTAGTTTCCTACATCCTATTTGTGCTTAGAGACAGCAAAAAGGCTATGCTTAAAAAACCGATACGTCAAGTAAATCACTTACCGAACAGAAATATCGTTTTTTTTAAAGCATAGCCTGAACCCACACCGGGCAGGAGATTGCCGTCTCATCGACACGCTTATATTACCACAAAATGAGACTGATTGCAATATACAATTTGCACAAATTTCACAAAAATATGCTGTTTTTATCCGAATGTTTTGTGTTAAGTAACCAATTTACTTAACTGAAATGATAGCGCCATGATGCATAAATAAAGCAAGAATTTTGATGGATTTTTAATGGAATTGTTGTGCATTTTTTATAATACACCCGTTATTTTTTCCACCGAACGACGAAATTAAAAAATTAACTTTAATCCCTCAATATTGGGGCACTTACGATATTTTCCACCAAAACGGTAATATCCCCTAAATTGAGCGATTATATTTTCCACCGATGCATTTATCCTTGTTATCTATCCGAAAACATGTTATAATTTTTCCATCAAAAGTTTTTTTGAATGGAGCAGCCATGAAAAATATTAATAGCAGACTCGAAGATATTTTCCTTGCGGTAATTCTGTGGCTTGCTAAAACCACAAAATCGCAAGTCTTAAGTAACTTTATTTCTGAATACGTTGAGCAGAAAACGCAAAAAATCCAACATGAAATTATCCGCCAGAAATGGGATTTAGCCAAAGCGGACAAACTGATAAAATCCATGCGCTAATTTTCCGCGCAATTAGATAAACACTTTATATATAATCCGCTTTGAGTCTAGAAAATTTCCGTCGTCGTCAACGTCCGCTTCGATGACGGATACAATACCATCACTTTTCCGCAAAGTATCATTAAAGGATTTTCCCGCTTGTTTGGCGCTTTCTAAAGTATCGTGTTGACTTATTATTTTTTCCGCGCTATCGGATACTAAAATCACTAGAAATTTTTTCATTCTTTCGTTTCCTTCTTAACTTCTTTCATTCCGTTTGGAACATTCAACCTATAGTTATTCGCTTTTGCATCTGCCTGGACTGCTCGAATAATCAATTGATTAACGGAAATTCCTTGATTTCTGGCATATTCTTGGATTTCCGCACGGTATCCTTTGGGAACCCGCACTTTTATGTCCTCAAGCTGATTTAGATATACCTGATTTGTCGCAAGCTTTTGTTCCGACGTTTTCCTTTCCATTGTCTTTTCCTCCGCAATTCTATTTTTTAGGATTATACCACCTCGCCCCACAAATCTCAATCAAGACTTATCTTGAATTAGCTCTCAGTTTGTGGAAAAAGGATGCTTTGCGCATCCTCTCCCTCGTGCGATATCTTTTTAAATAGTCGTAGCGAAGTCGGCAAACTCGTCGGACAAGTCAAGCATTGATATAACGTTTAACCACTTGTCCATGTTCGTTTCGATTTTTTCAATATAACTATCAGGAAAGCCCATCTCAATCGCTTTAATGTACTTGTCCATAGTCTTCATTGCATTGTCAAACGCTGTCTCGCGCAGAAACGCCGCATGAATGAGTGTGCTAACCTCTTTAAGAACAACCTCGGGCAGCTTATACCATTCGTGAATAATGAGATTATCGGCGATGCAGTTATATGTTACGTTGATACGCTTACCAGCGTAAATGAAAAACGCTGTATAAAACTTTGTCGTTATCCCCTGGTGATACACCACCTTGTCAAGTGTTACCCAATCATTTACTACAATCTGTCTTCTAGCCATTTCTTTTTTCTCCCTTCTTATTATACGTGATTTGTGTTTATGCAGCTGTCCGGACTGTGAGCAAGTATGCCAGGCGTGCCGGAAGCCACCGCCGCAGCTTCGCATATCTCTCATTCATTTTTTGAATTCTCACATTCTCACCCCCTAGATAAACATGCTGTTGCTCTCGCACTGCTCAAAAGCAATTGCTTCCTGATTGAGAGATACTTTCAGCTGCTCGACTGCCTTGTAAATGCTTTCTTTTTCTGCGCCATATATCACGCACACTAACGTCGGCTCAATGACAACTGTTCCGTCATCGTGTGTATATACGCCTGTGCCCTCTGTAATAGTCGCGCCGCCTGTCGTGGCTGCGAAAATGTTTGCCGCTACCTTGTACGCGTCGAGTGTAGTTACTTCCTGGCGTTTGCTGTCCTTGTCAAGCAATCCAACACAAAGAGTAGTTTTAATCATGGTATCTTTCCCCCTTTCTATACAGCGGGCTTGTGACCGCCTGTGGCTGCATTACCGGGGACGAATCCCCGTCACTCTGCATTTACTTGACGTAGAGCCTTCTGTACTGACTCACTCTATCGTAGTCTGCCAGGCTGCCTAAATCAGCTTCAAGGGCTTTCCGGTCGAGCGTCTTGCGCTCACAAGTTGTTACCTTTACAGTGAAGTCTTTTCCTGTCTCGGTCAGCTTGTCGTTGCTGTCCATATAAGAAATGATTTCGCGCTCTGCATCCTTTAACTGCGCTTCAAGCTCTTCCTTCATAGCCTTAAGACTTCTGTAGTCGTTTACGATTGTTTCAAGCTCTTTCATTGTTTTACACATATCTTTTACCTTCCTTTTCTTTTATTGTTGGGGGACTGCCCCAGAGTCATCTTCTTGACTATTGCCGCCGTAATCGTTAGCTCACAAGTATATGGTCTCTGGTATCGAGCGCTCTCGGCTTTTCTCGGCTGTCCTCTTGTTTGTTTGTAACTGTATTATAGCATGTACCCATGCAAAAGTCTATTGACAAAATGCACAAACATGTACCCATGTTTTTGAATATTTTTGTGCATGTCCCCATGTTGACATTGGCATGTACCCATGCTATACTATAGACAACTTAAGAAAGCAATAAAAAATAACTTTTAAGAAAGAGAGGGCGAACAAATGAAAGAGTTGACAAGCTATAACAGGGTAACACAATATTTAAACAAAGTTTTCAAGCTCATCAATGAAGAGTATTTCAATAATGAGTTGGAGACGCCAACAATCACAATTCAGTCTAGTGTAGGAACATATGGACATATTTCAGTTAGCAAGGTATGGAAGACAGAAAGCGGAAAAGCAAGCTATGAATTGAATGTTTCTGCTGACTATTTATCTCGACCGATTGAAAACATTGTTGCCACACTGATACACGAAAGTTGCCACTTGTTCGCAATGATGAACGGCATCAAAGACACAAGCAACCAGGGCATTTATCATAACAAACGCTTCAAAGAAATTGCCGAAAATAAAGGGCATTTGCAGATTGACAAGCATTCTAAATACGGATGGACAATTACAAGCCCGACAGAGGAAACGATTGATTTCTGCATCCGGAACGACTTACAGGAAATCTTGATTTCTCGAAATAGCTTCTCCGGTTTTCTTGCGCCAGGCACGCCAAAAGCTGGAAATCCTACACCAATAAAGCCGACAGCGCCGAAGAAAACAAGTAGCATAAAATGGGTTTGCCCGCACTGCGGCGCAATCGTCCGAAGCACAAAAGTTTTAAACATCGTCTGCGGCGACTGCAACGAAAAGTTTATACAGGCATAAGAGGAAGGGGGAGCAATCCCCCTCAACTCTGTATCAAAAGAAACGTTCCTAAAAAAGTATCAAAAGATGTATGCTTTTTCTATAGTTTCATAGTATCAAATTTATCGGTCGTTAAGTTAAACACTAAAATAGAAAGAAGGTTGTACAATGGAATATGGATATACTAGGATTAGCACGAACAAGCAAAGCATAGAAAGACAGATTAGAAACATAAGAAAGAGATACCCCAAGTGTGAAGTCTGGCAGGAAGTGTTTACCGGAACAAAAACAGATGGTAGAAAGAAATGGTTACAGCTTTTAAAAACCGTCAGGCCAGGCGACACGATTATTTTTGATTCAGTTTCGCGCATGAGCAGGAATGCGTCAGAGGGCTTCGCCACGTATCAGGAATTATTTGATAAGGGCGTGGAGCTTGTGTTTTTAAAGGAACCACACATTAATACAGCAACCTATAAGAAAGCATTAAATGTTAATATTCAAATGACCGGAACAAACGCCGACATTCTACTACAAGCGGTCAAGGAATACCTTTTTACACTTGCGAAAGAACAAATAAAGATTGCATTTGACCAGGCAGAAAAGGAAGTCACAGACTTGCATCAGCGGACAAAAGAAGGAATAGAAACGGCGCGTTTACAGGGCAAGCAAATAGGGCAGAAACGCGGCGCAAAATTGACCACAAGAAAAAGCATCCAAGCAAAGCAAGAAATCCTAAAATATTCTAAAGACTTCTGTGGCGTTTTAAATGATGTAGAATGTATCCGGATGCTAGGACTTGCCCGCAATACTTATTATAAGTACAAGCGCGAATTGAAAGAATGTGAGTAAATTATAAGGGGCAGCAGGCTATTACTTGCCGCCCCTTTGCCTGGGGGCTACTTGAAGTTATAGCCGCCGCCCGCGTTCGCCACATGGCGCTATCGTGCTTCTCTCACACACGACCTTAATCATATTGGATTGGTCTATCATTATCGTATATCTCATGGTATGCGTCTAATGCTGTTTTATTATCCATAACAGTACCACCCATTCCTGGGTCTTTATCATAGCAACTTGTTGATAAGAAATACCCGCCCCAATCTACTGTCGCATCTGGATAATGCGTATTGTCTGTGCATTTAATCACAACAATATACATTTCTGCATATCCGCCAAATGAGTTTCCTGCATAGCATTTAACAACCATTCTGTCTATTGTTTCACCATATCCATTCAAAATATTTTTTTCGTATTCTACTCGGTTTATGTGTAGAGTGGATGGGAACCTCGCACACATATATGCATATGATATACCAGTAGCCGCCATTATCAATTCTTGTCTCGAAACTGTAACATTTACATTAATAGTTAAAACATTTTTATTCTTTCGGTTGCAGGTTTTGAAATAACACTAAAAGATACAGATAAGGCAGTAAAAAATAATATAAGAAATTATTTGAATACTAAAAGAAGTTTGTTTTATATCAAAGCGGAATATGACAATTTTTGTGAAGTATTTGACTCTTATCATGGAATCTATAATTTTCTAAGGAATCAACTTCTTGAGTTTGAAGATAAAAAGAAGACAAGTAGTATGTATTATTTTGAGATTCAAACAATGCTTAAGGAGTTAAATAGATTTCTTACAGTTCATCAATCAGATTACAGAAGATGGTTTGCATTTTATGAAAAAAAGAAAGAAGACTCATTTGTATCATTAGGAGAGTTTCAAAAAGAATATCCGCGATTTGATATTTTGATGTATGATTTTGAAGCACTTAATGAAGCAATGAGAAAGCATGCAGAGTTTTTCGACATAGATATGCTTGACTGGGAGTATGAGAAGATAACGAATGATTGTGAAAGATAGAAAATACAGAAAAACCAGAAAATCCAGAAGGGTATTAAATGAACAAGTATTAAGAACTTATGCGCGACAAAAAATGAGAAGTTCCATTACTGAGAGTATGGATAGTATGAAACATTTCTCGTATGGTGAAGGTTATGATATTTTTTTATCACATAGTTCTTTGGATCAAGAATTAACTTGTGCCCTATATGATTTGTTTACTCAAAATGGGTTTAAGGTATATTTGGACTATGAGGATAATGAATTGAATCCAGATAAAGTTACTAGTGCAACTGGTAAACGATTGAGAAATAAGCTGAAAAGATGTAAGTGTTTGGCGTATATAGCAACATCAAATATCACAAAATCAAAATGGTGCCCTTGGGAACTTGGCTTATTTGATGGGATAAGCAATGGTATGTGTTGCATTCTTCCTATTGTTAAGGAAAGTGGAAAAAGTAGATTCAATGGTCAGGAATATTTAGGAATGTATCCTTATATAACATATACTAAATATGCGAATTCCGATGAATGGACATTTTGGATTGAGAATCCTGAAAACCCAAAGAAGCATACAACATTAAAAGCATGGCTTACAGGGAAAAAATAAAAAATCATGATTAGGGAGATCAAGTTGTGCATGAAAACAGGATGCCAATGATTTTCAAAGCTCAGCTTCTAAAACTCCAAAGTTCACAAAAAATGCTTTAGGAAAAGCTTTGGAGAATCAAGTTATAGAACTTATGAAGGAAAAGCTTTTTGTTATGCAATTAGAAATAGTCAAACACTTTGAACTTTCAAGAACTAAAGTTCAAAGCGTGATCAGAGAGCTTTTGAATAGCGGGAAAGTTGAACGGATAGGTGGTAAACGATATGGAAAATGGAATGTCAAAGTGTAGGTAGAACGAATTATATTTTTAATAAAGATTTTGTGTGGGTACAAAATGGGTACACCAGTATTAAAAGTATAAAAATGAATGACAAAACCGCAACAAATGATACGTTTTTCGCAAGCAAAACGATAGAAAAACAAGATATATTCTGTACCCTGAAAAGAGCTGGAATAGTAAACGGAGGTTCAGAAAGCCGTTATAAATACTTGTTTTTGAATTTTGGGAGGGCAACCATGTTATTGGAAGAATTTGACCCTACATACGATGCCATTATCAATCCTGAAATGATCGTTTCTCGGATCGATCATTTTCCGGAAGTGACGGTATCATGCTTCTCGAAACATCTATTTGAGAGTGTTCTTTCCCTGTTTGTTGCGGAGAAGATTGCGGAAATTCAGTCAGCCGTGGGACTGAATCCGGTTTATCGAGTTGAATATAAGAGAAAAATGTTTGCACTGTTTCAGTCCTACGTAGGAGAACCGCTTTGCGTCGATCAATACGAAGACTTAATGGCCATGGGGAGCAGGCGGCTCATACTGTTGGGCAACTGCGGCGTTCTGGATCGGTCAATTCAGGATTGCGGGATCATCATACCGACTCGTGCAATCCGGGATGAGGGAACCAGCTATCATTATGCAAAACCGAGCGATACCATAGAGGTAAACAAAAAATATCGGGAAGCGTTCAAAGAAGTCCTGAGAGATTGCGGCTATCCTTATGTAGAAGGAACGACTTGGACGAATGACGCGTGTTATCGGGAGACAAAGGAAAAGGTAAGGCGCAGAAAGGAGCAGGGTGCAATCTGTGTTGAAATGGAATGTGCCGGCATGCAGGCGCTCTGCGATTTCAGAGGAACGGAGTTTTTCCAGTTCTTTTACGCCGGAGACAATCTGGATCATTCCACTTGGGAGCCAAGGAGTTTATCTGGACGCGCGCGTTTGGATGACAAAACAAAGATCATGTTGCTGGCGTTCGAGCTTGGACTGAAAATAATGCAAAGCAAATAGTTCCCAAAATCCTGTTTGAAGTGATGTGAATCAATACAATAATCGGTATTTTAGGAGAAAGAGTTAATGAATGTTGGAATTATCGGGTATGGAAGTATGGGGGAAAATGATTCTTGAAAAGTTTGCCGAATCAGGAATAATCAAGTACAAAGAACTATTCATATCCAATAGGCATATTGAAAAAATTCATCATTTAACAACATTATACAATGTTTGTAAAACCAATGGAGAGCTTGCCAAAAAAGCAGATATTATATTTATTTGTGTAAGACCTGCTGATATTAAGTTCGTTCTTGAAGAAATAAAGCCCAATATGAAAGATGACGCGCTTGTTGTTTCCTTAAATGGAAGCATATCATTTGAACATATTGAGAAAATAGTCGATTGCAAAATTGCAAAGGCTATACCAAGCGTTACCGCAGAGGTGAATCAGTCTCAAACATTAGTATGTTTCAATCATAGAGTTGCAGATTATGATAAAAAAGAACTGAACAGTATCCTCAAATGTATGGGGAATGTGATTGAATTGCCTGAAAATGAGATGGGAATGGGTTCTGAACTTGTGAGTTGTATGCCTGGATTTATTGCTTCAATATTTAGTGTTTTGTGCCATGAAGCTAAAAAACATACACTAATTTCGGAACAGCAGGTTGTACAGATGGTATTAAATACCCTTTGCGCAACAGGAAATCTAATGCTTGAAAAAGATATGACATTTGACGAAGTTGTTTCTCGTGTTGCAACGAAAGGGGGCATCACGGAAGAAGGCGTAAAAATAGTAAACGAGGAGTTCCCTGCAATAGCTGATACCATTTTTTTGAGGACACTGGAAAAAAGGCGTTTAACAGCTCAAAAGGCAGAAGAATTATTTTAATAAATTCCAGTTCGTCAAGGAGAACGCTGCTAAGCATTTATTATAAAGGCTGTTCTATGTACTAAATTCTGAGCTTCCTGAAATATTTCATTGGAAAGAGGAGGACCCTTTCATGAATCCCAAAATGCTCATTACGGACCTTGATGGAACACTGTTACGCTCTGACGGGAGCATATCGGAGCGCACAAAAGCTGCTTTGAAACGCTGTAAAGAGCAGGGGATATTCGTTGTGATAGCCACCGCGCGATACTGGATCGGCGCGGAACGGTATATAAAAGAACTACAGCCTGATTATGAGATCACAACAGACGGAACCCTTATCCACAGGCATGGCGATGAAATATACAGTTGTAGTCACGGGATTGCAGAAACAAACCATATCATACAGGATATATTTGCGTTGGAGCATGATACGGAGATTACTGTGGCGGCAGGCCGTCAGGTGTTTTGGAACAGCAGGCACATTTCTGAATCTGAAAAATTACATAAAGCCGTGTATTGTGATTACAGCAAACCTCTCACTTGCCGCGCAAATAAAATAGTGGCTATGCTTCCCGATGGTGAGACGGCATTAAAGATCGCGGAGAAAAACCATTGCAGGGTACAGGGTTATCGCGGAGAAAAGTGGTATGCGTTCCTGCCTGAAGTCTCCGGAAAGGTGCAGGCGATCCGGGAATTGACAGATATGTTAAATGTCCCGTTAAACGAAGTCGTGGCTTTTGGCGACGATAAAAATGATATAGATATGCTGAAACTATGTGGGATAGGTGTCGCGGCGGGCAATGCCATTTCAGATGTCAAAAATATAGCAGATCACATTACCCTGACAAATGATGAAGATGGTATAGCAGTTTATTTAGAAAAATATTTACTACATTAAATTCCCGTTTGTTGGGATACGATCAAATTGGGATACGGAGATTTAAATGAGACTGAGACCTTACATAGCAAATAGAGATTTTAAATATATATCAGAATGGATTGATAACGAAAGGACTCACGCCTTTTGGTGTGCAGGTCTTTTGCCATACCCCATAACGCAGAACTCTTTTCATGATTTATTAAAGAAAAATGCAATAGACTGGGCAGAGGGCGCTTTTGTTGCGACTGAAGATAATGGACAAGCAATAGGCTTCTTTTGTTATTCTGTCAATCCAACAGATAATATGGGATTTCTAAAATTTGTGATCATAGATAAATCAAAACGTGGAAAAGGTTATGGAAAAGAAATGCTAGATCTGGCTCTGCAATACGCCTTTCAGATAACAGGCGCATCAGCGGTTCAGCTAAATGTTTTCAGTGAAAACGCATTGGCGAAACGATGTTATGAAAAAGTCGGTTTTGTCGAGAGACGTGTTGAAAGAGATGTATTCAAATTTAAAGACGAGCTGTGGAGCAGATGTAATATGACGATATTAAAACAATAAAATCCAGTTTGACAAACAGAGATTGCGACAACAGAATGACAACAAAAAATCGGATAGTCTATATTTTTAATTACATCATCAATTGTCTATCTTCATCATTTTTTGGAATTTGATGCAATTGGCGTTGACGATGAGTATAATGAGTGTTAATATTTAAATGCATCATTATATCCGCTTATGAGTAAATTGATGTTTGAATGAGGATATGTTAATGAGAAATTTTGATTACAGTAAAAAATGGAAAAAATTACTGACGCCGGAAATCGTGGCACTGCTTACGCAAATCCATGAGTATAAAGGTGAACAGTCACTTTTTATAGAAGCGAAGGCGGATACACTGACACGACTTGTGGAGATTGCCAAGATTCAGAGCACCGAGGCATCCAACAAGATTGAAGGTATCTGTACTTCCGATGCCAGATTAAGGGCACTTGTAAAGGATAAGACCACACCCAGAACAAGGAATGAGCGTGAGATTGCCGGATACAGGGATGTGCTTAATACCATCCATGAGAGTCATGATTATATTTCAATCAGACCGAATATGATACTTCAGCTTCACAGAGATCTATACAAATTTGAAGGTTATGATATTGGCGGAAAATATAAAGCTGCGGACAATATCATCGGGGAAGAGGATGAGCAGGGTAACAAGTTCGTTCGATTCAGACCGGTTCCTGCATGGGAAACGCCTGAAGCAATGGAGAACCTTTGCAATGAATTTGATAAAGCTCTCGGAATCGGAACAATAGATCAGCTTCTTCTGATTCCGATGTTCATATTGGATTTCTTATGTATCCATCCGTTTCATGATGGTAACGGAAGAATGAGCAGATTGCTTACTCTGCTGATGCTATATAGAGCCGGATATATCGTAGGAAAGTATATCAGTATCGAGCATCTGATTGAAAAGACAAAGACTTCATACTACGAATGCCTGCAGGAAAGCTCTCTTAACTGGCATGAGGAAGGGAATAATTACGCTCCATTTGTACAGTATATGCTTGGTGTCCTGGTTGCAGCATACAGAGATTTCTCTGACAGAGTAGAGACATTGGTTACAAGCGGTCTTTCAAAACCTGAGCGCGTGGCAGAACTTATAAAGAACACATATGGCGAGATTACAAAGTCACAGATTATGGAAAAATGCCCTGACATCAGCCGTATAACAGTAGAAAGAGCGCTGTCAAAACTTCTGTCGTCGAAAAATATTATAAAGATAGGCGGCGGCAGATATACAAAATATGTTTGGAACAGAGACAAGGAATAAAGGTGTTGCTGCAATGAAATTGACTGATATATCGCACGGATCGAAGTGAATTCTGTGGGTTGCACTTTTTGTACTGGCAATAATCTCCATAGTTTTAATTTCCGGTCACGGAAGCTGGCTTGTTAGCGGTTATAATACAGCGCTTAAAAAAGAAAAAGAGTATAAACTTATATTAAGTCCATAATGAACTCTAAGCTGAACAAAAGATGGAGCGCAGATGAAATGAAAGTCTTAGTGATGAATTGCAGCCCTGTCAGAAACGGAGCAACTGCAGAAATCGTAAGTATAATTTCAGAATGCCTGATGGAACGGTATGAGGTCAGAAGCATTTGCATTGATGATTTCAACATCAACTTTTGCAAAGGCTGCAGGCTGTGCCATCAGACTGCGAAATGCGTCCAGAATGATGATGTTGGCAAGATAATCGAAAACTATGAATGGGCCGACATTATCATATCCGTATCGCCTTCTTACTGGGCGGACATTCCGGGACAGTTTAAGGCTTTTATTGACAGATGTACCCCATGGTGCAATACTCATGAGCCGCACGCAACTCTAAGAGCCGGGAAGAAAGGCTATGTAGTGGCGTTGAGGACAGGGACGAGCATGAGAGAGTGTCAGCGCATTTTTGAAAGTATCGAACATTTTTACGGGCATTTGGAGATTGAGTGCTGTGGGCGGCTGGGCTTGTGTTCCATAGAATATAAAGATGCGGTAGAAGAAAGGAAAGATGAGATCATAGAATTTTGTGACGGGATTTAATGAACTGTGGGTAGAGAAACGTTTAGATGAAACTGAGACCATATATAGCAAGGGAAGGCTATAGTTTATAATCATTATACTACCAGTTCAATGACACAGACGATTTACGGTCGTATAATAGGAATAATACAGTATTCAAAAGCAGGAAAGGAGCGGATGGCATGCGAACGAACTTCCCAAAGATTGACGTATACAAGACGGGCCAGAATATCAAGCGGATCATGATCCGGCAAGGGTTGACTGTCAGAGATATCCAGAGATATCTGGGCCTTTCCGCTCCGCAGAGTATTTACCATTGGTTTGACGGACGAAGTCTGCCGACCGTGGATAATCTATATGCGTTGAGTGAGTTGCTCGGAATGCCGGTGGATATGCTGCTACGTGGAAACAGGAAAAAGAATTATAAGTTTTCTGAGCGTTCCACTCACAAATGGGTTTTTGCGTATTATGAGAAGTATCTGGAGCTGCGGGCAAGCTAGATTGGTTGACGATTATATTACAGGAACCGCTTCGCGAACCCTGTAATCGATTTACGGCGCGTACCCGCGCCTTTTACCGGAATCTGTTTCCCAGATTCCGATAAGTTATACTACAGGTTCAATGACAAATATCGAATCCTCCTTTAGAATGATCTTATCTGGGATTGTTTAAAAGGAGGATTTTTTATATGCAAAAGTGTTAAACCGGTTGACTAATGTGAGACTATCCACGTGATTTTGCGATGACTGTACGTCGGTAAGGAAGCAGGTGAACACTATGCCGGAACATCAAACAATTGAATGGAAAGAATCATGGCATGACGAATATCTGGAATGGATCTGCGGCTATGCAAATGCATACGGCGGGACGCTTTATATTGGTAAAAATGATAATGGCGATGTCGTGGGTATCAGTGATCAGGACAGAAAAAGGCTGTTGGAAGCTATTCCCAACAAAATTACAGATACAATGGGCATTGTAGCTGATGTCAATCTGCTGTATGAAAGAGATTTACAATATATAGAGATTATTGTAGACAAATATCCCTCGCTTATCAGCTATCACGGAAAATTTTTCTATCGCTCCGGCAGCACCATGAGGACGATTAACGGAAAAGAACTGGATAAAGCAATCCTAAAATCACAGGGTAGAACATGGGACGGTATGCCGATTCCGAAATTGAAAGTCGAGGATTTAAAACAAGAAGCAATAGAGCTATTCAAAGAAAAGGCAGTCAGGCGCGGCAGGCTGACCCCAGAGGAAGCAAGAGTTGAAAATACGATATTGATGGAAAATCTTCATCTTTTTGGCGAAGAAGGTTGTCTGATCAGGGCTGCAATGTTGGCGTTTTATAGGGATCCGGAGAAATGGGTTACAGGAGCCTATATTAAAATCGGATATTTCGGGAAATCAGATGCAGATCTGAAATACCAAGACGAGGTACATGGCTCCCTGATCGAGCAGATTGATAAGACGGTTGATCTGGTTTATACGAAATATTTAAAAGCTCTGATTTATTATGATAGGATTCAGAGAATTGAGCAGTTCATGTTTCCACAGGAAGCATTTCGTGAGATATTGCTGAACGCAGTAGTTCACAAGGATTATAGTGCCTGCAATCCGATCCAGATCAGCGTGTATGAAGACAAAATATATATCTGGAATGACGGGGAGATGCCGATTGAGCTGAATTCGACGGAGAAATTGTTTGAAAAGCATTCTTCCAAGCCGTATAATCCCAAGCTGGCAAATGTTTTCTTTAAAAGCGGTATGATAGAGGCATGGGGCAGAGGATTTGACAAAATTAAAGAAGCATGTGCAAAGGATGAGGGTCGTCTGCCGGAATACAATATTAGTCCGTCAGGGATCATGGTGTTGTGCAGGGCATGTGATAAGTATTTGGAATTGTTGAATGAGGAGACTGATTTGCATCTTGGTCATGGTGACCAAGATAGTGACCAAGATGATGCACAAGATAAGACCAAGATGATAATTGATTTTTGCAAAGAGCCACATTCTTCAAAAGAAATCATGAATCATATTAAAATAAGCGACAGGAGTTTTTTTAGAAGGCATTATCTTGAGCCGATGCTGAAAACAGGACAGATAAAAATGTCTGTTCCCGATAAACCTAAAAGCGGAAATCAGAGATATTATGCGGAATACAAGTAAAGACGAAAGCGTTTTGTAGGCATTTTATTTGTTTAAAAAGGAGTATCTGATTGCTACATTTCATGATTGATTTTGAGAATATAGGGAGCCGGGGTTTGCAGGGAGCGGAATACCTCCAGCCGGACGATTCCGTGACGATTTTTTACAGTCAGGCCTGCATGAAGATTGAGCAGAGACGGTTCCTTCAGGTGAAGGAATCCGGTTGCGAATTCCAAATCTGCAAGTTGCAAAAGGCACGGAAGAATGCTTTGGATTTTTATATTGCATCCCGCATTGGGGAGATTTATGGGCAGGGGTATACCGGGATGACCGCGATCGTGAGTAATGATACGGGGTTTCAAGCGGTCAGGGAATACTGGAAGAACTGTACGTCGGTGCCCAGGGATATTATTTTGCGTCCGGATATCGAGCAATGTATAGCCGCTTCGGGAGAGAACAGCTTCCGACAGCGGCGTATTTGTCTGGAAAAGCAGGAGGTTCGTCTTGAGGAAGAGTATGGGAAATATATAGAGTGGCGGAGAATACGCAAGAGACTGGAAGACTGCTTTGCGCACACATATTATGAAGATTTTATCGAACAGATTATGAATCTGATTGAATCGCCGAAACCTCTCAAGATTCTTTATCGGGATTCTCTGAAGCAGTTCGGAAGGAAGGATGGACTGAGAATCTACCGCGAGGTGAAGCAGATCATTTAGGAAAATGATCTGTTATACGGTGAGAAGCAATGCAGCGATTGGGATAGCACTAGGAAATAGAACAACAAATTGTTGACGCTATTTATAACACCACATATAATATAAAATATACGTTTAGGAGATTCTGTTATATATCTTCTTTCAAAATATGATGCAGCGCATTAATCTGCACACCGTTTCAAAACTCACAGGAGGTTTCCCATGTCAAGCACGGCAGCCATATACATTTTCCCGGGCATTTTTCTTTTTGTCGGACTGGCGTTCGTCGCCGCATCCGCCGGAATCGGACGATCCAGAGCCAAAAAGCGCGAGCGCTGTACCGCGCAGACTGTCGGGAAAGTGGCGGATATGCGCAAAGTTTCCCACAGCGAATCCGACGGGACCACATCCTACTCATGGCATGCGATTTACACTTATTATACTAACGGGACGCATTATGAAAAATTCAGTTCTTTTGGGACTGCCAGGCCTAAATTTCAACAGGGACAGTCTGTAGTCGTATTTTACGATCCCGGGGATCCTGACAGCTATTATGTGGAAGAGGAGAACTGGGGCAAGCTGCTCAAAATCTTTGGCGTTCTGGGAGTACTCCTCATCATAGCTGGAGTTGCGGCTTTCTTCTTGATTCGGAGATTTTCCTGATTTTTGTTAAATTGTAAAATGAGCGGAGAAAATCCAGATGCAAATTGAGTTGATAGACACTATTTGGGAAGACACCGAAATCTTGTACAAACACTGAAATCTTGAGCAGACAGGGGGATGGTATCGGTGATGTGGGCTTTTATCTTTCTGGGAATGGGAATTTTGACGTTGGCCGTCTTGGCTTATCTGGTGAGCCGATTCTGTAAGTTTGCGTTTGTGCGAAGGCTGGCCGGAGGGAGGAAGCCGCTGCAGATTTTGATCGCCGCATTGCTCACGGCGGGAATAGCGGCCGGATGTTGGATTTTCATCGATATGATCAATATGTCGATCATACTGGTGCATCTGGGTGCGATCTGGCTGATTTGTGATGGGATCGGGTGTTTGCCGGGACTCAGGGAGAGAAGGTGGAATTCTGGGCTCTGTGCCTTGCTGATCTCAGTCGTATATCTTGGCTGCGGCTGGTATCTGGCGCACCATGTCTGGGAGAAGGACTATAGGATTACGACAGAGAAGGAAGTTGGAAATTTGCGCATTGTTCAGTTTGCGGATTCGCATGTGGGGACAACATTTCATGCGGAGGGGTTCACGGAGCAGGTGGCGCGGATGCAGGAGACGAACCCGGATGTGGTCGTGATTACGGGCGATTATGTGGACGACGACACTACGCGGGAGGATATGATCGCGGCTTGTGAGGCGCTGGGGTCGCTGAAGACGACCTACGGCGTGTATTTTGCGTTCGGCAATCACGACAAGGGTTATTACGGCGACATGTATCGCGGATACAGTGGAGCGGATCTGGTGGCCGAGCTGGAGAAAAACGGTGTGCATGTCCTGCAGGATGAGGTGGTTTCTCTGGATGACCGATTTTACCTTATAGGCAGGCAAGATCGCT
Source organism: uncultured Lachnospiraceae bacterium (assembly GCA_947627245.1). Classification (GTDB taxonomy): domain Bacteria; phylum Bacillota; class Clostridia; order Lachnospirales; family Lachnospiraceae; genus Choladousia. Next base: position 40,085 of record CANQVH010000016.1, on the reverse strand, counting down.
CCGAGGAGCAGATGGGCGCATCGCGTCTGACGATGGAGGAGCTGACACGAGGTTTGGATCCGGAACGCTTTTCGATCGTGCTGGATCATCAGCCGCATGACTATGCGGCTCAGGAGGCGGCGAAGGTGGACCTGGTACTCTCGGGGCATACACACGGCGGACAGCTTTTCCCGATCAATTATCTCGGAGAGTGGACCGGAGAAAACGAGAAGACCTATGGCCTTGAGAAACGGGGCAGTACAAATTTTATCGTGACATCAGGAATCTCGGATTGGGCGATCAAGTTCAAGACCGGATGCAAGTCAGAATTTGTGGTGATCGATGTCGAGGGAAAACCCTGAAGGAGAACCATAAAAAGATATCCTGATGGAGATATCGGCGGTGTACGTCGCGATTAATGAGATATCAATTCCATTCTGTCTTGGCAAATCGATTCGCGCGACGGCGATTTTTATATGCTCGTAAACTTGTAATGCAACGACGAGTGCGCTATAATACAAGCGTCAGGATTGACGTATTTTCGTAAATGAGAGATGGAGGAGAATCGGAATATGAAAAAAAGTCGCATTTTATTGGTTGCTGTAATGGGATTGATGTTGGTCGGATGTAGCGGTAATAGCGAATCCGCAAAGGAGAATTACGATTCCGCAGAGGAGATTGTAAATGACGACGACAAGTTTTTCGAAGGCGGTGCGGTGCTGAAAAAGACGGACGATGGATATTCTTATAAGGCCTCGAAGTTTAACGGCCGCGAGACGGTGTGGCATGGCAAGCTGGACGAGGATCAGGACGTCGAGGTCGAGTGCTCGCTTACTTTGGAGGAGGGAACGGCCAAAATTGTGTGCGTTGACGCACAGGACAATATTACGACGCTGGTGGAATGCACGCCGGAGACGTCTTCCGACGGAAACATAACGACGACGGTGCCCATGACAAGCGGAACGAACAGCATCAAGATCATCGGATACGATTGCAAGAAGGTCAATCTGGAACTGAACTTCGAGATATAAGCGCCTGAGCATTTTTGCAGGTGATATTCAAATTTTGAGAAACTATGAGAGATTCTGAGAAACGGAAAGGAATATAGATTATGAAGAAGAGACGGATCCTTTTGTTTTCCTGCGTGGCAGCCGCTTTGCTGCTTGGAGGCTGTTCCTCCGGAGATTCCGGGAGCGGTAAGAGTCCGTTGGATCCTAAAAATCCGACCAGCATTACGGTCTGGCATTATTACAACGGCGCGCAGCAGGCGGCCTTCGATCAACTGGTGGAGGAGTTCAACCGTACGGTCGGCAAGGAGCAGGGCGTATACGTAGAGGCGCACAGTCAGGGAAATGTCAGCGATCTGGAGACCAGCGTGCTTGCCGCATTTAATAAAGAAGTGGGAAGCAGCGAGCCGCCGGATATTTTCTCATCCTACGCGGATACTGCTTACACGATCGAGCAGATGGGCGTGCTGGTGGATCTGGAGGATTATATGTCCGAGGAGGATATGAGCCAGTATATGGACTCCTTTTTGGAGGAGGGGCGGATCGGGGCAGACGGCGAGCTGCGGATCTTCCCGACCGCCAAGTCGAGCGAGATTTTTATGATGAGCAAGACTGATTGGGAGCCTTTCGCGGAGGAGACCGGGGCGTCGCTTGACGATCTGGCGACTATGGAGGGCGTGGCAAAAACTGCCCAAGCTTACTATGAGTGGACGGACGCGAAGACTCCGGATGTGCCGAACGACGGGCAGGCATTCTACGGCAGAGACGCGATGGCGAATCTGTTCATTATCGGTTCCATGCAACTGGGGACCGAGCTGTTCAAGGTGGACGGGGACAAGGTGACCTTCCAAGTGCAGGAAGACGTGATGAAGAAGATCTGGGACACCTACTATGTCCCGTTTGTGAAGGGATATTTTGCCGCCACCGGACGTTTCCGCTCCGACGATGTGACGACCGGGGATCTGATCGCATACACCGGTTCCACGACTTCTGCCAACTATTTTCCGAGCACGGTGGAATCGGACGCGGGCAGCCGGGAGATCGAGTACCTTCTTCTGCCGGCCCCGATCTTTGAGGGCGGCGAGAATTACGCGGTTCAGCAGGGCGCCGGCATGGTGGTGACGAAGAGTACTCCGGAACGGGAATATGCGTCCGTGCTCTTTCTTGAGTGGTTCACGCAGACCGAGAACAATCTGCTGTTCAGTTGTACTTCCGGTTATATGCCGGTCAAGAAGGACGCGTTTTCCAAAGAAAAAATGGACGCCGTGATCGAGGAGAACGATCTGGAGATCGATTCGAAGACCTACGATACGATGACGATCTGCTTCGATATGATGCAGGATTCGAAGCTGTATACCAACAAGGCTTTCGAGAACGGGGCAGCGGCGAGGAAGGTGCTGGAGTACAATCTGGCCGACAAGGCTGCCGCAGACCGGGCCGCGGTGGAGGAGCAGTTGGCGCAGGGCGTCGATCTGGAGGAAGCTGTAGCTCCTTATGTGGACGAAGCGGCATTTGAGAGCTGGTTTGAGGAATTCAAGGCGGCGCTGGAGCAGTCGGTGAAATAATGCCTGATAGACGGCGATCCGACAGCGATTGATTTATCTGAAAAAGAACGGTTCCGAGATTTCAGTGACAGGAGGTGGGCAAAATGGAGCATAATCGGCGCCGGGGTCGGCGGATCTTTTGGCTTGTGCTGATTCCGCTTCTCCTTCTGGTTATCATGCAGGCTGCCCTCTCCTTTGGGACGGTTATCCGAGGCGGGACGTTTTCCACTCTTCGCAGCTACGCGGCAAATCGGCTAAGTCAGGTGACGGAGACCCGACGGATCATTCTGGAGGGTCAGATGGTTCAGCAGTGGTCCGAAATGGATGAAGAGTATGCGACTGCAAACCGGATGTTGTCCGAGCTGCTGGAGGAGAGAGGGGTTACTCTGCAGGAATTCCTTGCCGATGAGGATCTGCAGGAGGAATATCTGGCGTCCATACTGCCCACATGGGGCTATATGATGCGGAAAAACTCCGTCACGGGCGCTTTCCTTGTGTTGACGCATGAGGAGATTGCAGAACAGGGCGGGGCGTTGAGCGCTCTCTATCTGCGGGACGGAGATCCGAATACGCACCCGGCCGACTATTCCGATCTGATGCTGACAATCGGCCCTTCCGCGGTGTCCCAGACGTATCAGATTCCTCTGGACATTGATTGGAGGACGAGGCTGGATCTGGAGCCGCAGGGGATCCGGGAGGCGGATCGGTTTGTCTATGAGCCTTATCTTGCAGGTATTGAATATCCGCAGCAGGACGCGGCCGATCTCTGTTTCTGGAGTCGTCCTTTCTGTCTGGAGGACAATCCCGCCGATCCGTATCAGATGATCACCTGCTCGATTCCGCTGACGACAGGCGAAGGAGAAGTCTGGGGCGTGATGGGAATCGAGATCTCGCTGTCCTATCTGGGGGAGAGCCTGCCCTATCAGGAGGTGGATTCCAACCAGCAGGGCGGATATCTTCTGTTGGAGCGTTCCGGCGAGGAGACGTACCGTCTGATCCATGCTTCCGGCCCTGTAGCCGGTCAGCTTACACTGGATGCGGATGAGATTGCTCCGACGTCTGCCGGAGTGGAGGATCTGCTTTTTGTTACGCACGGGGAGCTCGAGGACTATCTGGTGCTTGAACCCCTGCGTCTGTATAATACCAATACGCCTTTCTACGATCAGGGCTGGTATCTGGCCGGAATAGAGACGCATGACGCCCTGTTCGGCATAAGCGATACGCTTTCTCAGGTATTTGTTGTCGCGACCCTGCTTTCTCTGGCGGTGGCCGCCGTTTTGGCGTTTTTCTTGGTGCGGCATGTGACCGGGCCTATTCGCCGGCTTTCCACCTGTATTCAGAACAGTTCGGAAAACCGGCTCGGAGAATTTCCGCCAAGCCGTATCGCCGAGGTGGATGAGCTGTACGATACGATCCGCCGTCTTACCGACAGGCAGAGGGAGACTGAGTATGATCTGCTGGAAGAGAAGGAACGCTATCGCATGGCGCTCCAAAGCAGCTCTGATATCCTGATTTCCCACGATCTGGATCACGACCGGGCCGTATTTTACAATCTTGACGGGAGCGGCCGGGAGGAGCTCAGGGAAGACCTTCTGAAAAAAATACATACGCACGATTATATTCATCCGGATGACCGCCGGGTGCTGTTGGCGCGACTTGCCGAGGCCGGAGATGAACTTTCCGTTTCCTTCCGGGTCGATTTTTCCGGACAGGCAAAGGATTATCGCTGGTATGAGCTGACCGGGCGCATTATGCCTGCGGGTGAGGGAAGGCCGCGGACACTGATCGGGGCGCTCCACAATATTCACGATCAGAAAATACAGGAGACCGCGGCTTATGAGTCCCTTCACCGGGATTCGCTCACCGGGTTGTACCGCCGCGCTTCGGGAGAGGATATTATCCGCAGCAACATTCAGGCTGGACAAGACGGCTGCCTGATCGTGATGGATGTCCGGGCGCTGGGAGAGCTCAACCGGAGACTCGGCGTTGTGGCGGGGAACACGGTGTTGGAGGAGCTGGGGCACCTTCTTGGAACATGGCAGGAGACGAATGCTCCTGCGCAGAGTGTGCTTCTGCGTCTTGGCGGCGATGAGTTTCTTCTGTGGACGGAAAACTGGGATCGGGACGCCGCGCAGCAGGCCGTGTCAGAGCTGTGCCGCCGGGCAGAGCGCCTGTATACGGACGGATCTTTCAGTGCTCGGTTTGCCTGCGGTTGTGCGCGGGTCAGAACCGGGGAGACTTATTCTTCTCTGCTGGAGAGAACCTGTGGAGCTCTTCTTGCCGCAAAGACCCAAAATGTCGAGATAATGTGGTCGGAGGACGAAAACGCGGATCCTGCCGTGAGCGGGAACGCTGTTTTTTCCGAGAATATGATTACGCCGATCGAATATACCGCGTCTACCTACCGGGGGATCCTTCCTCTTACCTTTGCCCTGTTTGACCGGGGCGGAGAGGTGGGCGCCGTGCTGTCGGTTCTGTTCCCCAAGCTTGGCCGGGAACTGGGCGTCAGCGATATTATTTTGTCTCAGGTAAGCCGGGACTTTTTCACGGCTGCCGTCGCGTACCGGTGGCATGACACTGTCACGGATCAGGAGCCGGTAAACGCTTCCGGCGTTTCCCCGGGACAGGGAGCAATAAGCGGTTTCGGCGTTCCCGCAGGTCGGGAAGAGGATCCGGAGGTGATCCATTTTTCCGCGGAGGAATTTGCGGCGCTTGAGACGGAGCTGTGGTCCGATGAGCCGAGAGTCCGAAATACCGGGGAGCTGAGCGCCACGCAGCGGCGGTTCCTCAGAGCGCCGGACGGCCGGGAAGGCTTGGTCTATCCATTGTATGACAGCGGCAGTTACATGGGCGCGCTTCTGTTCCTGCAAAAGCCGGAGGATGAAGAGCCTGTCGTCACGGATAAACAAAAGGCGCAGCTTCACGAGGTCGTCAAAGTCATCGAGGCGAATCTGAATCGCCAGCGGTACGATGCCGCCAGCCGGGCAAAGAGCGATTTCCTTTCCCGAATGAGCCACGAGATCCGCACTCCGATGAACGCGATCATCGGGATGACTTACATTGCAAAGACGCACACCGGGGATCGGGAGGCCGTGTCCGCAGATTTGGACAAGATCGATCAGTCCTCCCAGTATCTGCTTGGTCTGCTCAACGATATTCTGGATATGTCCCGGATCGAGAGCGGGAAGATGACGATTGAACATGCGCCGTTTGATCTGGCGCATCTGCTGGACGGAGTAGGCGATCTGATCCGTCCTCAGGCGCAGGCCAAGAATGTCCGTTATATTCTGGATGCGCAACTGGAGCGGCCGTGGGTGAAAGGAGATACGCTTCATCTGAATCAGGTGCTCATCAATCTGCTTGGCAATGCGGTGAAGTTCACACCGGAGAACGGTTCCGTTACCTTGAGCGTGAGACAGGATCCGGGCGGAGAGGTGTATTTCTCCGTGAAGGACACAGGCATAGGCGTCAGCCCGGAGAATCAGGAGCGAATTTTCCGTTCCTTCGAGCAGGCGGAGAAGAGCACGGGACGGCAGTACGGCGGTACCGGCTTGGGACTTGCCATCAGCAGCCGTCTGGTACGGATGATGGGCGGCACGATCCAACTGGACAGCGCCCCGGGCGAGGGCAGCGATTTCCATTTCACGATCGTTTTGCCGGTTTGCCGGCCGCAGGATGAAACCGTGACGGCGGAGGAGACTGCGTCGGAGCAGCCGAGTATCGAGAACCTTCGCATTCTGCTGGTCGAGGACAACGAGCTTAATATCGAAATCGCCCAGTCCATCTTGGAAATGAACGGGGCAATCGTTACGCAGGCACACAACGGGCAGGAAGCGGTTGACTGCTTCACAGCCAGCCATCCCGGTGATTTCGATTTGATCTTGATGGATATTCAGATGCCGGTCATGGACGGCTTTGAGGCTACCAAGGTTATCCGCCGCAGCGACCATGCGCAGGCGGCGTCGATTCCGATCATTGCCCTGACAGCAAACGCCTTTGACGAGGACATGAGGCACTCGGTGGAGAGCGGTATGAACGGCCATCTGTCCAAGCCTCTGGACGTCGATCAGGTGCTTCGCGTCATCGCGCAGGCGGTCGGAAGGGCGTAAGCGACGGAGACGATGGAGACGGATGAAAAAACTTCCATATGAAATACAGGAAAGGAAAGATTGCCATGCAGGAAATCAAATGTCCGAACTGCGGAGAGGTTTTCGCGGTGGATGAGTCCGGCTACGCGCAGATCGTCTCACAGGTCAGGGACAAGGAATTTGAAAAGGAGCTTGAACGGCGTGCGAAGGATCTGCAGGAGCTGGAGGTGGCGAGAAATCAGCAACTGGATATCCTGAATTTCGAGAAAAACATGAATACCTTCAAGGAGGGCTTTGCGCGCAATTACCGGATCGCGAGCGATAAATTCAAGACGGCGATCGATGAGATTGACAAGACGATTTCACATCTGCAGAAGACAAAAGAAGCGCTCCTCTCCTCCGAAAACAATCTTCGTCTGGCGAACAACAAGGCGGAGGATCTGAGCATCAAACGACTGACGAGAGATGCGCCGGCCGTGCGGGCGATGTTCGACGAGATAAAACAGGAAGAAAACTGAATACGAAGAATGTCCGACTATGCGTCGCCGGATCATGTCCTGCTCGGCTTTGAGCAGGACATATTTTTTTCACAAATCGATCACTGGTTGAACACAAAATAAACAAAAACGGGACACAAACCGGGACTATTCTTTCCACAGAATCTTTTGTGAAAGGAGCATACAAATTATGAGATGCAAAAAGCTATTGGGCAGGAGGATGAGCGCAGCCGCGGCGCTGTTGGCTGCGGCAATGATCTTTGGAAGCGTATCGGCATACGCAGAGGGGCCTGCGGGGAACGATTCGGACGCGGGCGCTTCGAAAACTGACGTTGCCGCGAACGGTTCCGGGATTGACATGAGTACGGATTATCCGGGAGTTACGGTAAAACCCGGTGAGACGGTAAGCTTTCCGCTTGATTTTGCAAGTATGGATGGAGAGGGGTATGACGTAGACCTGTCCGCGGCATCTCTGCCGGAGAATTGGACCGGATACTTCCGGGGCGACAACAAGGAGATCACAAGGATCCATGTGAAAGGCGCTACTGCGGCCGATGCCGACGAGAGCACAGATGCACAGTTCAGCCTGAGCGTTCCGGAGGAGATTGAGGAAGGTACATACGAGGTCACGCTTGAAGCCGATGCGGACAAAGGCGGAACAGATACGCTGGAGCTTGAGGTGACGGTCAGTCAAGAGGAGAGCGGACAGAGCGATTTCACCTCGGAATATCCGCAGCAGCAGGGCGTGTCAGGGACCTCCTTCAGCTTTGAAACGACGATCGTGAATAACCGGAGCACGAACCAGACCTACAGCCTGTCGGCGGATGCGCCGGACGGATGGCAGGTGACGTTCACACCGTCCGGAGAGAGCGCGAACGTGGCGAGTCTTTCCGTGGATGCGGGCGGCAGTCAGGGGATGACGGTCGGCGTCCTTCCGCCTGAGAACGTGGAAAAGGGAGAGTATACGATCCCCTGCGCGGCGGTTTCTGCGAACGACACACTGGCGCTTGATCTGACCGTAGAGGTCACAGGCACCTATGCGCTGACGCTTTCTACGCCGGACGGAAGGCTGAGCTTTGACGCATATGAGAATAAAGAAGCCTCTGTTACCTTGAACGTGACGAATACGGGCAATGTAGACCTGACAAATCTGAACCTGACCTCATCGGCTCCGACCGACTGGGAAGTGACGTTCAGCGAATCGACGATCGATACGCTGGAAGCGGGCGCGACAAAAGAAGTGACAGCCTATGTGACGCCGTGCGAGAACGCAGTCACTGGAGATTATGTGACTTCAATCAGCGCGAGCAACAGCGAGACGTCTGCGAGCGCGGATTTCCGTGTATCTGTAAAAACCTCTACGACGTGGGGAATCGCGGCGATCGGGGTGATCGTGGTATTGGTGCTCGGCCTCGGCTTTATCTTTAAAAAATATGGGAGACGGTAAGTATGAAAAAGACATATCAGGATACTTATGCCGGCTCACCGGAATGCATTTCTGAAAAGACCGGCGGTGGAGCAAGTATGCCAGAGGAGAACAGAAATGTCATAGAGATCGCGCATCTGACGAAGCAGTATGGCGACAAGCGCGCCGTCGATGACCTAAACCTCTCGATCCGCAAGGGCGAGGTGTTTGGACTGCTCGGCCCGAACGGCGCAGGCAAGACGACGACGATCCTGATGCTGCTCGGCCTGACGGAGCCGACTGCAGGCTCGGCGCTGATCGAGGGCATGGATTGTGCGCGCCATCCGCTCGAGGTCAAGAGGATGGTCGGTTACCTGCCGGATAATGTCGGCTTCTATTCAGACATGACCGGACGGCAGAATCTGCGCTTTACCGGAAGACTGAACGGGCTTTCCGGAGAGGAGCTGGAGGAACGCATCGACGGGCTTCTGGAGCGGGTCGGGATGACGGAAGCGGCTGACCGCCGCGCAGGTACCTATTCAAAAGGCATGCGGCAGAGACTGGGGATTGCGGATGTGCTGATCAAGGATCCGGAGATTATTATCATGGACGAGCCGACGCTCGGCATTGACCCGGAGGGCATGCGGGAGTTGCTGAACCTGATCCGCGAGCTGTCGGTCGAGGACGGAAGGACGATTCTGATCTCTTCGCATCAGTTGCATCAGATACAGAAGGTTTGCGATCGTGTTGGCATCTTTGTGGAAGGAAAGCTGATCGCGAGCGGCACGCTTGCGGAGCTGGAGGAACAGATCCTCAAGGACGGGAGCTATCTTCTGGAGACCAACGTCCGGCCCTGCGACGATAAGCTGCTTGGGATGCTGTATCAGCAGGAGGGCTTGGAGAAGATCCAAAAAGAAGGCAATACGCTTCTCATCACGTCGAAGCAGGACATTCGCGGACAACTGACGAAGTTTTTGGGCGAACACGGATACACGATCCTGCATCTCCACCAGAGAGGCGGCGATCTTGATGAGATTTACAGACGTTATTTTGAAAAGGCAGGGCAAAGTGATGAAAGAAATGATTTTGAAGAAAAGAGAAAGCCTGTCTGGAAGCGCGGCGGGAGAAATGCGCGTCAGAGGGCTGACAGGGCTTAAAGCGCTGTTTCGAAAAGAATTTTCCGATCATCTGAGAAGCAGGCGTTTCCTGATCCTTCTTCTTTTGATCGGCGGAACCGGAATAGCCAGCCTGTACGGAGCAGTTTCCGGACTCGGCGACGTCAAGGACAGCAACTATCTGTTTCTGAGTTTGTATACGACGAGCGGAAATTCCATCCCGTCGCTTATGTCCTTTATCGCGCTGCTGGGACCGATCATCGGGCTTGCGCTCGGATTTGACGCCGTGAACAGCGAACGTGCCGGAGGAACGCTGAACCGCCTCGTGTCGCAGCCGATCTACAGGGATTCCATTATCATCGGAAAATTTCTGGCCGGCACCGCGGTGATCGCGGCAATCATCTACACGATGGGGATCGGGATCGGAGCGGTCGGAGTGCTCGTTACAGGCATAAAGCCGTCCGGAGAGGAAGTATGGAGGATCCTGATCTTCCTCACATTCACGGTCGTCTATGTGGCCTTCTGGCTGGCGTTGTCGATCTGGTTCTCCGTGATATGCCGCCATGCGGCTACCTCGGCGCTTGCCTCGATCGCGCTCTGGGTCTTTTTTGCGATCTTCATGAGCCTCGTGGCGAGCATTATCGCAAACGCGGTGTATCCAATCAGCGACGAGTACCATGCCATGTACAATTCTTATAATAATTACATGCTGAATCTTGGTCTGAACCGGATCTCGCCGTATTATCTGTACAGCGAGGCAGTATCGACGATCATGAATCCGACGGTTCGTTCGGTCAACGTCGTGACGATGGATCAGCTTGTCGGGGCGGTGAGCGGGTATTTGAGCCTCGGCCAGAGCCTGCTGCTCGTATGGCCGCATCTGACCGGCTTAGCGGCGCTGATGCTGATCGCATTCGGCGGCTCGTATATCGGATTCATGCGTCAGGAAATCCGTTCGAACTGAGGCAATGTATATTTTTCCGAAAAAATGCAGACACTACCTCCGAAAAAACTACAATTCAGGAGGTACGGATTATGCCAGCATTAGTTTGTTCCGCGCAGAGCTGTATTTACAATAACGCGATGTACTGCGGCAAAGGCGACATCAAGGTCGGAGGCGAAGAGGCAAAGGTTTGTCAGGATACATGCTGCGCGAGCTTCGAAGAGCGCAAAAGAGACAGCGCGACGAGCTCCGTCGGCAGCCCGTCTACGATCATTGACATTAAGTGCGAGGCGGAGAACTGCAAGTACAACGACGACTGCATCTGCAGAGCGAATCATGTGGACATTGCGGGAGCGGCCGCAAGCGCCTGCGAGGAGACCGAGTGCGTGACGTTCGACGACAAGTGAACAAGTGACCGCTCAGGATTTTGCCCCGGATATAGGTCCGTGGGCAAGCAGGGATTTACAGAGAAAATAAGGATCTGATGAGAAACGAAGACCCCGGACAGTCTGGGCGCTCATTTCAAGAGCCCGGCTGTACCGGGGCCTTTGTCTGAATTATGTAAAAATGCCAAAATTTTTTCCTTGTCTGAAAATGTTGACATGAAAGGGTTTTGGTGCTAGAATTCGTTTTGACTTTTAATGCAAAATCATATATGGCATACCATGAAAGAAATATCAAATTTAAAGAAATATTCGAAGATATAATAAAATAATTTTTTAATGTATGCAATGGGAACATAGAGCAGGGGAACGGAAGAGGAATTTCTGGGAGCGCAAATAAAAAGAAAAACCGCTTGGAAGAACCGGAGGGATGGATGAGTGGATACATATATGGAAAAGGAAATGCAAATCGGGAAAACGGGCGGCCTGAAGGCATGTCCGAACGAAAGCAGGGGATACGCTTTTATTAAGCGGGGATTTGACATCACGGCAAGCTTAGCGGCGCTTATCATTCTCAGCCCAGTATTTCTGCTGACGGCGATTGCAGTCTATATAGACGACCCCGGGCCGGTCATATATTCAAACGAACTGGTGGGGAAGGGCGGGAAGCCGTTCCGGATCCTGAAGTTTCGGAGCATGTACCGGAACGCCGCAGAGATCGCGGTATCAGCGCATGCCGATAAAGTTGGATAAGGAGGTTGAACCAGCCGAGAACAGTCTTGTTCTCGGCCATAAGTCGTACTAAAAAATAATTTTCGACAAATATAAAAAATCATTGAGCATCACTATGCTCGGCGGCGGAGAAATATTAGGCACAAAAATAGAATGGCTACAAAGAGATACATATTGGAAAATACCCATGTTAGGAAATGTTATGCTGGCAGTTTAGAGCTGTCGGATGAAATAGATACTTGAGGCTGGATGAGAAGGACCGCCCATAAAGTTGAATTTTACAAAAAAGGATGGACGATTCAAATGATAAACGAACAGACCAGAAAAAAGTACAGAGTTGCTGTCGCAGGGACGGGCTATGTCGGCTTGTCTCTTGCCGTGTTGCTTGCGCAGAATAACCATGTGACGGCAGTAGATATTCTTCCGGAGAAGATAGAGAAGATCAATAACAGGATCAGTCCGATTCAGGATAAGGAGATTGAGGAATATCTCGCTCAGAAGAATCTTGACCTGACCGCTACATTAGATTGGGAAAGCGCTTATGCCGACGCGGACTTCGTTATTATATCAGTTCCCACAAACTATGATCCGGAGAAAAACTTTTTTGACTCTTCGGCAGTGGAAGCTGTGATAGAGCTGGTATTAAAGAGCAGTGACAGGGCTGTGATGGTGATCAAAAGTACCATTCCGGTTGGATATACAAAATTCGTCAGAAAGAAATACAACACGGACAGGATCATATTCAGCCCGGAATTCCTGAGGGAATCAAAAGCCCTTTACGACAACCTGCATCCAAGCCGCATCATAGTTGGATGCGATGAGACCACCAGTTATGCTGCTGAAATCTTCTCCAGGTTGTTAGTTGAGGGAGCAGTTAAGAAAGATATAGAAGTTCTCTACATGGGTTTTACGGAAGCTGAAGCAGTCAAGTTATTTGCGAATACCTATCTGGCCATGCGGGTGGGGTTCTTTAACGAGCTGGATACCTACGCGGAGACGATGGGGTTCAACGCCCGTGAGATCATCGAAGGGGTATGTCTGGACCCGAGGATCGGGACGCACTACAACAATCCATCCTTTGGATACGGAGGTTATTGCCTGCCCAAGGACACCAAACAGATGCGGGCGAACTACGGAGAGGTTCCGCAGAGACTGATCAGTGCGATCGTGGAGACGAACGAAGTGCGGAAAGAGCACATCATCAAAGAAATACTCCAGCGCGTACAAACGGTTGAAGACGCGGTTGTCGGGATCTATCGTCTGACGATGAAGGCCAATTCGGATAACTTCCGTCAGAGTGCAATCCAGGATATCATGACAGACCTGAATAAAAACGGCGTCCACATTCTCATCTATGAGCCGACGCTTGAAGGAAGTCAGACATTCGAGGGGTATTGCGTTGAAAACGATTTTGAGCGCTTCGCCGGTATGAGCCATGTGATTGTAGCGAACCGATATGAGAAGATACTGGAACCCGTAAAAAGTAAAGTCTACACACGAGATATGTTTCATCGTGACTGACATGGAGACACGAGTTTCAGCGTGATTGAATATGCAGACAAGGAGAAATAATATGCGAATACTCATCACAGGCGGAGCGGGATTCCTCGGCGCCAATCTATGCGAGAGGCTTGCAAAGAAGCAGGACGATCACATCATCTGCCTCGACAATCTCCAGACAGGCAATAAAGAGAATATTTCCGAATTAATGAATTTGCCAAACTTTGAATTTATCGAGCATGATATCGTGAACCCGCTTAATCTGGCGGTGGATCAAATTTACAACGCGGCATGTCCTGCCAGTCCGACCGCGTATCAGGCAGATCCCGTTCACACGATGAAGACGAGCGTGATTGGCATTCTGAATATGTTGGAACTGGCGAAGAAAAACAACGCGACGCTGTTGCAATTTTCCACCTCAGAGGTGTATGGCGACGCGCAGGTACATCCGCAGTCGGAAGAATACTGGGGCAACGTGAATCCGAACGGCATTCGTAGCTGCTATGACGAGGGCAAGCGCGCTGCGGAGACGTTGTGCTTCGATTATCACCGGATGTACGGGACGAGGATCAAGGTGGTCCGCATCTTCAACACCTACGGGCCGAAAATGAATTCGGAAGACGGACGAGTGATCAGCAACTTTGTTAATCAGGCGCTACGGGGCGAGAACATTACGGTTTACGGCGACGGTAAGCAGACGCGGAGCTTCTGCTATGTGGATGACCTGATCGAGGGCATTGTAAGAATGATGAATTCTGCCCCGGAGATACTGGGGCCTGTGAATTTGGGTAACCCGGAGGAGTTCACAATCATGGAGATTGGAGAGCGGGTGAAAGGGCAGATCGGAAGTGGGTCGGAGATCATTTTCCAACCATTGCCCAAGGACGACCCAAAGCAAAGAAGGCCGGATATCAGCCGGGCTTGGGAACTGTTGGGGTGGAAGCCGCAGGTTTCTGTCCGAACAGGGCTCGAAAAGGTTATTGAATACTATAGAGGGCTTATGGCCTAAGGCATATGAGTTGGGGGAGAGCGGTTTTGGACGGAGAAAGCAAAGCAGCGATGTTGGAGGAACCTGTGGTGAGGACAGGCGCTGTGTTAACACCGAATAAGAATATCGGTTACCGATTTGTAAAGCGGACATTTGATGTTATAACGTCAGCGGTGGGACTGATCATTTGTATCCCCATTTTTCTGATTGTAGGATTTGCCATTAAAATCGAAGACCCAAAGGGTAAAATTTTCTATCACCAACCGAGGATTGGGTTGAATGGAACTACTTTCTACTGCCACAAGTTGCGAAGCATGTGTTCCGAGGCGGATGAGATCAAGGCATCGCTGATGGGACAGAACGAGATGGACGGACCGGTGTTTAAGATTCGAGATGATCCGCGTGTCACAAGGGTAGGTCGTGTTATTCGCAGACTTAGCATTGATGAGCTTCCTCAACTCTGGAATGTGTTTGTTGGAGATATGAGTTTGGTGGGACCCCGGCCATTGCCAGTAGCCGAAGAGTTGGCTTGTACGCGGTATCAGCGCCAGCGAGAACTTGTGAAGCCGGGCATCACCTGTTACTGGCAGGTGTCCGGAAGAAATAATGTGTTTTTTGACGAGTGGATTGCCTTAGACTTCAAATATATTAGAGAACAGAGTGCTTGGATAGACATTAAATTGCTCCTATCAACGGTGCCTGCTGTTTTGAAGGCGAAGGGAGCGTCATAAAAGGAGCTGAGATGCGATAAATGGCGATTCTGGTATGCGGCGGTGTAAGTTACAAGAGCCGTGTGCGGGAAAACTGCACACACGGTGGTGAGGGGCAGTAGGCAAGCCTTTCATAAGATAAACTTAGAAAGCTTAGAAGGAGTGTCGAGACTGTCTACTCGACGAATTAAGCTAAATGGTTCTGCAAAATATGGACATAAACAATAAAACAATCCTTATCACGGGTGTCGCCGGGTTTATTGGTGCCAATTTAGCCAAGCAACTGCTGCTGGATGGGCATGGAGTACGAGTCGTCGGTATCGATAATTTGAACGCATATTATGACGTTGCTCTGAAACAGGCCCGGCTTGCTGAATTACAGGAGCACCATGATTTTATTTTTGAAAAAGTAGATATTGCTGATAAAGCACAAGTCCAGCGCATATTCAGTGCCTATACGCCTCAGGTTGTCGTCAACTTGGCTGCGCAGGCCGGGGTGCGGTATTCTATTGACCATCCCGACCCGTACATCCAAACCAACATCGTTGGATTTTACAATATCTTGGAGGCCTGCTGCCATTCCGGCGACAATGGTGCGACCGGTGTCGAGCACCTGGTTTATGCATCGAGCTCTTCGGTATATGGTAACAATGCCAAGATCCCCTATTCGACCGAGATCAAGGTCGATAGCCCTGTCAGCTTGTATGCCGCCACCAAAAAGGCGGACGAGTTGCTGGCGCACGCCTATGCCAAGCTGTACAGCATTCCCTGCACCGGACTGCGTTTTTTTACCGTGTATGGTCCGGCCGGCCGCCCGGACATGGCCTATTTTTCCTTTACCGACCAGTTACGCGCGGGCGAGAATATCAAGATTTTCAATTACGGCAACTGCAAACGGGATTTTACTTACATTGATGATATTGTCGAGGGTATTATGCGGGTGATGAAAAGCGCTCCGGAGCGGAGGATCGGCGCTGATGGGTTGCCTGTTCCGCCATATCGGCTGTACAACATTGGCAACGGCCACCCGGAAAGCCTGTTAGAGTTTGTGGATATCCTTCAACAGGAACTGGTCCGGGCTGAGGTGTTGCCGCAAAACTACGATTTTGCTGCCCATAAGCAGCTAGTGCCGATGCAGCCGGGCGACGTATCGGTGACATATGCGGACGTTTCACCGCTGGAGCGGGATTTCGGTTTCCGGCCTCAGACAGACCTGCGAACAGGGTTGCGGAAATTTGCAGAATGGTACAAGAGTTTTTATCTGCCGGAAATATAGATAAAGTTTTCAGCGGGAAATTCCCGTTTGATGGGAGGGTAGGTTCTTAAGAGATAAAATGGATGATTTAATGAGATTCGCGTATTGGAAAAACAAAGCCGTGTTTGATGCGGTAACCCGCGATGAATTGGAGCATCTTGATACAGAGCGCGATAGAGAAGAGATCCATGACCGCTTCGGTTGTGACATTTCGTTTGGTACGGGCGGTTTACGCGGGATCATGGGTGTCGGAACAAACCGCATGAACCGTTATACGGTCGGTAAGGCTACGATGGGGTTTGGACAATATTTGCTTGATTTTTACGGGGAAGAAATCTGTTCGACTCGAGGAGTGGCAATTGCTTATGACACACGCCTAAACAGCTTGGAATTTGCTCAGACCACAGCGAATGTTTTGAGCAGCGTGGGCATCAAAGTCATGATTCATTCTGAACCATCGCCCACGCCGCAGTTGAGTTTTTCCATAAGACACCTTAACGCTATAGCGGGCGTTGTGATCACGGCGAGTCACAACCCGAAAGAGTACAACGGCTACAAAGTCTACGACGAATTCGGCTGCCAACTGTCACCGACGCAGGCAAAGCGTGTTACGAAGTATATTGACACGATAACGGACTATTCTGAGATCGTTTTTACAGGGAATCCGCAACTCATTGAAAGGGTAGACGTGACCGATGACTTTGTCGATGCTGTGCTTAAACAAAGCAGAATATCAGACCGCGCCGTAAAAAAAGATTTGAAAGTTGTATACACTCCCCTCCATGGAACGGGTTTGATTCCGGTGGCTAAAATGTTGGCGGCGGATGGCTTCCAAAATGTTGTTTTGGTGGAAGAACAAGTCATACAGGATGGTAGCTTTCCTACAGTGCGCTCTCCCAATCCGGAGGATCGAAAGGCATTGGAGCTTGGTATAGAAAAGGCGAAGGCCATTGGAGCGGATATCGTTTTCGGTACCGATCCGGACAGCGATAGAGTCGGGGTCGCAGTCAGAGCGGGCCAAGGATTTGTCCTGATGACCGGCAACCAGATGGGCGCACTGCTTACAGATTTCGTTTTCAGAAACACAGAAATCAAAGAGTCGGCAAAGCCTGCGGTCATCAAAACCATCGTTACCTCAGACTTGGGAACAATGATCGCCAAGGACTATGGGGCAAAGATTTTTTCCACTCTCACAGGTTTCAAATTTATCGGCGAAAAGATAACGCAGTTTGAGCAAGCAAAGCAGGGCGGAGATAAAACGCACGATTACGACTTCATACTGGGTTATGAGGAATCCTATGGCTATCTTGTGGGTACCCACGCAAGAGATAAGGACGCAGTCGTGGCTGGTATGTTGATCTGCGAGATGGCGGCAGAGCTCAAAAGTCAGGGAAAGACGCTTCTTGACCGCATGAACGAGCTCTACACAAGATATGGTTATTACCTCGACGCACTTGATAGCTTTATTTTAAAGGGTACAAACGGTGCCGAGCGCATTGCGGCAGTGATGAACAAGCTGTGCTTGGACGGCGCACCCTTTGAGGGAATTGCCAACGCAATAGATTACAACGGACAAGTGGATGCAGAACCGGGATTCGGATGCCTGCCAAAGTCCAATGTTCTCAAATATATCCTCGCGGACGGAACTTGGGTGGCGGTACGTCCGTCGGGAACCGAACCAAAGATCAAGATATACTACAGTGTTCGGGGGCACAGTGAGTCAGAAGCAAAGGAAAGACAGGAAAAACTGCACCATGAACTGATACAGTATCTGGAACTTTAGGAGGGGAAACGATATGAATGTAATATTGCTCTCAGGCGGTAGTGGGAAAAGGCTGTGGCCGCTGTCCAATGAGGTGCGCAGCAAGCAGTTCATACGATTGTTCAAGAATGGCAGCCAATATGAATCCATGGTACAGCGGGTGTTTCGCCAAATCAGGACGGTGGACTCGAATGTCCGTGTCACCATAGCGACTAGCAAATCTCAGGTGAGCGCGATTAAGAATCAGTTGGGAGAAGACGTTTCCATCTGCGTGGAGCCCAGCCGCAGGGACACATTCCCGGCGATCGTTCTGGCTGCGACATATCTCAGGGATGAGTTGGGCATCAATGAAAACGAGTGCGTAGCAGTCTGCCCCGTAGATCCGTATGTGGACGTTACATATTATGAGGCGGTGGAGAAGCTCCAGTGCCTCGCTGAGCAGGGGAACACGAACCTCACCCTGATGGGTATTGAGCCCGCGTATCCCAGTGAGAAATACGGTTACATTATCCCTGAGAATACAGACGAAGTGAGCCCTGTAAAAGCTTTTAAGGAGAAGCCGGATCCTAAAACTGCGCAGAGATATATAGAGCAGGGGGCACTCTGGAATGCGGGCGTGTTTGCATTCAGATTGGGCTATCTGTTGGAGAAAGCTCACGCTGCAGCGAATTTTGCAGATTATCGTGAGCTCTTTGCCAAATATGACATATTGCCAAAAAACAGCTTCGATTATGCAGTTGCGGAAAAAGAAACCAGTATCCAGGTGATGCGCTATTCTGGCGCATATGGGCAATTTGGATATTATATATGAATATGATGAAAAGAGCAAAAGTGTTGTAACCACTTTTATTGATTCGGATGGCTGTCCTATAGTTGTTAGTGTAGAATATGCGACTGTGAAGAAAACGTATGATGATGTAACCAGAAAGATTGAAACAGAGATGTATTTTGACGAGAAAGAAGAAGCGATATTTCTAGTCAAGGTCAATATGGCGTAAGGTTTGATGGAGAAAACCAGATATATCTCAGAATGGCCCAGACAAATTAGCCATTAAGTGTATCTGGCATCCATGTGGCTTTATGGGAAATGCTTGGCGATCTGACAAAACCTTTACTAAGGAAAGCGAACATGCCAGATGTAGCCAGAAGGCTTTTAAAGCAAATGTAAAGCGAAATAAGGCGATTATGAAATATCTTGAAAATTTAGTTAGAATAAAACTTGCATTTTAAGAGTATGTGTTCTATAATAAATACATAGAATTCCTCTGCTAAATGTGGAGGAAAGTGAATGGAAGAAATCAAAAGAAGCAAGTTAGAAACGCTGACAATGAAGGACAATTTCATGTTTGGCGCCGTAATGTGTGAGCCCGAGAACTGCAGGCCGTTTTTGGAGATGGCGTTGGGCTTCCCGATTGGGAAGCTGGATGTCAGTATCGAGAAGAGTCTGGTGTACCATCCGGAGTACAAGGGAGTGCGTCTTGACGTCGAGGCGAGCGACGCAAACCACACCCGTTACAATGTGGAGATGCAGGTGATCCAGAAGCCGTATCTGGAACGCAGGGCGCGGTATTACCACAGCCAGATCGATATGGATCTGCTGCGCAGAGGCGGCGGATACGGAAGCCTTTCAGACGCATATGTAATTTTTATCTGCGATTTCGATCCCTTTGGGTACAAAAAGTATCGGTATACGTTTCAGAACGTGTGTCTGGAGGCGAAGGGCTTTGTTCTGAAAGATGGGCAGACGACGATGTTTCTGAGCACCCGCGGGGAGAATCCGGAGGAAGTACCGGGGAGTCTTGTCAGCTTTCTGAAATACATAGGATTAGGTTTATCGGAGAGTACGAAGGAATCAGAGGACGGTTATGTGCGGCAGTTGCAGGCTGCGGTACGCAGGGTGAAGGCGAGCCGGGAGATGGAGGCGAAGTATATGTTGTTGGAGGAGATGCTGCAGGACGAGCGTGAAGCCGGTCGCGTGGAAGGTCGTGAAGAGGGTCGCGCAGAGATTGTTCTGGAACTGCTGGAGGATTCTCTGGGTGATCTTCCGGAGGATTTGAGAGGCAGAATCCTTTCTGAGAAGGACGGAGATGTCCTGAAGCGGTATCTGAAGCTGGCGAGGACGGCCGTTTCGCTGGATGAGTTTATGCAAAAGATTTCTGAATAAAATATACAAATGAGACAAGTCTGAAAATCAATAACTGGATGTAGATTCAGTTCTGAAAAGAATTCTATCTGATCGCCATGATTGGAGAAGATTTCATCTGTTATGTAACTGTTGATGCCGACTCGGCATGTTTTCAATTTTGAATTGGCAGAGGAATTCTATAAATAATACAGAAGAAAAATAGGACAAAGTTTTTAGAAAAACTGTTTGACATTCCGCTGCGCTTATGTTATGCTTACCGAGGTTATAGATAACAGGAAAGCAGAGTATCCACTCTCACCTCGGCGCACAGGGCGACCGGCGGTTCATATCGGATCCGTACGCAGATTCTTCGGAAGATGTTGTTTTGTGATGGTTCAGAGTGGATAAGTTTGTTATCCGCTCTTTTTATATCAATGTGATGGAGGTGCAGTACCATTAGCGAGTTAATGATCAACGAACAAATCAGGGATCGCGAAGTACGTCTGATCGGCGAGAACGGCGAACAACTGGGTATCATGTCGGCGAAGGACGCGATGAAGCTTGCGAGAGAGGCGGAGCTTGATCTGGTAAAGATTGCTCCGATGGCGAAGCCGCCAGTGTGCAAGATCATCGATTACGGGAAATATCGTTATGAGCTGGCGCGCAAGGAGAAGGAAGCCAGAAAGAAGCAGAAAACGATTGAGATCAAAGAGGTTCGGTTATCTCCCAACATTGATGTGAATGATTTGAACACGAAGATTAATAACGCTAAAAAGTTCATTTCAAAGGGTAACAAAGTGAAGATTACTCTGCGTTTCCGTGGCAGAGAGATGGCGCACATGCAGGACAACCGCTACATTCTTGAGGACTTTGCGGAGAAGCTTACGGATATTGCAGTCATCGACAAGCCGATCAAGCAGGAGGGCAGAAGCCTTACCATGTTCTTGGCGGAGAAGAAGTAATACCAGCAATACAGATTTTCAAATACAAGGAGGAATGACGAAATGCCGAAAATGAAGACAAGCAGGGCTGCTGCGAAACGTTTTAAGAAGACAGGAACAGGTTTATTGAAGAGAAACAAAGCTTACAAGAGCCATATCTTAACCAAGAAGTCGACCAAGAGAAAGAGAAATCTGAGACATGCGACGATCACGGACGCGACGAACGCCCAGAACATGAAGAAGATTTTACCGTATTTATAAGAAGAGGCGAAGGAGGAAATAAGACATGGCAAGAATTAAAGGCGGTTTGAACGCTAAGAAAAAACATAATCGGGTATTGAAGCTGGCGAAGGGATACAGAGGAGCCAGATCGAAGCAGTATAGGATCGCGAAGCAGTCTGTGATGCGTGCGTTGACGAGCGCGTATGCGGGTCGTAAGCAGAGAAAGCGTCAGTTCAGACAGCTTTGGATCGCGCGAATCAATGCAGGCGCGCGCATGAACGGACTTTCCTACAGCCGTTTTATGTACGGACTGAAGCTTGCAGGCGTTGAGCTGAACAGAAAGGTACTGGCCGACATGGCGGTGAATGATGCCGAGGGTTTTGCTACTCTCGTTGAGCTTGCGAAGAGCAAGGTAGCATAAAGAAAGCAAGAGAAGAAGCATTACAAAAACAAGAAAAATTGAAAGACCTGACGTGGGTGATCGTAAGAAAGATTACTTTGCGGCAGGTCTTTTTTTGTCCCTCACCGGGCGGATTCGTATTCTGTCGCCATGTTTATGGTGTTACCGGGCGGATCCGCATTCTGTTGCCATGCTTATGGTGTTACCGGGTGAATTCGCATTCTGTCATCATATTTTGGCTTTATCGGGCGGATTCACGTTCCGCCGGTATATTTTTATTGGCATCCTCATATATATGAAATAGCGCTCTTGAAAAGAAAAAGCACGCAAGACGCGGGAGGCGGCGTATGAGGGGGACAGGCGGACTGCAAAAAATTCTTTATCTGATCATGCTCGTGCTGGGTGCATATATTTTGTACAAGTCTGGCTGCATCCTGTTGGACAGCGCAGTGGCGCAGCGCGCGCTGGATGCGGGCGAGGTGCAGAGAAATATGGAAGACGCGGCGATGCGGACCTATGCGCCGGGCTATACGGCGGCTGTGGAGGGACAGGGTATGCCGAACTGGCTGGCGGAATGGATGCGGCAGGTTGTGCCGGTCTACAGCTATCTCGCGGAGGGACAAGCCGGGGAGAATGCAGGAGCGGCGCAGGAAGATGCAAATGCCGGGCAAGCGGGTCAGAGATTGGAGCCTCAGACCGAGAAAGTGAGCGCGAATGCCGGACAGGGCGTCGGCCAGAGGCCCGGGGCACAGACAGAAAGCTGGATTGAGAGACCGGACACCGAGCAGACAAAAGCGGCGGTGAAAGACGGCACAGACGAAATAGGCGAGTCGGGCAGGGTAAACAAAGCAGGCAAGGCAACCGAGTCAGGCGAAGCAGACGAGGAGGGCAGGATAACCGAGGCGAACAAGACAAGCGAGTCGGACAAAGCCGCCGAGTCGGATCAGACAACCGAGTCGGATCTGCCGGTCTCTTCCCGAGCAGTCGTTTCCGAGCAGCTTTTGACGCAGCTTTCGGATTTCGGTTATCTGCTGTCGCACTATTACACGGTAGACGAGGGGACGATGGCCGACGCTCAGCTTTTGGATGCGAATGTTCTTCTGCAGACGGATATGGGACTGGTGAAGGATCCGTCCGTTCCGCAGATCCTGATCTATCACACGCATTCGCAGGAAGCGTTTGCGGATTCGCGGGAGGGGGAGACGCAGGATACGATCGTCGGAATGGGGGAGATGCTTGCGGAGGAGCTGCGGAACACATACGGCTATCAGGTGATTCACGATACGGGCGTCTACGATCTGGTGGACGGCGTGATCGACCGCAGCGCCGCATACGACTATGCGCGCGGGGCAGTGGAACAGATCCTGCAGGAGCATCCGACGATTGAGGTGATCATCGATCTGCACCGGGACGGAGTAGAAGGCGAGAAATTTGTGACGGAGATTGACGGAAAGCCGACTTCTATGATTATGTTTTTTAACGGGATCTCGCGGGACAGCGCGGATCAGCCGCTCTCATGGCTGCAGAACCCTTATACGCAGGACAATCTGGCGTTCTCCCTGCAGTTGCAGCTTGCGGCGGAGGAGCTGTACCCGGGCTTTACAAGAAACATTTATCTCAAGGCCGAGCGGTTTAATCTGCATTTGCGGCCGCGTTCTTTGCTGGTCGAGGCGGGCACGCAGCTAAACACCGTGGAGGAGGAGCAAAACGCAATGAGACCGCTCGCGGCGCTTTTGGATCATGTGCTGAGCGGTTCGTAGAGACTCGATGATGTGGTTACATTATTACAGTGCGGATGAACTTAGAAAGAACAGGCACATCGAGAAATGAGCGACAAGCGCTTCGATCAATATTTTGGCGGAAAAGCAAGAAAACAGTGGCAAAATCGCAAAACATGGATTATAATACATAATTAACAAAAGATAGGTATGGGCCTGTCTTTTTTATGGAGGACATGTTTTGGCCGGAACGATGATACAAAAAATGCGCACACGGGGCGATCAGGAGAACGAGATCTATATTAAGCGCGACGACCTGCTTCCCTTTTCGATGGGCGGTAACAAGGTGCGGATCGCCGACGCGTTTCTGAATGATATGAGGAAGAGCGGCTGCGATGCGATGATTTTGTACGGGAGCAGGCATTCCAATCTGTGCAGGGTGCTCTCGAATCTCTGTTTCCAAAACAGTGTCAAATGCGTGATGATCTGCTCTCATGAGGAAGAAGAGGACGACGAAGCCACGAACAACACGCATCTGATCGGCTGGACCGGTACGGAGACGGTGCACTGCGGCAAAAAAGACATTGCGCAGACGGTGGATCGTGTGACGGAGGACTTGCGCGCGCAGGGATACAGGCCGTATTACATCTACGGCGACAGATACGGGCAGGGCAATGAAGGCACTGCGGCGATGGCTTACGCAGAGGCTTACCGGGAGATCACCGCGTTCGAGCGGGAGCAGGGTTGGGAATTCGACTATATTTTCTGCCCTTCCGGAACGGGCGCGACGCAAAGCGGGCTGATCTGCGGACATCTTCTCGCAGGGGACCGGGCGAAGATCCTTGGGATCATGATCTCCTCTCGGGAGAAAGAGCGCGCGTTTCGTGTGATCTCGCAGGGCGTGCGGGGATACTTCGCAAAGACGGGACAGGCTCTGCCGGAGAACTTTGAGGACGAGATCGTTCTTCTGGACGGCTATCGGCAGGGGGGATACGGCGTATACGACGACCGGATCCGCGCGTGCATCCGCCGGGAGTACTGCCTGAACGGGCTTCCGCTCGACCCTATCTACACCGCGAAGGCATATTGGGGCATGCAGGAATATCTTCGGGAAGAACGGATTTCGGGGAAAAGGATCCTGTTCCTGCACACGGGCGGGACGCCTCTGTTTTATGATTTTTTGGCAAAAGAAGGGACAAAGGAAGAAAAATGCTGATTTCCATTGTGATTCCGTGCTATTATTCGGAGAAGACGATCGGCAAGGTCGTGGAGCTCGTCACGGAGGAGTTTGACAAAAGAGACGGCTATGAGTGCGAGTTTATCTTGGTAAACGATGGCTCGAAGGACGCGACGTACGAAAGGATCAGGGAGCTTGCGGCAGCGCGCCCGAATGTCTGCGGCGTGAATTTGATGCGCAATTTTGGCCAGCACAACGCGCTCATGGCGGGACTTCATTTTACGAACGGGGATTATGTCTTGGGCATGGACGATGATCTTCAGACGCATCCGTCGCAGATTTTCAAGATGATAGACAAGATGGCGGAGGGCTACGATCTGGTATACGGCGTTTACCAGAATCGCAAGAATGCGTTTTTCAAAAATCTGTCCAGTAAGATCAACGAATACAGCTCGCGCATCATGCTGAACCGTCCGAAGGAGATCCAGTCCAGCAATTTTTGGATTATCACGCGCGCTGTGCGGGACGAGGTGATCCGCTACGACAGCTTCAATCCCTACATCGACGGCATTTTTTATCAGGTCACGCACAACATCGGAAACGTCACGGTCGAGCATTTCAAACGGGAGTACGGGACGTCTGGCTATACGTTTAAGAAGCTTCTGAATTTGTGGCTCGCGTACTGGAATTTTTCGGTGATTCCGCTCCGTCTTTCTTTTTGCCTCGGGATCTTTTTTGCAATCGTGGGTGTGATCACTTCGGTTCTGATTATTATCAACAAGATGTTGTATCCGGACATACCGGTCGGCTGGTCGTCGACGATGTGCGTGATCGTGCTTTTGTTCGGGCTTGTGCTTATGGTGCTCGGCGTGATCGGTGAGTATCTTGGCAAGATTATCCTGATCCTGAATAAGACGCCGCAGTACATCGTGCGCGAGACCGTCAACGCGGCGGATTCTCTGACGGACATGGTGCGGACGGTCACAGGCAGGGGACAGGCCGGGGAAGACGGCGAAAAGGAACGGCAGGACTCGGATCGGAAAGCTGAAAAGAGAGAACAACAGAGCCCGGATCGGGACGACGCGGCGAAGAAGGAGCCGCGGGGAGAAGATAAATGAAGAAACTTTTGATACTCGGGGCCGGCGTATATCAGGTGCCGCTGATCCGAACCGCGAGGAGAATGGGGCTCTATACGATCGTGACGAGCATTCCCGGGGATTATCCCGGATTCCGGTATGCGGACAAAGCCTACCATGTGAACACGATCGACAGGGAAGCGGTCCTTGAAATTGCAAAAGAGGAACGGATCGACGGAATTTGTACATCCGGCACGGATGTCGCCATCACGACGATCAGCTATGTGTGCAGCCGGATGGGACTTTCCGGCGTGCCGGAGCATGCGGCGCTGTGCGCGACAAACAAGGCCGAGATGAAGAAGGCGTTCCGGGACGGGGGCGTGCGCGCGGCGCGTTTTACGGTGGTTCACAGTCCGGAGGAGACGCTGGCCGCGGCAGAGAAAACGGGCTTTCCGGTCATGGTGAAGCGCGTGGACAGCTCGGGCAGCCGGGGGATCACGCTCGTGAAAGAGAAAAGCGGGCTCGCGGAGGCGTTCGCGGAGGCGCTGCGGGCGTCGCGCGCGGATTATGCGCTGGTGGAAGAGGTGCTTCACGGCGTCGAGATCGGCGTAGACGGGGTGGTACACGGCGGAAAGCTGGTATTTCTGGCGCCGCATGAGAAGTTTGTGTACCGCAGCGACCGGATCACGATACCGGTCGGACACGGTTTTCCGTACCGGGGTTCTAAGACGGTCCAGAGGGAGATCCGCGCGCAGATGGAGCGTGCCGTGAGCGCGCTGGGACTGGATGAATGCTCGGTCAACGCGGATGTCTTTGTGGACGGGGAGCAGGTTTCCCTGATCGAGATTGGCGCGCGGACGGGGGCGACCTGTATCCCTGAGCTGATCGGCATGTATTACGGCTTTGATTTTTATGAGAAGATCATACAGAATGCGCTTGGGATGGAGGTATCCTTCGCGCCGGGACACGAGCCGCGTCCGTGTATGGCGAAGCTCTTGATGAGCCCGGTCGACGGCCGGATCACCTCGGTCGACGAGGAAGCGCTTGACAGGATCCGACAGGGCAGCGCAGAGATTAAGCTGGACTATCCGGTCGGGCACGCCGTAGAACGGATGATCAACGGGACGACGAGGATCGGGCATGTGATCGCGGCGGCCGACAAGGTGGAGACGCTGGATGAGATCATGGCGGACGTGTATCGCTGCATCCGCGTCAATGGGGAGACGCTGGAGGAATTATGGAGAAAATAAAGGATTACCTGTTCCTGCATCTGAGCATTATGATCTTTTCGTTCACGAGCGTGTTCTCGAAGATGGCTTCGCAGGAGTTTAACGCAGGAGGACTAAAAAATTACAGAGTGTACCTGTTCATTTCTCTGATGATTCTCGTGTGC
Organism: uncultured Lachnospiraceae bacterium; assembly: GCA_947627245.1. Classification (GTDB taxonomy): domain Bacteria; phylum Bacillota; class Clostridia; order Lachnospirales; family Lachnospiraceae; genus Choladousia. Next base: position 13,125 of record CANQVH010000016.1, on the reverse strand, counting down.
TTCGTGTATGCGATCTGCTGGCAGAAGATCATCAAGAAATTTGACCTGCACATCGGTTTTGCCAACCGCAGCGTGTACCTGATCTGGAGCCAGATCTGGGCGGTGAGCATTTTCGGCGAGCATTTAAGCGCGCGCAATGTGATCGGACTTTTTGTCGTGCTTGCCGGAGTGATCATTGTGGCGCTGAACGGAGAAACGCAATAGCCCGGCCTGCTTTTGGAAACCGGAAACTGTGAAAGGACAACGAATATGTGGAATTATCTGCTGCTCATGTTTTGCATGACGTTTTTTACGGCGATCTCCCAAGTGCTGCTCAAGGTAAGCTCGGGGAAGGAGCATAAGAGCTGGATCTTCGAGTACCTGAACTGGCGCGTGATCACGGCGTATTTTATCGCGTTCGCCGTGCTTCTTGTGAATACGTACGCGTACACGAGGGTGGATATGAAGTACGGAGCGGTGATCGACACGTTCAGCTATGTGTTTGTCATGCTGCTGTCGTATTTGCTATTGAAGGAAAAATTCAACCGCGGACAGTTGATCGGGAATCTAGTTATCATCGCGGGAATAATGATATATACCTTATGAAACAACGAAGTTGTTTCCCCATCCCGAAGGGATTTAAGTTACGGGGTGCCCTAGGGGTACACTATGTGATTTTTTAGTCTGGAGGAATACAGGTGGCTATCAGTCAGGATAAGATCAGAAACTTTTGCATCATCGCGCATATCGACCACGGCAAGTCGACGCTGGCGGACCGCATCATCGAGATGACGGGGCTTTTGACGAGCCGCGAGATGCAGAATCAGGTGCTCGACAACATGGATCTGGAGCGCGAGCGCGGCATCACAATCAAGTCGCAGGCGGTGCGGCTGATCTACAAGGCAGACGACGGGGAGGAGTACATCTTCAACCTGATCGACACGCCGGGGCATGTGGATTTCAACTATGAGGTTTCCCGAAGCCTTGCGGCCTGCGACGGGGCGGTGCTCGTCGTGGACGCGGCGCAGGGCATCGAGGCGCAGACGCTCGCAAACGTCTATCTGGCGCTCGACCATGATCTGGATGTCATGCCGGTCATCAACAAGATCGACCTGCCGAGCGCGGATCCGGAGCGTGTCGTCCACGAGATTGAGGACGTCATCGGGATTGAGGCGGAGGACGCCCCGCGCATCTCCGCGAAAACTGGACAGAACGTGGAGGATGTATTGCGCCAGATCGTTGAGAAGATCCCGGCGCCGACGGGCGATCCGGACGCGCCGCTGCAGGCGCTGATCTTCGATTCGGTGTACGACTCCTACAAGGGCGTGATTATTTTTGTGCGCATCATGCACGGCAAAGTCCGGAAGGGCACGCCGATCCGCATGATGGCGACGGGCGCGCAGGCGGAAGTTGTCGAGGCGGGATATTTCGGCGCGGGACAGTTCATTCCGTGCGAGGAGCTGAGTGCGGGCATGGTCGGATACCTGACCGCCAGCCTCAAGAACGTGAAGGACACGCGCGTCGGCGATACGGTGACGAACGCGGACGATCCGTGCGCCGAGCCGCTGCCGGGCTACAAGAAGGTAAACCCGATGGTATTCTGCGGCATGTATCCGGCGGACGGGGCGAAATATCCGGATCTGCGGGATGCATTGGAGAAGCTGCAGCTCAACGACGCATCTTTGCAGTTCGAGCCGGAGACCTCCGTGGCGTTGGGCTTCGGTTTCCGCTGCGGTTTTCTCGGGCTTCTGCATCTGGAGATCATCCAAGAAAGGCTGGAGCGGGAGTACAATCTTGATCTCGTGACGACGGCGCCGAGCGTGATTTATAAGGTGCACAAGACGAACGGCGAGGTCATTGACCTGACGAATCCGACGAACATGCCGGATCCCTCCGAGATCGAGTACATGGAGGAGCCGGTCGTGGCGGCCGAGATCATGGTGACGACCGAATACATTGGCCCGATCATGGAGCTCTGTCAGGAGCGGCGGGGTATGTATGAGGGCATGGAGTACATCGAGGAGACGAGGGCGCTCCTGAAATATACGCTGCCGCTCAACGAGATCATTTATGATTTCTTTGACGCGCTGAAATCGCGCTCGCGCGGGTACGCCTCGTTCGACTATGATATGAAGGGATACATGCGCTCCGAGCTCGTGAAGCTTGACATTCTTGTGAACCATGAAGAGGTCGACGCGCTCTCGTTCATCGTGCATGGCGAGACGGCTTACGAGAGAGGGCGTAAAATGTGCGAGAAGCTGAAGCAGGAGATCCCGCGTCAGCTCTTCGAGATCCCGATTCAGGCGGCGATCGGCAGCAAGATCATCGCGCGCGAGACGGTCAGGGCGCTGCGCAAGGACGTGCTCGCGAAATGCTACGGCGGCGATATCACGCGAAAGAAGAAGCTGCTGGAGAAACAGAAGGAAGGCAAGAAGCGTATGCGTCAGGTCGGAAACGTGGAGATTCCGCAGAAGGCGTTCATGAGTGTGCTGAAGCTGGATGACAATTAGATGAGACAGTGAGACAGGGGCTGTCGCGAGACATACAAGGAAGACTTGGTGTTTCGTGACGGCCCTTTTACTTTAATTCATATCTTGCGTAAACGGATCAGAAATTGCTTCTTTGTACAAAATGCACATAATCCGAGACAAAAACCGGCGTAACAGGGCGTAATACGAATAATTTAAGTTAAATATACTAAAATCATAGAATTTAATTCAACTTTATTGACTGAATAAAGCAACGATGTTATATTAAATTATACAGATTTTAATAAAATGAATGGAGGTAAAACTATGAAACTGAAAAAGGTTCTGGCTTTGGGTATGGCTGCGACAATGCTCCTCTCCCTTCCGGTAGCGGTATCCGCTGACGAAGGCGGCGTACCGGGATATCTGGACATTACGCTTGGCGAGGATTACACGGATCTGACCGCTACGATCAAGTTCCTGCACTGCAGAACTGACCGTGAGGAGGACGGAACGATCGCGGATCTGGTCGCGAAATTCAACGAGACGTATCCGAACATCTCTGTTGAGACCGAGGGCGTTACGGACTACGCGGAGGATTCTCTGCTTCGTCTGTCCACGGGCGACTGGGGCGACATCATGCTGATCCCGGCGATCGACACGAAAGAGCTGAGTACATACTTCCAGCCGTACGGCGATCTGGAAGCGCTGGACGCGGAGCTGAACTTCATGAACGCATGGTCCTATGACGGCGTTTGCTACGGCGTTCCGATGTGGGGCAACGCGCAGGGCGTTGTGTACAACAAGGCAGTGTTCGAGCAGGCCGGCATCACCGAGCTTCCGAAGACTCCGGATGAGTTCATCGCGGATCTGCAGTTGATCAAGGACAACACGGACGCGATCCCGCTTTACACGAACTACGCGGCGGGCTGGACGATGGGCGCTTGGGACGCATACATGGGCGTTGTCGCAGAGGGCGATGATACCTTCATGAACCAGAAGTTCGCGCATATGGCAAATCCGTTTGAGGATCACGGCGACGGCACGGGCGCATACGCTCTGTACAAGATCCTCTACGATGCAGTTGCGAACGGCCTCATCGAGGACGACTACACAACGACCGACTGGGAAGGCTGCAAGGGCATGATCAACAACGGAGAGATCGGCTGCATGGTTCTCGGTTCTTGGGCATTCTCACAGATGGTAGAGGCCGGCGATCACGGTGATGACATCGGCTATATGCCGTTCCCGATCACGGTTGACGGTACACAGTATGTAGTGGCAGGCGGCGACTACAACTACGGCATCAATGTAAACGCGAGCGACGACAACAAGATCGCTTCTCTCGTATTCGTGAAATGGCTCATCGAGGAGTCCGGCTGGAACGTATCTGAGGGTTGCTATTCGACCTCCAAGAACGGCGAGAATCCGAGCATGTACTCCGCATTCGATACCTGCACGATGCTTTCTGATCAGCCGGCGCTTCCGGGTGAGGAAGATCTGCTTGGCGAGATGAATTCTGAGTCCGAGCTTTCCTTCAACGCAGGCGGCGACGCGAAGGTTCAGAGAATCGTAGAGTCCGCGTTCATGGGCAGCGAGAGCTTTGACGACATCATGGCAGACTGGACGACTGCATGGAACGACGCTCAGGAGAGCCTTGGTGTTGAAGTGACCGAGTAAGAAAAAGAAATACGCTGCTATACGGCGAAAACTAATGAAGGGGCTGTAGCTTTTTTCTGCAGCCCCTTTGTTTATAGAAAGAAGGGAACCCGGATGAACACAAAAGCAGTGAAAAAAAGACGGCCGTTCAAGGTGTGGATCAAAAGCAGAGACGGACAGAAGATTCTGGTGATGCTCTCGTTTATGATTATCCCGCTTTTGTTGCTTTTCGTCTTCACCTATCTTCCGTTTGGGGAGATGTTCGGCTTCAGTTTTTACAAGATGAAATATACCGGCACGCGACAGTTTGTGGGCTGGGACAATTACCTGAAGGTATTCCAGCGCAAGGACTGCTTCGGCGCGCTGAAGCTCAGCCTTTACTACATGCTCGGCTCGATCATACAGCTTGTGCTTGCACTGTATCTCGCGACCATTCTGAGCTTCAAGGTAAAGGGCGGAAAGATCTTTAAGGGATTTATGTTTTTCCCGTATCTGATCAACGGAATCGCAATCGGTTTTATCTTCAAATTCTTCTATACCAGAGGATTCGTGTTTGATACCGTGCTGCAGTGGTGCGGATTCAATCTGGACAATCTGCCGTACTGGCTGCGCGACCAGAGGATCAACAACTTCTCTCTGGTGGGTACCTCCATCTGGCGTTATTTCGGACAGAACATGGTGCTGTTTATCGGAGCCATCATGTCGGTGGATTCCTCTCTGTATGAGTCGGCGATGCTCGACGGAGCGAACCGGTTCCAGCAGTTCATGTACATCATTCTTCCGAGCATACGCACGATCGTCATGCTGAACGTGATCCTGTCGATCACCGGTTCCCTGAGCGCATTCGAACCGCCGTACGTGATCACGAGCGGCGCGAACGGCACGGGCACCTACTTTGTCGTCATGCACAACATCGCGCACACGCAGCAGAAGGTAGGCCTTGCCTCGGCGATGGCGATCATATTGCTGATCATCATCATTATCGCGACTGTGCTCCAGAAGCTGTTCTTTAAGTATGTATTCCGGGATGCCGAGGACGACGACCCGAAGGCAGGAATCCGCAGGGAAAAGAAACTTGCAAGACTGGCAAAGAGAACAGCTAGAGCAGCGGAAGGACGGTGACGGGATATGAAGCCAATAGATTATGCAAAAAGAGGAATACTTGCTTTTCTGAAATATGCGTCGCTGGTGTTTTTTGCGTTCGTCGCGGTAATCCCGGTCGTGTCCTGCGTGATCACGGCTTTCAAGACCGAGACAGAGTATCAGCAGACGAACGTAATGACGCTCCCGCAGAGCTGGCTGAATTTTGACAACTTTATTCAGGCGTTCCAACGGGCGAACATGGGCAAAGCGTTTTTCAACTCGACGCTCATTCTGGTCTGCGTGCTGATCGGCTCCGTATTCATCGGCACCCAGTTGGCTTACGTGCTGAACCGCTTCAAGTTCCCGGGAAACAACCTGATCCGCAACCTGTTCCTGTTCGCGTCGCTGCTTCCGGGCGTCGCCATGCAGGTATCTCTGTATGAGATCATGTACAATCTGGGCTTTATCAACTCGCTGATCGGTTACATGATCATCATGTGCGGGACGGACGTCATATCGATCTATATTTATATACAGTTCTTTGAGAACATCGATATCGCTCTGGACGAGTCGGCGATCATGGACGGCGCGAACTATTTCACGATCTTTTACAAGATTCATCTGCCGCTCTTGAAGCCGGCGATCGTGACCTCCTGCATCCTGAAGGGCGTCGGCACCTACAACGAATACTACATGGCGAACCTGTATCTGCAGGATAAGAAGCTGTATCCGACGGTGGCGACTTCGCTGTATACCTTTGTCGGGCCGTTGGGAAGCCAGTACAATCTGATCTGCGCGGGCGTGATCATCTCTCTGCTTCCGGCGCTGATTCTGTTCATCGTGTGTCAGGATCAGATCTACAGCGGGCTGACGGCGGGCGCTGTGAAGGGCTGAGTTGAGTATATCCATACTGCCCGGACGGTTCGCACATCGGCGGGGCAGGATGATGAGACGGGAGGAATACCATGGAATATATCAAGGGAGTCACCTTTGCTGCGTTTGCGCCGCGGGGCGCGCTTTCAAAGGCCTGCGCCGGAGAAAGTCTGGAAGGCCTTGCGAAGCGCACCGGGGCGAATATGATCGTGTTGGTTCCGGCAGCCATGCAGGAGACGGCGCATTCGGAAAAGATCGACTTTCATTCGGATGCCACGATGACGGACGACGAGCTGAAAAGGATCATCGACCACGCGCAAAGCCTTGGACTTTGGGTGGCGCTGAAGCCCACTGTGAACTGCATCGATGGAACCTGGCGGGCGCATATCAATTTCTTTGACGAGGATGTCCCGTGCGAGCCGAAGTGGGGCAACTGGTTTGCCTCCTATACGGATTTTCAGCTCCATTTTGCGAAGATTGCGCAGGAGAGCGGCTGCAAAATGTTCCTGCCTGGCTGCGAGATGGTTCAGAGCCAGCGCAGAGAAAAGGAATGGCGCGCTCTGCTGGGTGAGCTGCGGGGCGTGTTCCACGGTCTGCTGTCCTACAATACGGATAAGTATCAGGAGCATAACGTCGGCTGGTGGGACGCGGTGGATGTGATCTCTTCCAGCGGCTATTATCCGCTCGGGGACTGGGAAAGGCAGCTTGACCGGATTGAGCTGGTGGTGAAAAAGTATGGAAAACCTTTCTTTTTTGCGGAGTGCGGCTGTATGTCTGTGGAGGGCTCCTCGCGGGTGCCGAACGATTGGGGCTTTGCAGGCGACGTCTCTTTGGAGGAGCAGGCGGACTGGTACAGGGCTATGTTCACCGCCTGCAAAAAGCGCGACTGGGTAGAAGGCTTTGCGCTCTGGGACTGGAGTTGGCAGATGTATCCGCTCGTGGACGCTCTGAGCAATAAAGGATACGACATTTACGGAAAGCCGGCGGAGCAGGTAGTGGCACAGTTCTATCAGAAAGGAGAGGTAAGTGATGTTGGTTGAAGAAGTAAGAACACATTTGACACAAAAGCTCATTCCGTTCTGGAAGGGCATGAGGGACGACGAATACGGCGGATATTACGGATATATGGGCTATGACCGGGTGATCGACAAAAAGGCGGTCAAGGGCTGCATCCTGAACAGTAGGATCCTGTGGTTTTTCTCAAACGCGGCGTTGCTTTTGCAGGACGACTCGGTGAAGGCTGAGGCGGATCACGCGTACGCTTTCTTGCGGGATCACTTTGTGGATCGGGAAAACGGCGGCGTGTACTGGTCCGTTACCTACGACGGAAAAGTGGAAGAAGGAATGAAGCACACTTACTGTCAGGCATTCGCGATCTACGGGCTCTCCTCGTACTACAGACTGACGAGAAATGAAGAAGCCCTGCAGTTGGCGAAGGAGCTTTTTGCGGTGATCGAGGACAAATGCACGGATTCGCTCGGCTATGAGGAGGCGTTCTCGCAGGACTTCCGTCCGGTGGACAATGAGAAGCTTTCCGAGAACGGCGTGATGGCGGAGAAGACGATGAACACGCTTTTGCATGTGTTTGAGGCGTACACAGAACTCTATGATGTCTCGCACGACGAGGCGGTGGGAGAGCAGTTGCGCTATATGCTGCGCCTGTTTGCCGACCGGGTCTACAATCCGTCGAAGCGCCGTCTGGAGGTATTCTTCGACAAGGAGTGGAACACGTTGATCGACCTTCACTCCTTTGGACACGATATCGAGTCGGCATGGCTGATCGACCGTGGCTGCGACGTGCTGGGGGACGAGGCGCTTTCCGAGGAGATGCGGAAGATCACGAGGACGCTGACGGAGTGCGTCTACGAGGAGGCCTACCGTAGCCATTCGCTCGCGAATGAGTGCGAGGCCGGCAAGGTAGACACCACCCGCGTCTGGTGGGTGCAGGCGGAGGCGATCGTCGGGTTTACGAACGCGTGGCAGCAGGACCCGTCCGGCCTGAAGTACATGCAGGCGGCCGAGGATATCTGGGGATTTGTGAAGGATCATCTTGTGGACAAGAGAGAGGGCTCCGAGTGGTTTCGTGACCTGAAGGAAAACGGGGAGATCACGGAGGAGGAAGCGATCGTGGATCCGTGGAAGTGCCCGTACCACAACGGGCGGATGTGCATGGAGGTTATCAAGAGACTATCTAGATAACATTTGAAAATTCAGAGGGAGGCAGAAGATATGCTGATAAGACCAGATCATGAATATCTGCAGTACAGCGGCAGGACCGATGACACGAACCCGGGTGCGTACATGTTTATTTATCCGGCGACGCTGGTGAACATCCGATTTCGGGGCACACAGATCAGCGTGTATCTGGAAAACCAAAGGCAGTATTGGGGCAATTATATGGGAGTCCTTCTGGATGGCGTGCAGAGTACGCTTTGTCTCTCACAAGGAGAGGACGACGTTCAGGGCGACCCGGTTGAGGCTTCGCCGGATATGGCGGTCTGCCTTTCGGGATGTATGTCCTGTGGGTGCTCGGGCGTGAGGCGCTTTGTGCTGGCGGAGAATCTGGAAGATACCGAACACACGCTGACATTTTTCAAGAGGCAAGATTCCTGCAACATGGTGTTCTTTCACGGCTTTGAGCTGCCGGAGGGATCGGAGATTCTTCCGCCGCTTCCGAAGCCGGAACGCAGGATCGAGGTATACGGGGATTCCGTGTCGGCCGGGGAAGTGTCTGAGGCGGTGGAGTATACCGGAAAGCCCGATCCCGAGCACAACGGAGAGTACTCCAACGTCTGGTATTCCTACGCGTGGATGACCGCGCGTAAATTAAATGCCGAGCTCCACGACATTGCGCAGGGCGGGATTGCGCTGCTCGACGGGACAGGGTATTTCAACGAAGACGGCGGGTATACCGGCATGGAGCATGTGTGGGATAAGCTGCAGTACAATCCGGCGTTCGGCGAGGTGACGGACTGGGATTTCAGCCGTTACACGCCGCATGTGGTCATTGTCGCGATCGCGCAGAACGATAATCATCCGGAGGACATTATGAAGGATGATTATTACGGCGCGAAGGCGCTCCTCTGGAGACAGCGCTACAAGAAGCTTGTCGAGAACATCCGCGGGAAATACCCGCGGGCTTTGATCGTTCTTGCCACGACCATTTTGGAGCATGATAAGGGCTGGGATGACGCGATCGAGGAAGTTTGCAAGGCGATTGGCGACGACAGGATTGTGCATTTCCTCTATAAGAGAAACGGCTGCGGGACGCCGGGACATATCCGCATCGCCGAAGCGGAGGAGATGTCGGACGAGTTGGCGGCATTTATCGAGGAGCAGGCGAAGCGCACGGGTTGTTTTGGCTGACGGATACGCAGTACGGAGGGAGTATGGGAGAGGAGAGAAAACAGCGCGCGGTAACGCAGACGGATATTGCCCGTGAACTGAATATCAGCGTGGTTAGCGTTTCCATTGCGCTGAACGGACGGAAGGGCGTCAGTGATGAGCTCCGCCAGAGGATTCTTGACGTCGCCGAGGAGATGGGATATGAGGGACCGCTGGGGCAGACCCAGAGGAAGGAGTCCCTTGTCCGGATCGGAGTGCTGATCTCGCAGAGATATCTGAGGTATACGCCGTCTTTCTACATGAAGGTTTATCAGGAGATTGTGATTGCGGCGCAGGAAAAGAAAAGCATGACGTTTCTGGAAATACTGGATCCCGAGGACGAGGAAAATCTGAGTATGCCGAAGCTGTTTTGCGACGATCAGGTGAACGGGATATTGGTGCTCGGGGAGCTGAGCCGCGCGTACACGGAGGTGATCCGAACGGAAAGCAAGGCGCCTGTCATCTTTGTGGACTACTATCAGCCGATCGGGGACGCCGATTTTATCATCAGCGACGGCTATGCAGGGGCATATCGGCTGACGAAGATGATGCTGGAGGCCGGTTACCGGAAGATTGCTTTTGTCGGAACGCTTCAGGCGACGTCCAGCATCCGGGACCGGTTTTTCGGATACCGGAAAGCGCTGATGGAAAACCGGATCGAACTCAGGCCGGACTGGATCATTCCGGATCGGATCGCGTTTGACGCGGATATCTTTATGAATCTGCCGGAGGAGATGCCGCAGGCGTTTTTTTGCAACTGCGATGTGACGGCGGCATTTCTGATCGAGAAGCTCCGTCAGTGTGGTTACCGTGTGCCGGAGGATGTCGGTGTGGCGGGTTTCGATCATTTTTATATGAACAAGATTGACGGCGTTGAGCTGACTACGTACGATGTCAATATCGAGGCGATGGCTAAGGTCAGCGTGAATACGCTCCTTCGGAAGATCAACCAGACACATTTCGTGTCCCGTATGAGTGTCGTCTCCGGAAAGATCATACATGGGAACAGCTTCTAGGAGAAAAGGAAACAAAATGGAGAACAACACAGAAAAAAATGTCACCCTGAAGGATATCGCAGAGGAGATGCAGGTCAGCATCGTGACGGTGTCGAACGCGTTGGCCGGCCGCAGCGGCGTGGGAGACGAGCTGCGCATAGAGATTGAAAAAAAGGCGCAGGAGATGGGCTATCGCAGAAAAATACGCCGCGAAAAGAAAGCCTCGTCGAGAAGCCGGGTCTATCGGGCAGGGATGCGGATCGGCGTGACGGTGGAGGATAAGTATCTGGAAAAATATACGTCCTTTTACTGGGAAATGTATCAGCGCGTCGTCGTGGCCGCTTCCGGGAGGGGCTGCTTTGTCTCGCTCGAAGTGTTGACCGACGCGCAGGAGAAGCGGCAGGAAATGCCGTTGCTGCTAAGCGATAAGGGAATCAGCGGATTGATCGTTCTCGGGATGCCGGAGAAAGCATATTTGAGAAAGCTGTACCAGACGGCAGACTGTCCGATTCTTTTTCTGGATTTTGTCGACGACGAGTTTCCTTGCGATGCGGTCATCTCGAACGGATTTCAGGGGATGTATCAGATGACGAATTATCTGATCGGTCTCGGACACACCGAGATCGGTTTTATCGGGAGCTACTACGCGACAGGCAGTATTATGGATCGATATCAGGGATTCTGCAAAGCCCTGCTGGAGCACGGGATCGCGGAAAACAGGGAATGGATCCTGCCTGACCGGAACATGATTACGGGAAAGGCGGAATTGCGGCTTCCGGATCGCCTGCCGACTGCATTTGTCTGCAATTGCGATTTTACCGCGGGGATGGCTGCCGAGCTTCTGACGAAGGCCGGGTACCGCGTCCCGGAGGATATTTCGCTTGTCGGCTTTGACGGTTTTCTTGCGCACGGGATCATGCAGGGAAAGCTGACGACGTATGCCGTGGACATGGACGCGATGGCGCATCAGGGACTGAAGTTGCTGCTGAAGAGAATCAACGAGGGGACGCGGGAGCAGACGGTGCGCACGATCGACGGAAAAATGGTGATCCGGCAGAGCGCGGGGCAGGTCGACGGGAAGATGGCGATCCGGCAGAGCACGAGTCAGGGCGACGAGAAACGGGAAGTCGTGTAAGGCAGGAAGCGACGACGGAGAACGAGGACAAGTAAATTTCATTTTTCTGTGAAAGAAAGGATACGATATGCAGACGACGGTAAATCCAAACGCGACAAAAGAAGCCAGAGAGCTTTTGAATTATCTTTCGGACATAGCCAGTAAGAAGATCATCACGGGACAGCACACGCAGACGAATCCGATGGAGGAGGCGCAGTACATCCTTGAGAAAACGGGGAAACTGCCGAAACTGTTCGGCTTTGAGCTGCTGGCTTATTCCCCGAACATCAATTACGACGATGCGTCTGAGGAATGCTTGACAGAGATTTATGAGAATAGAGGCACGCTGGACACTGCCATGAAGCTGGCGAAGAATTCCGACGCGATCCTTACGTTTACGTTTCACTGGTATTCGCCGCTCGGAGGCAGAGACAAGAGCTTCTACACCGAGCACACGGATTTTGATGCAAGACAGGTACTCGTCGACGGGACGCCGGAGCGAGCAGCCTTTTACCATGATATGGATATCATCGCGGAACATCTGAAAAAATTCAGGGACGAGAAGATCCCGATCCTCTGGAGACCGTTCCACGAATCGGACGGAAAGTGGTTCTGGTGGGGCGCGAAAGGGCCGGCGGTCGCGCGCGAGCTTTACAAGCTGATGTTTGAGCATTACACGGCGCATCATCACCTCGACAATCTGCTCTGGGTATGGAACTGTCCGCTGTCTGAGGGATATCCGGGAGATGAGTACGTCGACGTTATCTCGACCGATATTTACCTTGAGGAGTATGCGGCGACGGATTATGCGAAGGAGTATGAGAAGCTGATCGCACAGACGACCGACAAGAAGGTTGCCGCGCTTGCGGAGATCGGCTACCTTCCGGACATCCGGATGCTGGAGAAATCTCAGGCGCCGTGGGCTTATTATATGACGTGGTCTCACGAGTTCTGTATCGGAGAGCAGTACAACAAGACAGACGTCCTGAAAGCGATATACGAAAGTGATTATGCAGTCACGTCGGAAATGAAGCGGCTGCCGTAGGGTGTGGAGTAGTTGCCGCAGATTGTGGAGCGGCTGTCGCAGACTATGGAGTGGTTGTGAGACATGCAAATAAATGGTTCCTTGTGACAGATGAGATTAAATTTTATTGTTAATACAGGAATTTAGGAGAGGACATAATGCGCGATGTTCTCTCTTTTTAAATGTTGCCTTTTAGACGATGAGGATAAGTGCCTATCGTAACAACTCATCGACAGTAATTTCCAGTACTTGGAAAATGATTTTTAAATCGGATCGCAAAGCGAAAAGATTTTGTGGAGGTAGTGTCAAGCAGTCTATGAAAATCTGGAGTCCGAAAAAGGGCTCTGCAGAACCTTGAAAATTGCAGATATAATTCAACGAACAGCAGCAGTGGCGTGGGATTATCACATAGTAATCAAGGGAAAAGCCCAGGACTGGCCTTTTCCCGATCCCAAAGTGTATTCCGTGGGCCTTATGTCAAGAGGCTTTCGCGGCATATCCTCGCGCTGCGCGCTCCGGTATTCCACGTTCCTCCTGACAGCGGCC
>CANQVH010000015.1 GCA_947627245.1 uncultured Lachnospiraceae bacterium | reverse complement strand
GCCCATGTCGTAATATACTTCGTCGTTCGTCTTGCTGTAGCCGTAGAACGCCGGCGGGATCAGCAGGACAAAGACGACCAGAAACAGCGGGAAGACCCGCACAACACCCTTCGAAAAACCGCCCATATCCGGAAGCAGAGATCTGTGCCTTGTCTTCTGCAGCGGCTTATCGAACACGAGAATCAGCGCGGGCAGAACAGTCACGCTGCCGATCACGCCCAACAGGACGCCCTTCGCCATAACGATGCCGAGGTCGCGACCCATCGTAAAGGACATGAAACACAGCGCGATGAATCCGGCGATCGTTGTGATCGAGCTTCCCACCACGGAAGTCAGGGTTTCCTTGATTGCGACCGCCATGGCGTCATTTTTGTCCTTCGTCTTCGTGCGCTGTTCATTGTAGCTGTGCCACAGGAAGATTGAATAGTCCATCGTGACCGCGAGCTGCAGGACCGCCGATAGCGCCTTTGTAATGTAAGAGATCTCTCCCAGAAAATAGTTGCTTCCGAGGTTGAGCACGATCATCATGCCGATGCTCGCGAGAAACACGAACGGAATCAGCCAACTGTCCAAAAAGATCAGCATGGCAACGCAGGCCATCAGCACCGCGATCCCTACATAGATCGGCTCTTCTTTTTCGCACAGATCCTTGAGGTCGGTCACCAGCGCCGACAATCCCGAGACAAAGCACTGTTCTCCCGTGATCTTCCGGATCTCCCGAATCGCGTTCATCGTGACATCGGAGGACGTCGATGTGTCGAAGAATACCGCCATCATCGTGGCGTTCTCCGTGTTGAATTCCCCATAGATCTTCTCGGGAAGGAGCTCCATCGGAACCGACAGATCCGCGATGGAATCATACCAGAGCACGGATTCCACATGATCGACCTGCTCAATTTTTTCCTTCAGCGCCGACACATTCTTCGCCGGCATATCTTCGACGATGACAAAAGAGAACGCTCCCTTGCCGAACTCCTTCATCAACTCCTCCTGCCCGACCACGGTCTCCATATCCTTCGGCAGGTAATTGAGCATGTCATAGTTGATCCGCGTGCCCGCGATCCCGAACACCGACGGAATCAGCAAAAGCAGCGCGATAATCAGAACAGGAACACGGTACTTCACGACCGTTTTTGAAAAACTCATTACTTCCACACCCCTTTTTCCTCATAAAATTCCGCTTCGATCGTATCCGGCCGCTGATGCCGGATGATCCGGACGGTGCTGATGACTGTGTACAGATTCAGGATTCCCTCGGACAGAAGCGAAATGCCGAGCAGAACCGTCAGGATCTTTGCGCCCCGCGCGGAGTCGAACACGAGCGCTGCTCCGACCAATCCCGTAAAAATTGCCATCATCAGGACGAACCACCAGCTTTTGATTCCGAACTCTCTGGAATCCATCGCAATCCGAATCTTGAACAGGCCGTCCAGCAAAATCACCATGCCGATCACAATACAGATAAAGTTCATAAAATTATCCGGGCGGAACAGGACGACCAATCCGAGAATAATCAGCAGAATACCGAACTCCAGATCATACTGGAACGCCAGACGGTACAGATCCTTCGAGAAATAGCCGATCAATTTGATCACCCCGAAGACCGCCATCGCCGATCCGACAAAGACCCCGATCCCGGACACGGATAAATCCGGCACTGCAATGAACAACCCGCCTGTGATGCAAAGCAGAACAGACATCACGATGTACCCGATCTTCGCGATCCTCATGGGCGCCACAGAACGCATCTTCATAAAGCAAGACCTCCTATCTCTTAATCTGCTGTCATTATATCCGCATCTCTTTGTATTTTGCACAGACAGAAAAAGCCCCGTGCCTGATTTTTGGGCACGGAGCCATACAATGTCTAGATTCCAAATAAAAATGAACTTACATTTAAAATGCTGATCGACAAATATACTTCAATTCGCCAGACAACACTCGCGGCTAGTTATATCTTTTCACAACGCGAGAACATTTCCTCCACCATTCCTTTTTTGATCTCGCACATGCGATCCAGCATAGCGCGAATATCCTCGTGCATGCCTTTTCGCAGCCATCCCGACACGACGCCGAAGCACAGGCTCGCGAGATATTCCTTGATCACCGCAAGATCGCTCTCCCGGATCCTCCGGCCGTTCACGATCGTCGTCACATAGGTGTCGGCCGCATAATCGCAGACCTTCCAGAGATACTGCTCATAAATCTCCCGATTGACCGAGTTATAGATATGTAAGACGACCTGCCTTTTCTGAAGCGCGCGCCCGATCACAGCATCCAGACAATCCTCGATCTTCTCCACCGTCGGATACTCGCGGATGATCTCTTCGAAATCCTCCATAATGATCTTCTCAAGCAGCTCCGGAATACCGTCGAAATGATAGTAAAATGTATTCCGGTTCACGCCGCAGTCAGACACGATATCCTTCACGGTGATCTGCGCAAGCGGCCGTTCCATCAGAAGCTTCAGAAACGATTTCCGGATCGCTTTTTCGGTAAATGAAGCCATTCTTTCTCACTCTCTTCAAGATTTTCGTCGGAACAAATCATAGCCGAAAACAAAGATCTTGTCAAACAGGTATTTCCGCTTTGAGGAGTCCTCTTTCTGTAAGAATCTCCCTGACGTTCTCTTTTGTCATAGAAAGTTTCTCGGCAATGGCATCGACAGAAAGGTGCATTTCCGTATAGTATACTTCAACCTTTCCTTTTGTTTCGCCATGTGCTTCACCACGTGCCTCGCCTCGTGCTTCAGCCTCTTCGCAGTGTACCGCAAGATCGGTTTCATAATCGTATTCAGCCATCAGCATATTGATAACCTCCTCGCTCTTGCGCCTGAGATAACCTGCAAGGATATCTTCTTGAATACATTCTTTTACGGCCTTCTCAAGCTTATTTTTGTCTCCGCCAAACTGCCGTGTCTTCTCGACAAACTCACTGTACTGGCGGAGCGTGCCGCATTTCTCCAGAAGTTTATGCTTTTTATCCGTATTGATATTGACTACCCGAACCTCCAGCTCCAGTCTCCCGTTTTGCCCGCTTTGCTCCGCGAACGTATCCGAAAGCCTCAGCACCTGTTCCTCAGGCTGATCTTCCTCTCCATTATAGAATACAAGAAAAGACGGCGCCATTAATCGATACTGTAATTCTGAGTACCTTGCCTTTACCGGTATCAGCTTCTCATACTCCCGCGCGATGTACATCAGCATGCGCACCGGCATATTCGGAGTGATTGTACTTTGGTGTTCACTCAGAATAATTCTACGCTCTCCAACTGAGAATGCCACATCGTTCTTCATATTCCGGAACAGAACATCTTCCAGTCGTACCTTCCTGATCAGGGAAGCATCCTGCAAATCTGTGCCAAATAGGCCGTTGTACAGTTCCAGCAAATTCTTCTCTGCAGTTTCATCTGAATAGTACAGGTCGCAAAACACACTGTCCTTATATTTTCTGTTTTCCTTTGTCACTGTTTCCTTCCTTTCTTTCATTTCTCAAAAGGGGAAACATAGGGAATGGCTATCAATATTTTACCGCGCCTCTCTTTTCACGTCAAGGAAAACTGCGGCGGCTGTCTTTCACGATCATCAGGGAATAATAGCCCGCGTCCTCCGGAATCTCCTGCGCACTGTGGAAGCATCTTTCATGCTCCATGCCGCAGTTTTCCACCATGACGACCTGCGCTTCGGACTGTATAAGCTGCTCCTTCACCGCCCCAATCCTGCTGCCTGCCTTCATCAGTACCTTTGTCCCCGGCAGATTCAGGGCATCCTCGATCTGATAGGACGCCGGGATCACATGCAGCGGTTCATCCTTCTCCACAAGTCCCATATTCAGCCGTGCAGCGGCGGCGCAAAAAGACGGAACGCCGTTTACGATCTCCGCCTCACCGCCTGTTTTGATGATCTGCCTGTGCAGGTAGAGATACGTCGAATACACCGTCGGATCTCCGAGGGTGAGAAACGCCACCGTCCGCCCATCGTCAAGCATATTCCGCACCTGTTCGGCTGCCAATGTATATCCTTCTTCGAGAATCTTCCGATCCTTCGTCATCGGCCAATCGATCGCAAGGCACTGCTTCTGTTCGATCTCCGGAACTGCCTGCGCCGCGATCCGGTACGCCGCCGTCTCTTCCTTTCTCCGCCCCGGAACAGCGATCACATCCGCCTCTTTGATTACCCGGATCGCCTTTTGCGTCATGAGCTCCGGATCCCCCGGGCCGACTCCCACTCCGTACAGCTTTCCTTTCATGCTCTTCTCCGTTTCGTCTATTATCAGTTTTAAAGCGCGCATGCCCGCACCGCCGCGCGGACGGGAAGAATATGCGCCGGACCGACCGACAGCTCATCCACGCCCATGCGCAGAAATTCCTCCGTCAGCGCCGTATCCGCGGCAAGCTCTCCGCAGATTCCCACCCGGATGCCGCTTCGGTGACCGTTCTTCACGACCGTACGCACAGCGCCGAGCACCGCCGGATGGTGCGGATCATAGAAAACGTCCGGCCCCGGATCCTGCCGATCCGCCGCGAGCATGTACTGTGTCAGGTCGTTTGTGCCAATCGAAAAGAAATCGACCTCCTTCGCCAGCTCGTCAGACAGCCACGCCGCGGCCGGCGTCTCGATCATGATCCCCTGTCTGACCTCACCGTAAGGGATATTCCGCCCGGCGAGCTCCGCCTTCGCTTCCTCCATGATCTGCTTCGCGCGCCGTATCTCTTCCACCGAAATGATCATCGGATACATGACAGACACATTTCCGTAACGACTCGCACGAAGAATTGCGCATAGCTGTGTTCTCAACAGCTCCGGCCGCTTTAAGCCGACGCGAATGCCGCGGAGTCCCAGCGCCGGGTTTTTCTCCTTCGGAAGATGAAAATAATCCGCGCATTTGTCCGAACCGATATCAAGCGTACGAACGACGACTTCCTTCCCCGCCATCCGCTCTGCGACGGCACGGTATGCCTCGAACTGCTCCTCCTCGGTCGGGAAATCATCCTTCCCAAGATACAGATACTCCGACCGGAACAGGCCAATCCCGTCTGCGCCGTCCTGCAGCGCGGCTTCCGCGTCGTCCACACCGCCGATATTCGCACAGAGCCGGACCTTCCGACCGTCCTTCGTTACGGTTTCCCTGTCCCTGAGCTCTGCCAATAACTGCGTCTGTTTGATTTCTTCTCTCTGCTTCTCCTGATACTTTTCCAGTTCCGCCTCGTCCGGATCAATCAGAAGCAGGCCTGCATATCCGTCCACGATCGCCATATGTCCGTCGAGCTCCGCGTCAATTTCCACGCCGGTAAGCGCAGGAAGCCTCATTGTCCGGGCAAGAATCGCCGTGTGAGAATTCACGGAGCCGCGCCTCGTCACAAGGGCAAGAATCCGGGATTTGTCAAGCCGGACCGTCTCGGACGGGGCAAGATCCTCCGCCATTAAAATTACCGGTTCCTCTCCATCATGCGTCGCCTGATCCTCAGCTCTTCCCCCTGCTGCTTCCGCCGCCTTTCTTCCATCGTCATGCGCCGCCTGATCTCCGGCTTTTCCTTCGACTGCTTCCTCTGTCTTTCTCCCACCGTCATACGCCGCCTGATCTTCAGCCCTTTCCTCTGCTGCTTCCGCCGCCTGTCTCCCTCCGCCATGCGTCGCCTGACCTTCGTCACTTCTCTCTGTTGCTTCTGCCATCTGCCCCGCTTCCCGCAGGTTTGCGATCACCTGACTGCCAATATCCCGCACGTCCGCCGCGCGCGCCTGCATATACCCATTGTCCATCGCCTCAAACATTGCGGAAAAACGACCGCACGTCGCCGTCACCGCATACTCCGCGCTGACCTTCTCCTGCTCGATGAGCTCCGTGACTGACTCCACAAAATTCAGATCGTCCAGCAGCATCTGATGCACCTCGAAAATCGCCGCGCCCGCTTCTCCCAGCTCCTCCAACGCTTTGTCATGGATGATCGCGATATTCCGCTTTGCGCTTTCCTTCGCCTGTTCGAATCGCGCGATCTCGGCCTCTGTGTCTTCGATCTGCGCACGAACCGCTTCGGCGCTGTTTTTTCTGTAAATTTTAATGCGCCCTGCCGCAATCCCTTCGGATACTGTTTTTCCATTCAATTTCATCATTTTCTCTCATCCTCCATGACAACCGTCTGATACAGGAATACACCCGAGCGCGTCAGCGCCCGGCCATACTCGATACAAAAATTTCCACTCCGATGCAAATCAGGATCACGCCGCCCAATATCCCGGCTTTCCCTGCAAGCTTCGTGCCCGCCCTTTTGCCGATCATAAGACCGGCAAAACAGATAAAGAACGTGACGACACCGATCAAAATGCTTGCAAGCACCGCCTCCGGCAGTCTGTAATCGGCGATCGTAAAACCGACGGAGAGCGCGTCGATTGACGTCGCCACGCCCTGCACGAGCAGCGCGGATATGCCGACCGCCGCCTCGTCTCCCGACTCTTTGTTTTTTATGCCGGAGTAAAGCATTTCTCCGCCTATGTACCCCAGAAGACCAAGCGCGATCCACGGGATAAATTTCTCGAACACCCGAAAATACTGAACGATCGAGGACACGCAGAACCAGCCGATCATCGGCATCGCAAACTGGAACACGGAAAAGATCCCCGCAATGCCCGCCATCTTGCTCCGCTTCATCCGCGGCTCGTTCAATCCGTTCGCGAGCGAGACCGAAAACGCGTCCATAGCAAGTCCCACGCCGAGCAATATGCTGTTAAAGAAAAAAGCAAATGTCAGTTTCATCTTTTTCGCCCAAAATACTTATCATGTTTCTAAAGTAAAAAACAATACGGCTCACAGAAACAGCATGCCGTTATACCAGTCGGAACTCCGCCCGATTCTGCGTCGTGCTGCTGTCTCCGATCCATACATGGAACACACCGGGCTCACTCCCATATGTGCCGTCGGCGCGCAGGAAACGAAGCATCTCTTCCGAGATGTCAAAGCTCACCTCTGTACACTCGCCCGGAGCGAGTGTTACGCGGCGGATACCCTTCAGCTCACGAACCGGGCGCACCACGCTTGCCTTGAGGTCCCTGAGATAGAGCTGTACCGCCAAAGCACCGCTGCATCCGCCCGTATTGCGCACCGTCACCGAAGCCCGGATCGGCTCTCTTTCCTTTATCGTAATCACTTCGCCTGCCTTTGCCGCATCCGTTTCACTTACTTTTGCCGCTCCCTCTGCTTTTACCGCATTCGCCTCGCCTGTCTTTGCCGCATCCGTTTCACCTGCTTTTGCCGCTCCCGCTCCCTCTTCTTTTGCCGCATTCGTCTCGTCTGCTTTCGCCGCATCCGTTTCATTTGCTTTTGCCGCATTCGCCTCGCCTGTCTTCACAGCGACCGCTTCCCCATCCTCCGCGGCAGATGACCCCAGCCGGATCTTTGATATCTCAAACGTGGTATAGCTCAGACCAAAGCCGAACGGATACAAAGGCTCGTTCGGAATGTCGATATATTTCGAGAAGAAACGTCCCGCCACCTCCGGCCGATTCGGTCTGCCGGTCGCATATTCATTGTAATGGACGGGTACCTGCCCGATGCTATAAGGAAAGCTCATCGGCAGCTTGCCGGAGGGATTGACCTTCCCGGTCAGCACGTCCACGATCGCATGGCCGCCCTCCGTACCCGGCAGCCAGACCTCCAGAACGGCTCTCGCCTTTTCGCTGATTTCGCGCAGATCCAGCGGTCTGCCGTTAAAAAGCACCACCACGATATTCGGATTGACCGCGCAGATCTCGCGGAACAACTGCAACTGCACATCCGGTATCCCGAGCGTGCCGCGGCTCGTCGCCTCACCGGTCTGCAAAAAATGCTCTCCCAGCGGCATGACGACCAGATCCGTCTCCGCCGCGGCCAGCTTCGCCTCACGGAGCATTCGATCCAGCTCCTCCCGGCTCCTGTATTCATCCCCGGACTGATAGCCGTTCGCCCCCTCGAAGCCTGTCAGCCGCACATCGTTCCCGAGCAATTGAGAACCCGCATGATAACTCGTCCGCGCCGGGTCAAACACCTCGCGGGCCGCTTCCGCGATCGATACGCTGTCAGCGCTGTCCCCGGTGATCGCCCAAGTGCTCAGCATGTTTTTGTTGTCCGTGTACGGTCCGATGAATGCAATTTTCTTCGACAGATTCAACGGAAGGATCCCGTCGTTCTTCAGCAGTACAAAGGACTCGGCTGCCGTCTTTCTCGCAAGCTTCCGATGCTCCTCACACAGACAGAGCGCCTTTTCCGCCTCCGGATCCGCGTCCTTGTACGGATTTTCAAAAAGTCCCAACCTGTTCTTGAGCTCCAGAATCCGCAGGACCGCCTCGTCGATCAACGCTTCGTCGACCGCCCCTTCCCGCACCAGCTCAGCCAGATTCCCCGCGTAGCAGCCGGTCATCATATCAATATCCACGCCGGCCTCGACCGCCTTTTTCGCGGCGTCCTTCTCATCCTCCGAATACCCGTGCGCGATCGTCTCCGCAACCGCAGCGTAATCCGAGATCAGGACGCCCTCAAAACCCATCTCCTCGCGGAGCACCTTTCGCATCAGCCACTTGTTCGTCGTGGCCGGAATACCGTTTATCGTATTAAAAGAAGTCATGACAAGCCCCGCCCCGGCATCGATCCCCGCACGGTAAGCCGGAAGGTAAAACTCCCGCAGCGTATGCTCGCTCAGCTCCACCGTATTGTAATCACGACCGGCTGTCGGCGCTCCGTAAGCTGCGAAATGCTTGACACAGGCGCAAATCCTGCCCGGCGCGCCCATGTCGTCTCCCTGAAGCCCCTTTACGACCGCCTCCGACATCAAGCTGTTCAGATAGGGATCCTCACCGGTGGACTCCATCACCCTCCCCCAGCGTGCGTCACGCACCAGATCCGCCATCGGCGTAAACGTCGCATGCAGACCGCACGCCGCCGCTTCCCGCGCGGCCGTTTCCGCGCATTGCCCGACCAACGCAGGATCGAACGTCGCTCCGAGCCCGAGCGGAGCCGGAAAAATCGTCCGCATGCCGTGGATCACATCCATCATAAACAGCATCGGGATGTGGTGCGGCTGACGCTCCATATATCTCTTCTGGAAATCCGTCAGTTGCTCCGCTCCGGCCGTCCCGAGGATCGAGCCTGCCAAAGCGATCTCCTCCTGCCCGATTCCCAGTTGCCCGGCCGGACCGGTCAGCACGCCCTGCACGTCTTCGTCATAGAAGACGGCCATCAACTGGTACATCTGACCGACCTTTTCCTCCAGCGACATATCGTGAAGCAATTCGAGTAATTTTTCCTGCGTCATGACCATCCTCCGTCTCTTCGCCCGCAATTTCCGCAGACGGCAAAATAAAATATTCAAGTTGTTATAAGTATATCACGTCCGAATGATATGGCAAATAAAATCTTGCCGAATAATTTTGTTGCAATGTTCACAAATTCTGTTAATAATATAGAACAATATCAACTTTTATGATTGCAAAAATTTGTAAATTGTTATAAAATATTTCATTGGATATAGAGTCAACTTTGTATTAGCGCAAGATAGGAAGTGTTACGGGATGAGTTCTGGATTTCATGAGATTTC
This sequence comes from uncultured Lachnospiraceae bacterium, assembly GCA_947627245.1. Classification (GTDB taxonomy): domain Bacteria; phylum Bacillota; class Clostridia; order Lachnospirales; family Lachnospiraceae; genus Choladousia. The sequence continues at coordinate 51,588 of CANQVH010000015.1, read as the reverse complement.
GGCAAGCACGGTTCGCAAGGTGATCGAGCTCTTGAGCCCTGCCGCGGACGACTATCTCTATGTGTATGACTTCGGGCAGGATTACTATTATATCTCGCCGCATGCCACGGAGCGTTTTCAGTTATCCGAGTGTGCGTTTCATAATGTTGCCGAGAATCTGCAGAGGATCGTCTATCCTGAGGATTTCCCCAAGCTGCGCGAAGACCTGAACGGAATCCTGACGACAGACCGCTGCACCCACAATCTGACCTATCGGCTGCTCTCTGCGGAGGATAAGCCGGTCTGGATCAACTGCAGGGGGACAGTCGTGCGGGACGAAGCTGGAAAGCCTTTGTATATGGCAGGCTGTATCAACGAGATCGGCAAGGATCAGAAAGCGGACAACCGGAGCGGACTTCTGGGCGCTTCCAGCCTGAAGCTCTTCCTGAGTCAGTACGAGGGTTCTTTCCCCGACGGCTTTGTGCTCCGCATCGGGCTGGACGGCCTGAAGGGGGTCAACGCCCGTCTGGGTATCGAATACGGCGACCTGATCCTGCAGAAGACGTCGGAATTTATCTCCGAGTGTCTGCTTCCCGGCGAGAACCTGTATCGTGTCGTGGGCGACGAGTTCCTGATTCTCGATTTTGAAGGCAGAAAGACCTCGCTCGGCAAGGATCTCTACCGGCATGTACGCGACAAGATCCGCGATTTCATCATGGAAAAGAACTACGAAGTAATGTTCACGATCTCCGGCGGTATGCTGGACTGCAGAGACGTCAAGGATGCTTCCTATTCTCAGGTGATGAAGTTCACGGAATTCGCTTTGAACGAAGCCAAGCGACTCGGAAAGAACACCTGTTATCTGTATGTTCCGGAGGACTACGGAAAGTTCCTGCGCCGCAGGAATCTGAATCTCCATCTCCGTCAGGCGATCAACAATCACTTTGAAGGATTTGAGGCGTATTATCAGCCGCTCTTCTCCGCCGACGACCACCGTCTGATCGGCGCCGAAGCGCTGATGCGTTTCCACTGTGAGGAGTTCGGCATGGTATCGCCGGGCGAGTTTATCCCGATTCTGGAGGAGACCTCCCTGATCGTCCCGGCAGGGCGCTGGATCATGCACGAGGCTCTGAATATGTGCCGCGACGTCCAGAAATACGTGCCGGATTTCAAGATCAGCATCAATATCTCCCACGTCCAGATTTTAAGAAGTTCGATCGGACGTGAGATACTGGCCGCGATCGACCAATACGGAATCGATCCCAAATACGTCACGATCGAGCTGACCGAAAGCGGACTTCTCGAGACGGACACCCGTTTCACGACGCTCTGGTCGCATCTGAAGGAGGCAGGCATCACGCTCGCCCTTGACGATTTCGGGACAGGCTATTCGAACTTCCATTATTTCACGGATCTGCAGCCGGACATTGTGAAGATCGACCGCTCCTTCGCCGCGAAGGCCGCGACGGACGAGTTCGAATTCGAGATTCTCTCCCTGTTCAGCAAGATGATCCACGAGCTGAATCTGAAGGTATGCGTAGAGGGTGTGGAGACCGCTGCCGAGCTCGAAAAGCTCTGTCAGCTCCCGCCGGAATATCTGCAGGGATTTTTCCTCGGGCGACCTTGTCCGAAAGCGCAGTTTTTAGAGCAGTTCGTACATATCTGACCGCAATTTCAAAAGGACCTGCGCCAACAGTTCACTTTCGTGTTCTGTTTGGCGACAGGCCCTTTTTTATACTTTCTTTCTCGTATTTCCTAAGATCAGCGATAGGTTTTGCTGATGTAGAAATATCCGATAACCGGAGACGTCGACACGGCTTTTTTAACTTTCGGAACCAACTTGTAATAATAGTTCGTATAATATGCAAATGTTTTTCCTTTAAGTTTAGACACTACCTTGGTCTTTCCCGGCTTAATCACGCCGACCTTCTTGTATCCGGAGTCCCTCTTCGACGACATATAGAGCGTATAATTTTTGATTCCAGCAACCTTCGGAACCTTGATGAGAACATTCTTACTTGTTTTGCTAGCCAATTTCACGCTAACTGCATTTTTGTTCGGTGTCCAGATTGCTTTATAAGCAGACCACTCAGTCGCAGGAACATAAGATCCGGTCTCTCTCTCATAATTAAGTCCGCGAACACGATAATAGTACAACTTGTTCAGGCGTACCTTGAAGAACGCATAAGAATAACACTCATCCCTTGTGGCAAGCTTCATATTTGAATTATACAACTCTACCTCATACTTGTCATACCCTTCTCCAACTTCAACAGTAACCTGTTTTGAATATGTACTATATGAGGCATTAAAACTGTCATTTGGTACCGCTGGCAGAGCTGCTTCAGTATGAATTTCCTGCATTCCAATCATAAAAACCGCAAACACGGTCAGCGCGGTGAACAGAAACTTTTTCAGATGCTTCATTTTCTTCCCTCTCCTTTCATTTCCGCCCTTTGGCGGTGGTAAATCGGTTTCAAATCGCTTATAAATTTTATTTTATCAAATTTATCATTCTATGTAAATAAGTATTCTGAAAAAGGTGAAAAAATTTGAATAAAAGAATACTTGACCTCTCTTAATTTTTGAGTATACTGTTGTCGAAAGGGGAAATGTCCGTATGACAAAGGACCTCACAACAGGCCGTCCGATGGGCGTGATCGTCCGTTTCGCGCTGCCTGTTCTTTTGGCTATGCTGTTCCAGCAATTTTACAGTTTGGTAGATACGCTGATTGTCGGCAGGATACTCGGTCCGGAGGCGCTGGCGGCCGTCGGCTCCACCGGCTCGCTGAATTTCATGGTGATCGGATTTTGCAGCGGCGTGTGCGCAGGCTTCGCGATCCCGATGGCGCAGGCTTTCGGAGCAAAAAACGAAAACGACCTGAAGACCTACATCGGGAACAGTCTGTGGCTGTGCGCCGTGTTCTCGGCAGTGCTGTCGGTCGTCACGGGCGTCTTCTGCAAACAGATCCTGCGCCTGATGAACACCCCGGAAGATATTCTGGATCGCGCCTATTCCTACATTGTCGTGATCTTCTGGGGAATTCCCGTGACCTACCTCTACAACATGCTTGCCTGCATGATCCGCTCGATCGGCGACAGCAAGACTCCGGTGATCTTTCTCGGCATCGCTTCTCTGCTGAACATTGTGCTGGACATCTTCTTTATCACGGTTTTCCGCATGGACGTGATGGGAGCCGCCGCGGCTACGGTGCTGGCGCAGGGCGTATCCGGGCTTTTGTGTCTGTGGTACATAAAGAAAAAATTTCCCATCCTCCATCCGCGAAAAGAACATCTGCGGGCGAACCGCTGGTATATAAAGAAGCTCTGCACAATGGGAATTCCCATGGGACTTCAGTACTCTATCACCGCGATCGGAGGACTCATTCTCCAGACGGCCGTGAACTCGCTCGGCACGCTGTACGTAGCCGCCGTCGCGACGGGCGGCAAGACAAGCATGATGTTCTGTTGTGTCTTTGACGCTCTCGGCACCACGATCGCCACCTACAGCGGACAGAATATCGGCGCGGGCAAGACCTCGCGTGTACGACAGGGCGTAGGCGCCTGCATGCTGCTCGGCAGCGTGTGGGCCGTGTTCGCACTCCTGCTCTACATCTTTGCCGGACACCTGCTGGCCTCGCTTTTCGTCGACCGCTCCAACACGGAGCTGATCGCGCTTGTCCGCAGGTTCCTGATCACCAATTCGCTCTTCTACATCCCGCTCGCCGGCGTAAACATCTATCGCTACTGCATCCAGGGGATCGGATACAGTCAGATGGCTATTCTCTCCGGAGCAATGGAGCTCATCGGAAGAGCGCTCGTAGGACTTATCTTCGTACCGGCATTCGGTTTCGCCGCGGTCTGTATGGCAAATCCGATGGCATGGATCGCCGCCGATCTATTCCTGATACCGGCTTATCTGCACTATACAAAAAAACTGGCGCATCTCGAACCCGCCACGGCAAACGAAGCCCGGGCATCTGTATAAAAGCAGACTGCTTCGGGCTTTTGCTGGACATTCCGAAAAGCATTTGCTATAATTATTAGAAAACAGCTTTCACTGGGAAGAAAACGTCGCGCAAATGAATTTTCGAATGCAACCGGCCGTCCGGAGGGGGAATCGATATGACTGACAAAAGGACGCGGGAAACCGCTGTTAAAAAGGACAGGAGCCTGACAGCCACGGGGATCGTGATCGCCGTCATTGTAGTGCTCCTGCTCTTTGCATATTACCGGATCAACGACGGACTCCGACAGCGCTCTATAAGCCGTCTGGAGGAGGGCGCTAACACCGCGATCGAGGAGATCACAGCCAAGCTTGAGCGCGACAGCCGTCTCCTGAACGCCACGGCCAGCATCATCTCGCAGGCGGACAATTTCGACATCGACGCCACGCTGGCGATCATGGAAAGCATAAATCCCATGCTCGACACGATGAACGTGAGGGTCCTGCTGCCGGACGACCGCATTCTCTCCGCGGACGGCACGATCACTGAGGCCTCGGAGAAAGGTAATTTTACTTTTGCACAGGAGGCCCCGCTCGGAGAACATATCTCGAACCGTACATACGAGCTCAATACCGGCAAGCCGATCCTGCGGCATTTCGTGCCGATCATCCAAGATGGGGAGACCGCCGCCCTGCTCTATGGCGTCACCGATCTGGAAAGTCTGCCCGACACGCTCAATATCGATAACATCTACAACGCGAGCGCCTTTATCTACATCATCGACACGAATTCCGGGGATTTCCTCGTGGATACCCGGCACGACACACTCGGAAACATCGCCGACTTCTCCGCTTCCCAATCCACCTGGAAGACCAAGGGCGACAAGACTTGGGAAGAATACTTGGACGACTTGGTCAAATTGAAATCCGGCTACGTCGTCTACCGCACGCCGAACACCGGCGGCTGGGAGTACATGTACTACGCCCCCATCGGGATCAACGACTGGTCGGTCGCGGTCGACGTGCCGGAGAAGGAGGCTTTCGCCAGCGTCTTCGCGGTGCAGCGTGTCTGCATCATTCTCGGACTTCTGATGGCGCTCACAATCATCCTGTATTACCTGTGGGTACGGCATAACGCAAAGCAGGTCATGAATCAGGCCGTCGAGCACGCGGTGCTCGCCGAGAAGCTTCATAAAGCCGAAGCGGCCGACCGCGCGAAGAGCACGTTCCTCTCGAACATGTCTCACGACATCCGCACGCCGATGAACGCGATCATCGGCTTTACAACGCTTGCACAGACCAATCTGGACAATAAAGAACGCACGCAGGAGTATCTGACGAAAATCCTCTCCTCGAGCAATCATCTGCTCTCGCTGATCAACGATATTCTGGACATGAGCCGCATCGAATCCGGCAAGCTGAACATTGAGGAGAAGGAATGCTCAATCTCCGACATTTTTCGGGATATGCGCAATATCATTCAGACACAGATGCAATCCAAGCAGCTCAATTTCTTCATGGACACCATTGACATCGTGGACGAGGATATCTATTGCGACAAGCTGCACGTAAATCAGGTGCTTTTGAACCTTCTCTCAAACGCGATCAAGTTCACCCCGGCGGGCGGCACGGTCGCGCTGACGATTCGCCAGAAGCCGCGCGCGCCCAAGGGCTACGGCTCCTATGAGATCCGCGTCAAGGACACCGGCATCGGTATGAGCCCGGAATTCACAAAGCATATCTTCGAACCGTTTGAGCGGGAGCGCAACACGACCGCCAGCGGCATTCAGGGCACGGGACTCGGTATGGCTATCACGAAGAACATCGTCGACACGATGGGCGGCACGATCGAGCTTCAATCCGAACAGGGCAAGGGCAGCGAATTCATCATCAATCTGGATTTCCGGCTTCAGGACAATTCGAAGCGTGTAGAGGTGGTCAAAGAACTGCAGGGACTGCGCGCGCTCGTCGCGGACGACAGCTTTGCGACCTGCGACAGCGTCACCAAGATGCTGCGGCAGATCGGAATGCGCCCCGAGTGGGTTCTGCACGGCAGGGAGGCTGTGCTGCACGCGAAGCAGGCTTATGAGCTGGGCGACGAATACCACGCCTATATCATAGACTGGCTGCTGCCCGATCTGAACGGTATTGAGGTGGTGCGCCAGATTCGCTCGGTCATCGGCGACAGCACGCCGATCATCATCATTACCGCATACGACTGGACCTCGATCGAGGATGAGGCGCGTGCGGCAGGCGTGACCGCTTTCTGCAACAAACCGATCTTCCTCTCCGAGCTCAGAGACATTCTTGTCGCCGCCACAAGCGACGCGCTCACGGCACAACAGACAGCACAACCGCAGCGTCCGATCCCGGACATCGCCGAACAACTGCGCGGCACCCGTCTGCTGCTCACCGAGGACAATGAGCTGAACCGCGAAATCGCCAACGAACTCCTCACCGCAAGCGGCTTCATCGTGGATACCGCCGAGGATGGCGAGGTAGCGGTCGAGAAGATCAAGAACTCCGCTCCCGGCTATTACGCGCTCATCCTCATGGATGTGCAGATGCCCCGAATGAACGGCTACGAAGCGACAAAGGCGATCCGCACGCTCGAAGACCCCGAGCTGGCCGGCATCCCGATTGTGGCAATGACCGCCAACGCGTTCGACGAAGACCGGAAGCTCGCGCTGGAGAGCGGTATGAACGCGCACATTGCCAAGCCGATCGACATGAAAAAGCTTCTGGAGGTTCTCACCGGAATTCTGAATCATTCATAGGAATACGATTCAGCTTCGCCGCCCTGCCAAAGATCAGGTAACCCAGAAGAAACAGCAGCGACAGGATAGAAACACCGGCGCTCGCGCGCCCGGTAAGCTGAGCGATCAGCCCGACCAGCGTCGTCCCGACAAAAGACGCGCCCTTGCCGCAGATGTCGTAGATACCGAAATATTCTCCGGATTTCTCCGGCGGAATGATGCGCGCAAAATAAGAACGCGAGAGCGCTTGGATCGCACCTTGGAACATCCCGACCAGCACGGCCAGCAGCCAAAATTCCCATTGCTTATCGAGCTGTATCGCAAAGAGCGCAATGCCCAGATAAGCCAGAATGCAAACCTTGATCAGCCTGTCGGTGGGACAGGTCTTCGATAGCCGGGCAAAAAGCAGAGCGCACGGGAACGCTACAATCTGCGTCACAAGCAGTGCAAGCAGAAGCCCCTGCGTATCCAGCCCAAGCGCACTTCCGTAGGCCGTCGCCATCTCGATGATAGTATAAACGCCGTCGATGAAGCAGAAAAAAGCCAGAAGATACAGGAAAATGTGCTTCTGCCCGCGGATGTCCCGAAGCGTTGCCGCAAGACGGCCGAAGCTTTCACGCACCGGATGATCCGGCATGTCAATGTAGTTCTTCTGTCGGTAATTTTTCAACAGCGGAAGGCTGACAAGCAGCCACCATCCTGCGTTCAGAAAGAACGCGATCGTCATTGCCGTACCCATGCTGATACCAATCTTCTCATTCATCAGCACAAAGACCAGCGACAGGACGAACGGAACACAGCTTCCGATATAACCCCATGCATATCCGTGCGAGGACACCATATCGAAGCGCTCCGGCTCCGTGACGTCCGTAAGCATGGAATCATAGAAAACCAGACTCGCGCTGTAGCCGACCTTCGCGATCACGAAGATCGCCAGAAATACTACCCACGAACGCGGAACGGACAGCGCCGCGCAGCCGATCACACCCACCATCATGCTGACCGTGAAAACCGGCTTTTTAAAATTTTTCGTATCTGCGAGCGTACCGAAAACCGGTCCGATGACCGCCACGATCACCGTCGCCACGGAGGCGGCATAGCCCCAGTACGCCAGATAGTCTACCTCGGAGATACCCGCATTCCCCGCGAGGGAATTGAAATAAATCGGCAGAATCGTTGCGATCAGCAACGTAAACGCAGAATTACCCACATCGTAAAGGATCCAGTATTTCTCCAGTTTCGTAAGCTTCGTGTTCATTTCCTTCTCTCCTCCTGTCGATTTCCGGTTCGAAACGTGCCTCCTGCCCTTCGGGAAGCTTTGCCGCATGCAGCCGGACTGACCCAAATCCGCAACTCTCGTCACTCGAACGTCCGGTCGAAGCGCGGATTCAGCTCCTGCCCTGTGCGCAGGCTCTCGTCGAAGCTTCGGATCATCTCGGCCGCAACGCCGATCGCGCCGTCGTAGCGCTTCATCAGCCCCTCGTCCGTCTCCCGGCACGCGGGATTGTCCACGCGCTGATACATCAGTCCTTTCATCTTGTCATAATGGCGCAGGACCTTCATCGTCGTGTTGATCAGTCCCTGCTTGAACGCTCCCGGCGCGCAGAACAGCTTCTTGACCGTCTTCAGATCCTTGAGCGACTGAAGGATCGTTTTCTGCGTGATGTTCTCATAGAACGGAGCAATCGCCGCCGCCGTCTTTTCATCCGTCGGGACCAGCGTCGCCGCCGAAAACGCTACCGCATCCTTTCCGTCCATACGCAGGAGCAGCTTTTCGAATTCCTCCTCGATCTCCAGATGCTGCACGCCGGTCTTCTCAATCATCTCTTCCACATACGGATGGCACTCGCTGTCCAAAATATAATGGCAGATAAATCCCATCAGATAGGCATACTCCCCGCTGTCGCACCCGTGCTCCTTCACCACATTCCTCGCACGCTCAAAAAACGGCAGCGCGGAAATCCTGTGAAGATGCACTCCGTATTGATTCACGCGATTCTTCCCCCACGGGCGATAGAAAAATAGCAAATCCGGGCCCTGCAGCCCAACCGCATACGGCGCGGGATATTTCCTGATAATGTCTTTCAGCTCCGGATTCAGGCGCTCGGCTACATCCGCGCCAAACCGGTCATGTGCATAAATTGCAGGCATAGTCATTCTCCATTCTGTCTTAATAATATACTGTCTTATTCTGTATTCTGTCCTGATTTGCTGTTAGCCCTCCAAAGGGCTAGTATTACTGCTCGTCTCGTAGCAGTGCCGCATACACGTCCCGCTTCGGGATCCCCCGATCCTTCGCCGCCTGCTTCATGGCCTCCTTGTGATCCAGCCCGCGGCTCTCGTAGAGCTTTACATGATCGCGTATATCGATCTCGGTCCAGTCCTGCCGCTCTTCCTGCTGCATCTGTTCCCGGCTGCGTCCCTCCAGCACGATCACGCACTCTCCTTTCGGCTCGTGCGCTTCATACCACGCAAGCGCCTCGGACAGCGCCGTCCTTCGCACCGTCTCATGCTTCTTCGTGAGCTCCCGGCAGACGGAAGCCTTCCGGTCCCCGAGCGATTCCAGAAGCTCCCCGAGCGTGCGCAGCAGCCGGTGCGGGGCCTCGTAGATAATCACCGTGCGCGTCTCTGTTTTCAGCTCCTCGAGCACCTGACCGCGTTCTTTTTTGTCCGACGGCAGGAACGCTTCGAAGCAGAATCGCCTCGTCGGAAGCGCCGACAGCGTCAGCGCCGTCACGCACGCGCACGCCCCCGGCAGCGACGTCACCTCGATCCCGGCCTCGCAGCACATACGGACAAGCTCCTCCCCCGGATCGGAAATTCCGGGCGTCCCGGCGTCCGTGATCAAAGCTATGCTTTTGCCCTCCTGCAGCTTCGCGATCAGCGCGCGTGCTTTCTCGATCTTATTGTACTCATGGTAGCTCGTCATCGGAGTCCTGATCTCAAAATGATTCAGAAGCTTTCGGCTGTTGCGCGTATCCTCCGCCGCGATCAGATCCACCTCTCTCAGCGTGCGAAGAACACGGAACGTGATGTCCTCGAGGTTGCCGATCGGCGTCGCACAGAGATAAAGGACGCCCGGCCGCACACTTTTTTCTGCGGCAGATTCTCCATTTCTGCCCTCCACGCCGACTTTGCGGACACTGTCACGGACGTCGTGCTCCGTCTCTTTCTGATCTGTCTCTCTCATCTGTGTGCTCCCTCTGTCTCTTATTTCCAGACCATATTCCATCGTACTTTGACCCCTGCCGACACTCGACAACATACCATCCACAAATGTCGCATATAAATTTCATCATCCTCCGACCCCTGCCGGCGCTCGACAACATACCAGCCGCAAATGGTAAATACAAGCTCCGCCACCCTCCGGCGCCGCCGATCTCAGTATCCGTATATCTCGCGGATCTCCTGCGTATACACGCCGGGGCGCTCATACACGATCAGCGGCCTCTCGACCGTCATCCTCGGACGCCCGCCGCGCACGGCCTCCAGAAGTATCATGTTCGGCTCGCGGTCCGTATACGGATAGACGAGCCGCATCCGCTTCGGCTCCAGACGGTACTGCGACAGGACGCGGATGATCTCCGCCAGCCGAAACGGCCGGTGTACCATATAAAAATGACCTCCGACGCACAGAAGCTGCGCCGCCGCGCGCACGACGTCCTCAAGCGTACACAGGATCTCATGCCGGGCCGCCGCCTTCTCAAGATCCGGATTCAACAGTCCGTGATGCGCCGTCATGTACGGCGGATTCGAGGTCACTGTATCAAAAGAAGCCGGGGCAAACAGCTCTCCGGCCTTTTTGATATCTCCCTGAATGATCTCGACACGCTCCTGCAGCCCATCGAGCGCTACGCTCCTGCAGGCCATGTCCACGCAATATTCCGAAATCTCCAGTCCCGTAAAATGTCCGCCCTGCGTCTTCGCCGCGAGCAGGATCGGCAGAATACCCGTACCTGCGCCCAAATCCAGTGCGCGGCCGCCCTCCTTCACCTGCGCGAAGCCGGAGAGAAGAACCGCATCCATGCCAAAGCAGAAAAGCTTTTCGTTCTGGATAATCCGATACCCGCCCCGGTGAAGATCGTCCAGCCGTTCCCCTTCCCTGAGCTCAATCCTCATCGAGTTTTGATTTCCCTTCTTTTTGGTCGAGCGCTTCCAGCTCCTCAAGCTCCTCCAGTTCCTCGAGCTCTCTTTGCTCTTCGTCGAAAGCATTCTCTCTGCGGGCCGCCTTTTTGCCGCCCTTATTCTTTGATTTTTCTTTCTCTTTTTCTTTGTCTTTCTCTTTATCCTTCTCTTTGTCCTTCTCCTTGTTCTTGCCCTTTTCCTTGCGCTTTCTCGGCTTAAACTTCAAATCGGCCACATCGAATTCTTGGATCTCCTTTTCATCCTCCACATCGAACAGCACCTTCACACGCTGGCGCAGGACGTTCACACTGCTGACCTCGCCCTTCTGCCCATCCGGCGTCGTCACGGTATCGCCGATGCCCGGAAGCCTGCTGTTCAGGTACTCGTACGTATCCTCTTCATTCTTCAGGCAGCACATCAGTCTGCCGCAGGCGCCTGAGATCTTCGTCGGGTTCAACGACAGATTCTGCTCCTTCGCCATCTTGATCGATACCGGCGCAAACTCGGACAGATAGCTGTTGCAGCACAGCACACGCCCGCAGATCCCGATCCCGCCTAAAATCTTCGTCTCATCTCTCACACCGATCTGCCGCAGCTCGATCCGGGTCTTGAATACGGACGCCAGATCCTTGACAAGCTCACGGAAGTCGATCCTCCCGTCCGCGGTAAAATAAAACAACACCTTGTTGTTGTCAAACGTGTACTCCGCGTCGATCAGCTTCATGTCAAGTCCGTGCTTCGCGATCTTCTCCTGACAGATTTTCAGCGCGTCCCTCTCTCTCTCGCGGTTGCGCTTCGCGCGGGCGTCGTCATCCTGCGTCGCCATACGGATCACCGCCTTCAACGGCTGGACGACGGACTTATCCTCTACATCGCGGACGTCGCCGACCACCGTGCCGTACTCGACGCCCCGAACCGTCTCGACGATCACATGATCGCCTGCTTTTATCGCGTAATTCTTCGGGTCAAAGTAATAGACCTTTCCCGCGTTTCTGAATCGTACTCCTACAATCTTAACCATGTATGTTCTCCTTAATGACAAGGAACAAAAGCTCCATCGTCAGATCAAAATTCACATTCGCGCTCAGGCGGGCCTTTGCGCTCTCAATCGCGTTCACAACCTCCTCGACGCCCTCATAGGTGCAGTAACTGACCGTATCACGGATGGTCCTGAGCTCATCCTTAAACACAATGCCGTCGATGTCGCGCGTCGCCTTGAAATATACCATATCCCGATACCAGAGCGCAAGGATATCCAGATAATCCTGAATCGAGACCTTGTACTCCTGAACGTCCTTCACATAATCAATGAGCTCGCTGATCTGCATCTTCCCGGCGTTCCGGATCAGCATCATCGCCGACGCCTTGATCGCCGCAAAATCCTCCGACGACGCCAGCCGCACCGCCTTGCCGATATTGCCCTGCGCGAACGCGACGCAGATGTCCGCCTGATAATCCGGCACCATCAACTGCTCCATCAGGTACGCCTTGACCTGCTCGTCCGGCACCGGCTTTAAGTGCATCACCACGCACCGGGAACGAATCGTCTCGAGAAGCACCTGTTCATTCGATGCGAGCAAAATGATCACTACATACTCCGGCGGCTCCTCGATCGTCTTCAGGATCGCATTCTGCGCCTGCACCGTCAGCTTCTCCGCCTCCGGGATGATGTAAATCTTGTATTTCCCATTGTACGGGCGGATCTGAACGTCCCCGGTAAGCTGGACGCGGACGTCGTCGACGCCGATGCTCGCGGGCTTCTCATGGAGGATATAGATGATATCAGGATGATTGCCGCTCGCCGCCTGATGACAGGAATGACATTCCCCGCACGGCCGCTCGCCGTCCGAAGTACACTGAAGCGTCATAGCAAACGCATCCGCCAGCCGCTTCTTGCCCGTCCCCTTTTCACCGGTAAATATATAGGCATGACTGACCTTTCCGGTCCGGATCGCGCGCTCCAGATTCGCGATCTCCTGCTTATGCCCGATCATATCCTTAAATCCTGCCATTGCCCGTCTCCTCAAGCCTGCGCGGCGCTGCGCCGCAGTCAAATTGCCTCTCTTTCCTGCTAGTATATCACATTTTCATGTGCTTGTGAAGCACTGCCTTTCGGAAGAACAGCGCCCGTTCTCCCGGATTTATTTCCCGCGCTCCTGCGCGATCTCGCAGGCGACAAACGACGCCACCTCGTCCATGCAGACATTTCGGTCGCCGTCGTTTCGGAAGCGGCGCGTGATCCCGGCTCCCCGGATATTTTCTTCCGAAAAATCCTCCTGATCGGCCAGAAAGCGCCGACACATCTCCTCGTATTTCGGAACGGTCTGTTTCCTCTCGCGTTTCAGCGCCCGCTCCAGACGGGTGCCGTCGTCCACCTCAATGTAGATCGGCACCACGCGGTCTGCCCCGTAATAATCCTTTACCTTCTGAAATGACACCAGCGTCCCGAGCGCCAGATAATTATAGCGGTCCATGTCGATCTTGTCCCCGTCCGCCGTAAAATAATACCATTTTCCGTACACGGTGTCATACTCCCGCAGTTCGATGACCTGCCCCTTCTCCTGCATTTCATGCAGCTTTTCCACCGTGACAAAGTGATACTGCACTCCGTCCGTCTCCTTCGCGCGAACCGGCCGCGTCGTGTACATGATAAACGGCTTCAGCCCGAGCTCTTTTCTGGAAAGCACTTCCTCATAAATTGTATCCTTGCCCGATGAGCTTTTGCCCATCACATAAAACAGTTTTCCCATATTTTGTCTTTGTCAATCCTTTTCTCTTCTATCTTCCCACACGATGCCAGTATACTACAGGAAGGTCTTCGCAATCCGGCCGTCCGTCCCGCTTATATCTTCCCGCACGATGCCAGTATACCACAGCCCCGCGGTATCGTCCATAAGGTGTTCGATGGGAGGCGGAAGTCGCCGTCCGATGGGAAACGAAAACCTCCGTTTCAGCCGATATCCGACTCCGCAATCACGCGAATGAGCCTGCCGCTGTCGTCCGCCATACCCCGCAGCTCAAGCCCGGCGTCCTGTTCCTGCCGAAGCCGCAGCAACAATTCCTCCGAAATCCGCTCGCCCGGAACAAGCAACGGAATTCCCGGCGGATAAAGATAAACATAGTCTGCGGAAATCCTGCCCGCGCTGTCCGCCAGAAGGACCTGCTCCGCCCGGCTCTCCTGCGCCTGACGGATACTCAGGACTTCCTCGCCCGCCGGGTATTGCGTCCGAGCTGCGGTGCCTTTTTCGCTGTGCTCCGGCCTGCCTGCTTCGGCCGCGGCGCCTTTTTCGCTGCGTTCCGGCCTGCCTGCTCCGGCCACAGCGTCTTTTTCGCCGCGTTCCGACCCGTCCGTTTTGCCCTGCCGCGGCTCGCCCGATTCTGCCAACGCCGCATCAATCTCCAGAAGCGCCGCCGTCAGTCGGTCGAAGCCCTCCTGCTCATCCGCAACAGTCATGATTGCCGTCACATAATTCGCCGCCGTCATTTCCGGCTCCAGACGGTACTTTTTTCTCAGAATGCCCGCCAGCTCCGATCCGGTCATCCTAATGCCGCCTGCTCCGTAATCGGCAGCGCATGACCCAGACTGCCCAAGCCGCCCGGACCGCACAGCAGAAATCATCTCTCCAGAGACCGCCGCCGTAGAGATCAAGACCTTGGAACGATCGAAGTCATATACAAGCCCATCATCTCCCGTCAGACCTTCCGTCCCGTCCACGAGCCGCAACACCCGAAGCTTCCGCCGAAGCTCGTCCCGCATCCGTTCCAGCCGTTCGGCAAACGCGTCAAACAGCCTGTCTCCTTGCTCCTCCAACAACCGGATACAGGCGTCCATCCCCGCCATCAGTACATAGCTCGGACTGCTGGTCTGATAAATGTCCAGATATTTTCTGAGCTTTACCCGATCCGCCCGCTCCCCCTGCACATGCAGAAGCGCCGTCTGAGTCAGCGAGGGGAGCGTCTTGTGCAGGCTGTTAATTACAATGTCCGCTCCGCATGCAAGCGCCCGCTTTGGAAAATACGGATGCATCCCGAAATGCGCGCCGTGCGCTTCGTCCACAATCAGAATCGCTCCCGCCTCGTGTGCGGCCTCCGCGATCGCACCGATATCCGACACCACGCCGTCATACGTCGGCGACGTGATAAGCACCGCCTGAATGCCGGGATTCTGCCGCAGAGCCTCCCTTACCTCCTCCGGTCGGATGCTGCCGCAGATTCCACAGTCCGTGCTTATCCTTTGAACTTCATCGTTCAAAACACTGCCCGTATTTATCGCCGGATCGCCCTCGCCCAAAACGCCGTACACATTTGCTGCCGTCCCACCCATCTCTGCAATCGGCGGGTACACATAGGCCACGCGCAGATCGTTCAGAAACGCGGCATGATAGCATGACTTGTGACTGTTGCGCGCCATCAGAATCTGTCCGCCTCTCGTCGTCGACGCCGCGACCGCCGCCAGAATCCCACAGGTGCTTCCGTTCACCAAATAGTACGTCTCATCCGCACCATACAGCCGCGCCGCCCTGCGCTGCGCCTCCAGCAGAATTCCCCGCGCGTGATGAAGATCGTCAAATCCCTCAATCTCCGTGATATCGATTGAAAACGGATCCTCGAAATGGCTGATCCTTCTCTTGTGCCCCGGCATGTGCAAAGGGTAAAAATCAGACGCACCGTACTGCTTCAATTTTTCAAGTAAACTTTCGGACATTGTTGCTCCCCTGTATCATTCCCATATGGCTCATTGTCAAAAAAGATTATATCGAATCCGGATAAAAATAACAAGTTAAAGCGATTTTTCATTTTTATTCATGGACAAAACGGAAAGAAAGATTATAATGAACTTATGATTGTAAAAGAAAGGACGTGACCTGTTATGAAGCTTGGCTTTATCGGCTGTGGAAATATGGCAACTGCGATCATCGGCGGCATCCTGAGGAAGCGACTTGTCCCCGCGGATCAGATTATCGTCTCCGCCTTGCATCAGGAGACGCTCTCAAAAGCGGCGGAAACCTACGGCGTACATACCACGCAGTACAATCGCGACGTCGCCGGAGCGGACATTCTCTTTCTGGCGGTCAAGCCGCAATTTTATGAGGAAGTTATCCGCGAAATCAGCGACTGCATCACACAGCATCAGGTGATCGTCTCCATCGCGCCCGGCAAATCAATCGCCACGATCACGGACTGGTTCGGCAAGAAAATCAAGCTGATCCGCACAATGCCGAACACACCGGCCATGGTCGGCGAGGGAGTGACCGCCGTCTGTCCTTCCGACAATGTGACAAAAAAAGAGCTTCAGAAGGTTCTGTCGCTCTTTAACGCCTGCGGCACAACAGAGGTCATGCCGGAACGTCTGCTTGACGCGGTTGTCTCGGTAAGCGGCAGCTCGCCTGCCTACGTCTTCATGATGATCGAGGCGATGGCGGACGGCGCGGTTCGCGACGGCATCCCACGCACACAGGCTTACCGCCTCGCGGCCCAGTCCGTGCTCGGCAGCGCGAAAATGGTGCTCGAGACCGGGAAGCATCCGGGCGAGCTCAAGGATATGGTCTGCTCCCCGGCAGGCACCACGATTGAAGCCGTCGCCGCGCTCGAAAAAGCCGGCTTCCGCAACGCGATCCTCGCCGGAATGAAAGCGTGTACGGATAAGACGAAAGGGATGGCGTGACAATCTGTCATGCCATCCCCCATATCTGCCGTCCCGACAGAACTCATTCATCTCATCAATCTGGCTACCTTCTGGTCTCCCTGATTGTATCTGCCGACTGCGCGGTTGGCGGCATCTGCAAGCTTCGCCGCCTTTTTCCCTTCTGATTCAAGGGCGACCGTATTCATTCCAAGTACATTTTTGTAATAGAACGCGCTCGCGGAATCATACGGCAGATTACGCCGGATATCCCGAATGCTTTCCGCAATACGATTCATTCTGCTCTGAAGGGTTTCCAGAGAATCCGCCATGCGGGAAACCTCGCCGGTGCGTATCTCATACTCACCCGAAACCACCATGGAAAGGTACGCGTCATACAGTTCATGCGCTTTCTCCACGATCGTATGTACGACCTGCTCCAGCTGCTGCTCCACCTGTTCTCTCATACTGTAAAGAAAAGAAATCAGGGTACTCCCGAACATCTTCGCCGGTATCCAAAACAACATGTTCATTCCCCATGGTATTATCTCGATGACCTTGCTAATAGGGTTGCTGATCTTCTGTAGTTCTCCCCTCTCCCCTGGCATGACGTTTCCGTTCTCGTCAAATTCGATATTCACCGTATCGTGGCGCCAAGCCTGGTTCATGAACTCAGAATCCTGCCTTGTGTCATCGTGCGCTTTAACTACTCGATTGTCGATTCCGGGAGGCTGAAAAAGAAGCTCTCCCACCCAGCTGTATTCATAGTGATGCAACTTATCTGCAACACGGCTGATCTCAAGAGCATGCGCTTTCAGATATTCGTCCGAAAATCCTGGCCCATCAAAGCTGATCACCGTGTCCGTTTTATCCTGCATGCCCTTTGGCGCCGTGATCGCCGCATGTGTCGCCAGAGACCCACCCAGAGAATGTCCGGTAAAGCTGAAGCTGTCATACGAATTTCCGTATTTCGCATAAAGCCTCTCCATGTATCTGGTGGCGTCCGCCTGCTGAAGAGTGAGCGGATTGTTCAGTCTTCCTATATCCGCAGCTCCCCAGTCTTTTATCCCCTGTTCCATGTCATAGCTTTCGCTTCCGCGGCAACCCACAATCGCGTCTCCGTTACTCGTATCGATCAGGCAACCGTAAAATCCGGATCCCGAATTGTGATCACAGCAATCCATGACAGTCCAATTCTGCCATGAGGTCACGTTGTTCTGCTCGCTCAGAGTCAGAATATTCTGGGCTGTATTAAACTGGGCCGCGTCTGCTCCATGGATTCCCTCTTTCATGGTATAAGTCCCGGTCGAGAAATCGTATGTTCCATATTTGTTTAAAATATAGTTCACAGTTTCGCCCACGTTTTGGTTGACCACAGAATCATTTCCGTTGATATTCAAATACGCGACCTGCGTAGCTATCACCATTTCCGCATCCGAATAGTTCATAGACGATCACCTACCATTTCCTTTAATTCAACCTCAGATACAGGCAGCTTCCCATCCTCGAACTGAATTGATCCGATATATGCCGGATCCGTCCTCTCAAAAAAGTCTTCTTCCGTATCGTCATGCGAGATCACGTACTCCTCGATCCACGCCAGCGTCTCGGAATCCGCCAGATAAATCGCCACCGAACCGCGGATTCCCGAAATATCCTTCATCATATTGAGCATCGCCGTTGTGATGTTTTTCACATCAGCGCCGTTTTCGTCCATGCACAGATAGATGGTAAATTTGTTGGGGCCGTCCGCCAGGTAATCCTGCATGGAGACCTCCGGGTCCGTGAGCACCGTGCCTTCCAGCATCGCCTGTGTGAAGACATAGTAGTCGTTCTGCAGTTCGCCCAGATTCCGGCTGACCTGTTCGGAAAGCCTTTCACATACCCGCTTGGTTACATAGGCATCCGAAATACCATCGCCCTCGTTGTTCACCGACGCCTCAAACAAAAGATCCGGATGCTCCACGGAATAGGCCTTCACCGTATAGTAATCGTTAAAAATGCCCGAATCCCGAAACGCCGTGATCTCGAACCTCTCCTGATATTTCTCCTGAAGCGCCCGCGCCGCCTTCTCTTTTTTCTGAGCCGGACTCACACATCCCTCCAGCGTCAAAGCTGCCGCCACCGCCATCACTCCCGTCAATAGATATTTTCTTTTCCAAAGATTCATCTGTTTCTGCTCCTAATGGGAGACCAGCTCAGCCAACGCCCGCTCCAACCGGTATTGTCGCTCCGCCGCGCTGCGCACAGCATTTGCGGTATTCTGCAGCTCCTTCGCACGCTTATGCAGATTGCTCTCCAATTTGGTCAGCTTCTGCCGGTAGATATCTCCACTGTCTCCAGACCATATATTTCGATTTGAGAAAAAACAGGACAACTCCTGTTCGGTAACAGAGCGAATCTCTCCTGCCAATTCTTCCAGACGATCCGCCTTCTGCAGCACCGCCTGATAATTGATATAGATCTGATCTGATGTCTTGCCCATTTTTTACTCCTCACAGAATTTTGCACATTAGCTGAAAGCGTTATACAATGACATCCTCCTGCAGCTTCTCTACCTCTTCCGACGCCGCAGTCTCGGCTGCCTCATAGACTCCTGCCATTGTTTGAAGATTTCTGACATGGCTCTCAAAATAACGCAACGCATTCTCCACAGAGTCATACTTCTCCTCATAAGCGCGCAGGTATGCCGCCTGCCCGTCTCCTTCCCAGTAACCGCTGCTCTTTTTCACGATATTTCCAGCCCTATCAAACTGGCGTCGCATACTATTGATCTGAGTTTGTACCTCAGAGGCAGCCATCACCAGCTCTTCCGTTTTCACCTTTAATCTCATTCCGGATGCATCGCTCATCTCTGATTTCTCCTTAGATCCAAAGTAGTTTCACATCGGTATAAACGTCATACTCCGCCTGAAGGTATTCTTCTCTGCCTTTTCCAAGTGCTTTCTGTATCTCCACGAGATTCTGATATACCTCCTGCATTTTCTGAATATCTTTGTTCACCTGCGTCTGAAACGCCGCCCATGCAGGTCCATCCCAGCATTGCATCAGGTTCCTCATGGAACCCTGCAACAGTTCGATCGTCTTCGGAATATCTTTTAACGCCTCCGAAAGAGATTCGGCATCCGCTTTCATCGACCTGCAGGAAACTCTCTGTACATTCGCCATATTTCAATCACCTCATCGCATCGCTCCATAGCTGTTTGGTCTGCCAAAATACAGATATATGGCAAGCGTTATCCCTCCAGCCAGCAACAGGCCAAGCGAGACACCCCAAAAAATCATCTGTACCCCTGACACTTTTTCCTCCTGAACATAATATTCATTCGGATCAGCGGGATTGTAATATACATTTACCTTCTGACCGACATAAAACGCTTGCTTCGAACTTCCGTAGCTACTTTTCTTACTTATTTCCTGTCCGTTCACCTCATAGGTAAAAACAGGATGCCATGAGATCAGGGGAGCCTCTCCGATCGAACCGGACATTTTCTCCTCACGTATATCCGTTACAATGCCGGAAGTTCTTCTGGTACAGACCGCCTTCTTTTTTTTCACGGAAATACTCATCCCTATAGAAGCACCGCCAAAAACAAGTCCGATCAGCAACAACCCTGCTGCAATCAGTAAAATTATGATCCGTCCGTTCACCATATGTCTCCTCACTGCTTCGGTACGATATGTCCGTCCACAACTTCCAGCTCACCGAGCTGATCCAGCATCTCGTGGCGGAATATCAATTCCTCCTTATCCTGAAAACCGATAAAATAAATATCTTCTATTACGTCCCGATTGAAAAAATACATATTATCAGAGTCCTCTATCCCCTGCGGATAAATGCAGCCCACATAATCGTAAATCTTATCGGTACCTGCCTGCGAGACAATCCTTCCGCAGATCATCAACCTTCTTTCTCCATCAGTCAAACGTACGATAGAACCTATCGGCAACAAATCCTTATACATAAACTGTCCTCCTTTTCATCATTGAAATTATTTCTCCCACGGCCATTTAAAATTCGACCAATCAACACTGACATCAAGTCCAAGTCCCAGACCGAGCCCTGCTCCAATCGTCCCTTTTGCGCCGCCGCTTCCTATGTAACCTCCAATCTTTCCTCCGACTCCACCTGCATGACCGCTCACCCCGACATCTATCTTAACGCCCAAAATCGTAATGCCCCCGGAAACCTTCCCCGAAGCGGCATAAGCTTCCGCTCCCACAGTGCCTTTCACTCCGAAAGCCGTCTTTGTTTCGCCGGTTGCGTCATCTTTGTAGGTGAATTCTCCGATTGCTCCCTCCGCTTTTGCCTCGGCTGTGAACACCTCTCCGCTTGCCTTTGCATGCGCATTCACGTCATCATTCCCGAGCTGCCCATTTATGCTTCCCTCCGCCGCAACCGCCTTAGCGCTCGCCTTCGCGTACAGCTGAGGACTGAGCTTTCCATCCTTGAACAGCGCGGCTCCTATGCTACCTCCTGCGGAAACCTTCCCCAGAGCAGCCTCAATGCTTCCGGAAGCAAAACCAATGCTTCCTTTCGCTTTTCCCTTTGCCACATGCGCCTCTCCGCTGACCTCGGCGCCGATCCCCAGCTCGTCAAAGACCATCTTTCCGTCTTTCTCTTTGTACTTCACTTTAACGCCGAACTCTTTTTTGTTGGACGTACCAAAAAGCTCGCCGTAAAGCTCACCGGAAGTCGATATCCCAAAAAGCGGCCCCTCACCGCTGACGGATCCTTTCAGCCATGCATCGGCTACCTCTTCGCCAATCCATCCCTTGCCAAAAGAAGACAGGCTGCTGAGCACAAGGTTCAAAAGTCCGGGAATATGCGGAAATGCCAAGAGCGACGTCCAGTCAAATTCTCTTTTCCTGACTTCCACACCCTTTATCGTATTTTCCGCCTTTATGTATACGGCAGCAACATTTCTCAAGCCTACTGCCAAGCTGTCCGCCTTTCTGCCGTATTCAGATATCTCCGACGCCTGAAGACCGACCGCCCTCCGGACGGACCCTCCCGCCGAGCCGTGCAAAGACAACGCGTTTTGTACCTGTCGGATGTCGCCCTGTAGGGCATTCAACTTTTTTTCGATTCCCTCCAGCGCGGCAGCCTGGCTTTTTATTTTCGAACAATCAACCGAAAATGAAGCCATCTTTTCCTCCTTCCTTGTTATTATCATAACACATCTTTTTTATTTATTTCCAGTGTGAAAAATTAACTTTTCTTTTCCCACCGTAATCTCATCTCCATCCGACAGCAGCGCCTGTCTGCCCGGTTCTATTTTCTGCCCGTTTAAAAACGTAAAATTCGTAGATTGCAGATCTGACAGATAATACGTTCTTCCGTCGAATCGAATGCATGCATGTCTTCGACTGACGCTTTTACTGTCCGCAAGAGAAAAATCCGCTTCTTTCTGCCTTCCAATCAAAAACTCCTTCTTACAGATAATTACAAATCTCTTTTCTTCCGGATACTCCAGACTCGCTCCTGATCCCGTCGGCATATTTCTTGTCTGTTTATATCCTCCGGTCGGCTTTTTCTTCTTTGTCTTACCTTTCCGTTTTGTCGCGTCTGCTTCCGGCTCATCACTTCTGTCGCGTCCGACAACTCCCCGAATCTGCCGGATAACGATTGTCAGCAACAACACCGCAATAACAGCTCCCAAAATAAGATTCAGAAGCGGAAGCTTCTTTTCCTCTGCAACCTCCTGATATTCCTGATAGCTCACGTTCAGCGTATCCAGAAATTCGCGAACCTCCTGCCCGCTGATCGCAGATCCCTTCTTTTCATCGGCTGATGTCAACAACACGCCGACAATATGTCCTTTCGCATCCAGAATTGGACCTCCTGCGGAGCAATCGTCTGTTTTGATCTCATGCTGAAAAAAAGAAATCTCATTCTTTTTATAGAATCTTCCTGCTGTGCCTCGTGTAACAACAGTATTTTCTGCATTGTAAACCGCTTTTTTCCCGTCCTCTGTCTGCGGATAGCTAAGCAAATATATCTTTTCTTTATTAAAAACGTTATTCCCTGAAAACAGGAGAATGTCTTCAAAGCTGACATTCTGATTCATTTTCAGAACAGTCAGATTTCTCTGGTCGCTTTCTCCGACAGCCTCCGCTGTCACTCTCAGATCTCCATCAAAGACAATCTCAAGTTTCTCAGCAATCCTCGCATTGTCATCTAAGTTATATTTCTTTTTTATGTTCGCCTTTTCCTTCGGAGAATACGCAAGATCCTTCTGGATCGTGACAACATGAATCCCCATGGTATCTCCCGATACGACGAAACCGGAAAACGATTTTGTCTGATATACTTTCTCTTCTCCGTCCCAGCAGACAGACTCGACCCGCACAATTCCTCCGCTGTGCGTCTTCAGCTCTTCCATGATCTCTGTTTCCGGTCTTTCCGTCTCGGATTCCTGAGATGCGCTGCCGGAAGCTCCCACACACAAGAAAAGTGTCAGAAAAGCACAGAACAAGAACAATATATTAATTTTTCGGATTTTTCGTTTTCCTGCCATATACTCCCCTGCAATACCACATCATACATTCGAGAAACGCCGATGTCGCCATCGGCGTTTCCCTGCGTCTATTCGTATTCCTATACGATCACATCAGAAGACAACCCGTTCGCCAACTCCATATTGCTATTCTCTGCCGTGATCAACTGCTGAGCAATCGTCGTCAGATCATCCGAATGCTCCTTGATCATCTTATAGATCCGGTTCATATCATCCTGAAGACCATTAAACTTATTTACGTAAGCAGTTGCTGCCTCACCGCTCCAAACCTGTCCGGTCAGACTGGTCACGATAGAAGTCATCTGCTGTGTCAGACTGTTGACCGATGAAGCGCTTGCCTCAAAACTGGATGCCGTTGCCTGTAATTTTTCCGGCGTTACTCTCAAGATACCTGCTGCCATAATAAAACCCTCACTTTCCTAATTTTTTCAATCGAATGTAAATTAATAGTTTCTCGTTGTTGCAGTCGCGACATTAGCTTGCTCTGCCTTCTCATAGGTATCCGCGATCGATACCAGCTTCTGAACATACTGCGCAATAGCATTGTAGAAATTGTTCATCTGGGTAATGTCTTTCGTGAACGCAGCGTGGAACGCATCGCTGGACTCGCCCTCGTAGCTGGAGCGCAAACCCGTCTCTTCCTCAGTCAAGGCGGTAACAGCAGTCTTGAACTGCTCATTCATCTGGTTCAGCTCTTCTGCTTTGCTTCTCAGTGTCGCTGATGTTACTTGAATCTCACTCATAATTGTTTCCTCCTTAAAATAAGATAAAATAATGGTTTATATAAACATCTCTTTCCCGGAGATTTTATATACTTTAATACTTTCTCGCAATCGCTATCTTCAATGCGTTCATCTCGGCAGTATATGTATTGCCCGCGATCTTCCGTATCGTTTCTGCTGTTCTCTCAAGCTTTTCCGCCGACTTCACGATATCCGCTTTCAACACATTGCACTTTCTTACGTATGCCGCAGAGTTGTCTCCTGTCCAACTGCTTGAAATTTCGGAAACACAATCCTGAAAGTTTCTGTTGGCAGTATTCTTCAGCTCCCTTGCAATCTGGTTCAAAGACTCCGCCTGTCGAATAGCGTTGTTATAATCCATGCGTATCTCTGATTCACTTTTTCCCATTCCAAGCTACCTCCACATTATACTATGACATCCGCTGACAAAGCCTGCGCCGTGAGCTTTACCTGCGTCTCTGTCGTCTTATACAAATCTGCCATCCGAAGCAGATTCACCGGATGATCCTTCAAGTGCTTTATCGCTTCATCAATATCGTCCTTCAGCTCATCATACTGCGATTTATGCCGGTTGCTTGCCTCCCCTTCCCAAAAAGACTGCGTTCTGCCGATATCCGTATGGATCGCCCGAAACTGCTTCTGTAGATCGTTTATCTGCTTTTCAATATTATCCGACATGCTGAGCAATGTCTCCGGAGTCACCTTTAAAACGATTCCCATGCCGCACCTCCTCAAACTCTGATCTGTGTAATCAAATCTGCCACCTGCTGCTCACATTTGTTGTATTCCGTTACCGCACCGCTTTCATAATTGATAACTTCCTGCAGGGTATCGCACATTCCGCCAAGCGCCGAAATGTCCTCTGCTACGGTCGTCTCAAAAGCCTCGTGTGCGTCTCCCGCCCACATGGAATTCAATGTATTCATATCATCCCGTATCTGATCAATGTCCTTTCTGATCTTATCCAGCTTCGCCTGAAGCTCCTTGCGCGTCTGATCCAGCCTTCCCGTATCCACCCTGATTTTGCTTATCGCCATACCTGACTCCGTCCTTTCCTGAAAAATATCGTCAAAGAGTTATCTGAACTCCCAGCACTGCAAGCCGATCCCGAATGTCAGACAGCTTTATGGTTTTCACGTAACCTTTCAGCTTTTGGCAGGAATCCGTGCTTTCCAGAATCTCCTGTTCCGCCGTCTCATATCGACTGCAAATCCTCTGCAATATTCCCGACAGCATAAGCAGTTCTTCCTTCTGTCGGTCCAGCTTCTCACGCTGACCGGACAACAGCCACAGAATTTCATCCACCTCGTCGAATTCCTGATGTCTGAGCCAGACGATGCAATCCTCCAGCCCGGACAATCTGTGATTGTATTGAAAAGCTTCTTTATTCAGTAGCTCCGCCTGATCTCTCAGCCGCCCTGTATGAATCGTAATCATCCGCATCTCCCCCATCAACTGTCCACATTATAGAAGACCAAAGCCAAAGAAAGTTAAAAACCCGACGAACTGCAGTTTTTCAGGGACAGAATGCAAATTACACCAGCATCAGCCTGAAACCGTTTCGTATTCCATAGCTTCCCAGTGTAGAACCCTTTGGAATAATGATGCTACGATCCATAGAACATAACAGAAACTTTTCCGCAGAGAGTTTATTTCTGGTTTTTGTCTCGCTTCCTACCATCTCTGCAATCTCCATGACCAGATCTTCTACCGGAACGCTCTCGTCCACCTGAAAATCATAGGTTTTGTCCAACGCAGGAATATAGATGTCCACAAGGATCATTTTGTATTTCTCCTTTCGCATATCTGTCTATAATTGAAACAGTCTTCTCAGCTCTTCCTCCGTGTAATAGCACAGGTAGGTATGACCGTCTCCTACATATGCAATGCAATCCGCAATGCCACAATTCAGAATCAGTATGACTCCTTGATTTTGTTCCAAAACCCTGTCGTATACTGCGATAAACGCAAAAAGATCCCGGGTTTTTTCCAGTAATTCTTCCAAAAGCTCATACTTCATATGTCCGTCCTGAAGCATTGCAGGGCTTTCCTGAAGAAAATCGTTGCACCGTTTTTCTGATTCTCTGTCGATCGTCTCCTTAAACTGCGCGCAGTCTCTCTCCGGAAGGATTCGCCTGTCCCGCAGCTCATCCAGAAATTCTTTCGACTGAAGGCTGTGCACCTTGACTGCACCCCAATCGTTTCCGCTCAGCTCCGTCACTACGACATATTCATTCCAGAAGCACAGAAGCGGCCCTCCGGTTTTCTTTGAATAAATGTGCAGTTCCTTTTTCGCAGTTTTCATGTCCAAAAACAACGTCCGCACATCCTGCCGCAGTTCATAAGAACTGTCGTTTTCCCATGTCAGAATCCCTTTTTGGTACAATTGAAAAATCGTATGATCCAATTCGTCCCGATCCGGCTGTCTCGGATCGCTCTCAAACAGAACCGGAAGCTTCTCTATGCCCACGCAGGCCGACAGCACCATAAACTCTTCGCTAGAAAACAGATAATTTTTGATAATCAGATCACTCATGCGGATACCTCTTAAAAACTCCGCGGTAGCTCCTCGATACCGGAACAAACATCTTCTCTCCGAGATACACAAGATTCTCATTCAATCTGACGTGAGAGATGTAAGCAGTATTTACAATAAAGCTTCTGTGGCATCTCAAAAATCCGGCCGGAAGCCTGCCGCTCAGATGCTCAATCGTATCGCTCACCCCGAATTCTTCCGTGCGTGTACGAATAAAAACCTTTTTCTCTCTTGCCTCTATGTAGTAGACCTGCTCAAGGGGAATCCGAAAGATCCCGCTGCGGTTTTCCACCCACAAAATATCTTCCGTACCCTTCGCCTCATTCGCCTGCAAAAGGCGCACATAGAAATCCCAAACCGTATTTTTCCAACTGACGCCCATCGGACGAAGCAAAAGCGAGGAGGCCTTTATTGCGGGATTCATATATTCCATCGGCGAGACAGAAGAGTCCGCGATCAAAAGAAACTCCGCTTTCCGAAATGTTTTCCGAATTCGCCGCGCGCTCTCCAAGGCGCCCGGCAGAGTAATATCCAAAACGGCGATATCCAGCAAATTAATCTTTTCCAGTTCCTCCGCCAGATGAGCAATATCCCGAAAGCTCTGAAGCTCCAGCTTCTCATCTGTGTGATATGCAGTTAGCTCGTGAAGATATCGGCAGAGTCTCTGTTCCTCTTCCGCATCCGTAATCAGCATTACACCAAAAATCATACCGTTTTCTTTCTCTTCCCCATTAAAGGCACAACTACTTTACGCGCATTTGCACCTTCCATTTCCGGAAGCTGTCCGATGCCAGGTTTTTCCGTTCTGGACTGTTCCTTGAACGGCAGATAGTCAAAATTCATCAATCCGTTCTGCGAAATGTTGCCTCCGAAATGAATCCCTGTCTTGTAGGAAGCAAAGTTCGCAAACATCTGATAGCCTCTCACCACATTCTTATCCTCAAGATTCAGAATAGCTGCAAAATAGATGTTGTGATATCGTCCCTTTGCTGTCAAGGTCTCCATAAATCCCTTCATGCCTCTCGCACTGTTCTCCGGGCTGTATATCGTCTCAACAAACCACAGCATATCACTAATAAACAGAAAAACCGGCGTTTCCTTTCGTGTATAGCTGTACAGCTCAACCTCCTCGCAGCCGTCCGCCAGAAGCTGCTGTTTGATCTTGTTTCTTTTGGTAAATTCAGGCGTCAATGTATTCTGGAAATAATCAAACAGCTCTTCCTCTTCGCCGATATACGTTATCCCCTCCAAAACCGCATACTGACTCATCTGGCCGCTTCCGTCGATCAGGCAGATTTGGCTCTCCTTCAATAATGCGGACTCCAGCATGATCTTCAGGAAGTTTTTCTTGCCGGTACGCGACATTCCCGTAATCAGATAACAATAGATACTGCTGAGGTCTATGCTGTATACCTCCGCATTTTCAGAATTATATCCGACCGGAAGCAGATTATCCTGTGCAGCCGCCTTGTGAACATCCTCAAGCTCCGCAAACAACTCCCAGACAGGTTTCTCTGGAATCTCTGGAATTGCCTGCGCGCGCTTTCCGGTCCACGCATCGTTCATCCGTGCGCACGCCTCGGAGATCTTCTCCATTCTCTGGTAATCATCGTCCGCCTCCAACGCAAGAGCCGCCTGATACTCAAGAATACGCGAAGCAAAAAGCACAAGGCCTCTTCCCTTGATGCCGGTCTCAGGCATTACTTCAACCTGCATGGTATGCAACATATCTCCGTATGCAAATTTATCCGGAAGCTCCAGACAATATACCGTCTTAAGATTCTCTGCGATCCGGTTCGGAATTTCGTTGATCCCGAAACCTCCCGCGGAAAGCAGAAGGAAAATTCCGTGTCCCACGCCCTCTTTAGAAAGCTGAACGATAAATTTTTCATAGGCGTCGTCCGTCTTCTCCTTAAACGCGGAAAAATTATCGATTGCGACTACAATCGCCGGGAACTCGACGCCGTGCGCCTGAACATACTGGCTGTAATTGCCGCCTCGCAGAATTTTCTTTCGTTCATTGAGTATCCGTTCAATCATATTAAAAAATTTGGAGATCTTCTCATCATCGCCCTCATACATGATGCCGCCGAAATGAGCCAGACCTTCAAACGCAGACATCATTTTGCTGCTGAAATCCAACGCATAAATATTTACGTACTCCGGCGTATAGCACGTAACAAGCCCGTAGAGAACGGTCTGCATCAGCGTACTCTTTCCACTCACTACTGAACCGATAATCGCATGATGACCGCCCTCGGAAAAGCTGAAATGCAACGGAAGCTGCGCCTGATTCTGCGGGTCGTCTACCATACCGACCGTAACCTCCAGATTCCATGCACCT
Source organism: uncultured Lachnospiraceae bacterium (assembly GCA_947627245.1). Taxonomy (GTDB): domain Bacteria; phylum Bacillota; class Clostridia; order Lachnospirales; family Lachnospiraceae; genus Choladousia. The sequence goes on along the minus strand of CANQVH010000015.1, from coordinate 23,015 downwards.
GTCCGCGGCTTCCAACAGCCGTCCGAAAAGGCATTCGCCTGATATTCCTCAAATTGATCCAGATAAATGTGATCGGGAAGTACCGGCATCCATAGCTGATGATTTTTCTGATATCCGTTCTCCTCTGCCGTCTTTTGCAGATACTCCTTGACCGCGTCAAGCTGTGTGCGTTCCCTTACCTCCGGAAGCTTCACATTCATTTCTGACGACAGTTTGATAATGGTTCTCACGGTATCGTCTTCCGAAAAAGCCGCCATCCCGTGCAGTCGTATAAGATCCTCAAGACGGGTTGTATTGTAGGTACTTCTCGGATAATCCAGACCGGCCGCCTCAATGCTGTCATAAAAACGTGCCACCACTTCCTGCATATTCCCTCTGTTCTGAAGGACATCCTGCAGGACTTCCTGCTTCAGAAACTTTGTATTTTCCAGACATCGCACAAGAGCCGCGATCCAGTTGTAGAGCACCTGCTCCTTCCGAAGCGCGCGCGCATGCCCGCCTGTCATCTCTGTCTTCCCGTTGATCGTGAGAAGTCTTGCAAGATCCGATTTCCCGCTCTCAACATTTTCATCATAAGGAGCGCCGCTCCATCCCGACTGAAACAGCTCGTATACCTCGTCGTTTCCTACCTGAAGATAGCAGCGTCCGGCCTGCGTAATATAAGCCGCATCTGGCTTGTGAAGCATATCGTTGCTGTCCTGACGATCCTGCACGCGCAGGCAGAGCCTGAACTTTGAGTTACTCCATATATTGTCGTCCACTGTTCCACTCGGTTTCTGCGTCGCCAGAATCAAATGTACGCCAAGGCTTCGCCCTACCTGTGCAACGCTAATGAGCTCCTTCATGAAATCAGGCTCCTCGCGCTTCAACTCCGCAAACTCATCGATGATAATAAACAGATGCGGGATCGGTATTGTCGCCTCTTTGTTCTTATAAAGCTTCGTATAGTTGTTAATGTTATTCACGCCATATTCCGTGAAAATGCGCTGCCTTCTTCGGTTCTCACTCTTAATGGAAACCATCGCTCGATATACCTGGTTACCCGACAAGTTGGAAATCTGGCCGATCATATGCGGAAGCCCGTCAAATAGATTCGCCATGCCGCCGCCCTTATAGTCAATAATAAAGAAACCGATATCATCCGGACTGTAGTTGATTGCCAGAGAAAGCATGTACGTCTGCAGCGTTTCACTCTTTCCGGAACCGGTAGTACCCGCCACCAGCCCATGCGGCCCGTGGTATTTTTCATGAACGTCCATATAACACGGCACGCCGCCTGATTTCTGACCGATCAAACCGCGAATATTATCATAGTTTCTGTTCTTGAGCCAGCGTTCCTCCGCGCGCAGCTCGGACGGTTTGGTTATGCCGTACATCTCAAAAAATGTAAGCGAGTTCGGAATCTCTCCTCCGGTCTCGACTTCCTGTACCTCTATATCGGAAAGTCTGCGGCTGAATTTTTCGAGGCTCTCCTCGTCGATAGCATCAAATTGAACCGGAATACGATCCTCTTTCTGCGCCGACACATTGTATACCCCTTTAAAATAGCCGTCGTTTTCGACGATATACTCACAGGCATTCGGAAGCAGTTCGCTGCTTTGAGACAGCATAACCGTACTCAGTCCAATCTCGGTGGAAGAATCAAAGACATATTTCGCGATCATTTCTTCTTCAATCAGCGCCGGATCCGACAGGAACATTACAAAATACGGTTTTGGAATCACCCGCTCTTCCTGAGAGGAAGACGCGGCGTTTTCCATTCTCTGGCGAAATACCTTCGCTATCTCATAGAACACCTCGCCGGCTTCCAGCTTATTTGATGCTATATAACGAATTTTTTTGTCATCAGCCCAGACATGGGGCAGCCATTTTGCGAAATCCCATTCCCCATAATCCTCTGAATTGCTCTCGTCATACACAAAGACCATTTTGACGTCCGTATAGCAGTTGCAGGCGGCAAGCTGCGCCGCCAGAAGCTTTGCCACATGAATAGCGCCCTTTTTTCCGCTTCCTCCCGCTACGCCGACCAACTTATGCTCAAGAAGGTCGAGCAGAATGGGAACTTTGGTTAAGGTCTTGTAATTTTTTACGATAAATTCCGGCTTTTCCGCAAGCTCGTCTCTGTCGAGCCGGAATTTCTCCTTCGGCGCCTCGATCGGCACCTGAAAATCGATATCTCCCTGCCCCAGTCTGCAGCTTAGAAAGTCGGCATGCGTGAAATTGCGATTCCATAGCATAGCCGTATTTTCATCGTATCCTAAGCAAACCGATACGTCCGGATACATATTGTTGAGGGCAGTCTGATTATGTGCGTACTTCTGTTTGATCTCCTCAGTTTTTTTCAGCAGATAGTTGCTGTACGCCTCATAGCGGTGCGTCTCATTCTCTGCTTCCGTCTTCTTCTGGAAACGCAGGTTTGCAATTCCCCAGATGACGCCGATCGAAGCCGAGGAAATTGCCATCACAAGTCCGGAATACATGAAAAGCCCCGTAGATCTTCCCGATGTGCGCGACGAAACAATCATCAGCAGCGCGCCGAGAAGCATCGGTATCGCCATGGTAAAGGACGGTCCAATCGTCATTAGGAGCGGCTTTTTCTGAGATTTCATCTCCTTCGGCGGCTCCTCGATCTCAATCGCATCCTGCTCGATCTTCTCAATGATACGCGGAGAACGGTGAAACATTTTTTTCGCAGACAGCTGCTCTGTCTCCCCCGTATCCCCCGTCTTCTGCTCTTTCTTTTCCTCTGTATACGGAACAAGAATTTTCTCATTCACCTGTACGTTGGAATTACTTGTATCAATCGCAAGGATATCCCCCAGAAAGACCATATGAAGACTGTAAATATTGATATAATCCCCGAATCTGAGCTGCTCCGTGCGCATAATAAGCTTTGAATTTACGTAAAGGCCATTCTGCCCCTTATTTGAAATTACAAAGCCTCTGTCCTTACGAACGATCTCCGCATGTTCCCTTGAAATAAGACGCTGATAGCCGTAGCGGATTGCGTTGTTCTCGCCCTCGCCAATCGTGATACGGCTCATCCTGCGAATATCATATTTTTCAAACGGACTAAAGACATCCTCGCATACCCGCACCATAAGGATGATCTGTTTTCGGTCGTTCGTCGTGATCTGAAAGATCTGAGAACTGTCAAGCGCCGTATTCTCCTTCAACTCGCGTCTCTCCAGATAAACACGGTAACTTTTGCTCATTCGAATCTTCCAGACTTCGTTGATTACTTCAAAGTCCAGACTAATATCCTCACGTAGATTGAAATAATTCTTATTCAGCACAAAAGAGTAGTCCGCATTGTTGATCGCTGGCATAACAAACTCTTTGAACGCTTCTTTTGTATAGACTGAAATTACAAGACCCATCTGTTTTCTCTCCCAGCATTAATTCTGATGCAGCAGAATATGAAGAACCGTCTTTCCGCATGTGATGATATCCTTGCTCTGCATCTTTATGATCTGATTCTGTATCTGCAGTTTTTTCTTTCCCCGCTGTATGAAAACCGGATTCGAAGGACTCAGATTTCGCACATATACCGCCTGATTCTTTACAAAAATCGAACAACATCTGTCCGCCACTGTCTGATCATTCAACGGTAAAATATTATTTTCGTTTCGCCCGACGGTTATCGGACGATCCAGATCTAGCAAAAATCTCTGCACGCTGGTCGCCGTATGTACTTCAATCTCCGCCTGAAACGCCGGCGCTTTTATTTCATCACCCGTCTCGTACATATACTGTATGTCAAACGGATTCGGACCGTTGCCGCTCTGCGGTTTGATATCCGGATTTTTCAGCATTTCTTCAAGCTGTTCATTCCGTCTTTTTTTATTGCTGATCCGCCTTCGCTCCAGAGCGTCCTTTCTTTTCCTGTGCTGAACCACGAGAATGATGATCAGAATAAGAATAAAAAGGATTTCATAGACCGTGACTGCTTTTTCCGACAATAATATCTGCATATTCTTATTTCCCTTTTAGCCCGCCTGTTAAAATAAAACCTCATATTCCGATCTTCCGATCCTGAGAATATCCCCCGGTCTGATCCTCGTCTTTGAGGATACCTGTCTCCCGTTTATCTTGGTCCCGTTTTTGCTGTGCAAATCCTCCGCGTAAATACCGCCGTTCTCATTGATCAGGCGCAGATGTACCCCCGATATGTATAAATCGTCTGTCGTGATCTGCAGATTGCATGCCTCTTTATTCCTTCCAATAACAAAACTGTGCTTGATCACAAATCTGAATTCCTTTTTTGTCTGAAGATCCTTCAAAGTGACTGCTCTTTGGCTTTCGTCGCTCCAAAGAGAAATGGTATCCTCGTATCTGTCTGTTCCCATATCGCAATTACTCTCCTGCTTCATTATCCAAATTCGTCGGCTCGCTTTCTTCCGTCTGCAACGGCACGGGGAATTCCTTCTCCCATGTCTCCCTAATCTGCTCGATCGCCTCCGCGTCTACGGTTACCGTCGGATCCGTATTGACCGTTAACGGTTTTACATCTACAAGCTCCGCTTCTTCCCCCGGAACCCCAACATTCAGAGAAACAGCCAGCGTATGCGTTCCTGCCTCAAGGAAAGGAAGCTTTAGATTTATAATAAAGCCTGCTTCTTCCATAGACGGCGAAAACGGCCCAATCAGCTCTTTTTCAAGCTTATCGAGATTTCTCGGCGCCCGAACAATTTCAAACGATCCGCCTCGCTTCGCAAGGGTATCCGCCGTATAAATTTCGGAATCAATGTTCAGATACATACCTATGCTGGTGTTCTCCCCAGCATCAATCCAGCCTGTCAGAACGATCTGTTCCGCGTTCGCCGTAATAGTCTCGTTTTCTTCTGTATCAATTCCGATCGCGAATTTCTTCTCATCAAAAATGTAATGCGTATCCATCTGAACGGTTTCTTCTGTCATACCAAGGAAATCCATGACATCCTCGCCTGAGGTTTTTCTGCCGGACACATTCACCTTGACACTCTTCAGAATATCCTCCTGTCCGCTCGCCGAATCAACAACGCGCAAATTCAAGTCGTAATTTCCATCCGGGATATTTTCCAGCGGGTAACTTCCCTTTACTTCATACCCGTTTACTGCCGCAATTTCTGCCGCATAACGTTCCTTTCGTTTCTCAAAAGTATTGCCGCCCATCTCCTTCGGTTCCAACTGAAACGATGTTGCCACGGCATCTCCCGAGATAAGATCAAGATATGCGTCTATTCCGCCTACCGTATCATTCACCAGAATCCAGCCCTTTACCTTGATCCCTGAATCAATTGTATCCCCGTCTTCCGGACGCTCCAGCTCTCCAAGGACACGAGTGGTCGGAACCGGAATTTCCGTCTCAGTCTCCGTTTGTGTCTCACTTTCCGTCTGTGTCTCACTCTCCGTCTGCGTCTCGCTCTCCGTCTGCGTCTCGCTTTCCGTCTGCGTCTCGCTTTCCGTCTGCGTCTCGCTTTCCGTCTGCGTCTCGCTTTCCGTCTGCGTCTCGCTTTCCGTCTGCGTCTCGCTCTCCGTCTGCGTCTCGCTCTCCGTCTGCGTCTCGCTTTCCGTCTGCGTCTCGCTTTCCGTCTTCACCCGAGGCTCCGTTTCCGCCTCGCTCTCTATCGCCATCCGAAGCCCCGTTTCCGTCTCGCTCTCGGTCACGGCCCTCTTTTCGCTTTCTGTCTCCGTTACGATTCCGGACGCATCCTCCGGCTTCCGGTTCATGCCTTTCTTGTCGGCAGTTACGTTTGTAGCTGACGCTTCGCCCGAACGGCTGTCCTTTGAATACAATCCGTAAAGCACTCCGCCTACCCCGGCCGTCAGCATAATACTTGCGAGCGCGACCGGAAGCAGCAGATTTGTCTTTTTACCCTGCTTCTTCTTTTTTTGGTCTGTCAGCTTCTCGGAATAAGCAGCGCTTACGAAAGCTTTGCTTTTATTGATATTTCCCGCCGTCGAGCGTTCCCGCGCCGCATCCGTATCGTTCAAGTATTTTTGCCTGAGCTCTTTTCCCTGCGTATCCAGAACATGCTGAATCGCCTGATACAACTCTTTTGCGCTCTTATACCGGCCCGTCGGCCGATACGACATCGACTTGCGCAGAATATCGTTGATTTCCTTTGAAACTCCCTCAATACGCGGAATGCGCTCTCCGCTGATCCGCTTCTTTTCAGCAAGTTCACTGTCATCGGAGGTCACCTCCTGCGGATACGGTGGCATAAATACATGCCTTCTCTTATTGAGAAAGTAATAGATCACGCAGCCCAGAGAGTAATAGTCTGCGCGCTTGTCGTATTTTTCGTTTTTAAACACCTCCGGCGCCATGTAGCGCTCCGTACCGACACGCGTGGACGCGCCGATATCCTGCATGTTTTTTCGGGCAACTCCAAAATCGGACAGCTTGTATCTGCCGCTTGCCGCCTGCAAAATATTGGCAGGTTTGATGTCTCTGTGGATAATATTTTGTTCTTCGCAATAAATCAGCGCATTGGCAATATCCCGCCACATTTCCAGAACATCATACTGGGTCGCCTCGTTTCTGGAAAAAAACGGGTTCAGGGGATACAGCAACTCCATCCGGATCAGTATATCCCACCCGATTCCGTACTCACCTACGTTTTCCACAATAATATGGTCTTCGTAACTGACGATATTGCTGTGTCCCTTACACTTCTGCAAAATACGGATCTCATCCTTGATCCGTTCTACCTGTCTCGAGAAATAATTGCGTACGGCATCCTTGTTCGGCTGCTCCTCCATCTGGACGCGCAACGCCTCATCCGTGGGAATATGTATATATTTAAGCGCGGATGTAGAACTACCTCCCAGACCATCGTCCCAATAAATCTCCAGAACCTGTCCGAATGAACCTTTTCCGAGTTCTTTGCGGAACCTCCACTTTCCAAAAAAGGGTTCATATTTTCTGTATCTGTCGTCACCCATTAGACTATCACCATCTGCGTTCTGATCTTCATTGCACACGAAGCACGATAACGGTCACATTATCCTTGCCGCCGTGATGCAGCGCAGCCTTCATAAGCTCCTGCGCCGCATCCTGAGGCTTTCCTTTCTGCCGCAGGATTGCTTCAATCTCGGAGTCCTCCACCATATCGGTCAGTCCGTCGCTACAAAGGACATATATATCACCCTTTTCCAGCTCAACATTCTCTGTGATATAAGGAGAAACCTTTATGTCTACAGGCATGCCGAGATATTGTGTAATGACATGCCGACTGGGATCGGTTCTTGCTTTTTCCGGGGTAAGCAGTCCCATCGAGATCATTCTCTGAACTTTGGAATGATCTAAGGACATCTGCTTCAGCTTACGGCTGCGCATCCGATAAACTCGGCTGTCACCGACATTCGCCAGTGTCGCTTTCTGATCCTTCACAAGCATCATTGCAATGGTCGTTCCGGATTTCTGGGATTTCTGCATTGCCTCCTGATTAATCCCTTCCGAAATCGTACGCAAAAACACCGTCAGTTTATCCGAATTGTCCAGCGTAATATGTGTTCCACGGTTGGCTGCAATCTCTCTCACGGCTCTGAAGGAAGCCTCCTCTCCGGAATCCGCTCCGCCCATGCCGTCGCAAACCGCATACAGTTGAACGTCGTCCTGACTTGTTCCGCTGATGAGCGCGCCGTTGTCCATCTTCTCACGCTGCATATATGCCCCGTTAAAATAAAAATTGTCTTCATTATTTCCGCGCACAAGTCCTTTGTTGTTGACTACCGCGCCTTGTACCAGAGTCCGTTTGGCAAAAGCCGTGATCGTGTCCTCGTCGTCAGCCCCCGACGGCACATCAATCACCCTTTGTCCCCGCGTCCGTCTGATCAGAAGCAGAATTATCAGGATCAGTGCCAGCAACAGCAAAACACCTGTTCCAATCAGCCCTACCGGCTTTAGATCTATTTTCTTTGACGGCTCTGCGAAAATCAGAGGCTCTGTCGAATATTCGGCATCCGTCCATGTCTCTGCCTCTGTCAGAATCTCTGTTTCTGTCGACACCTCTGCTTTCGTCCACGTCTCCGCTTCCGCACGCATCTCTGTCTCCATCTGCATCTCGGCTTCCGTCTGCGTCTCCACTTTTGTCTGTGTCTCCGCTTCTGTCTGCGTCTCGGCTTCCGTCTGTATCCCCGCTTCTGTCTGCGTCTCGGCTTCCGTTTGTATTCCCGCTTCTGTCTGTGTCTCGGCTTCCATCTGTATTCCCGCTTCTGTCCGCGTCTCCGCTTCCGTCCGCTCCTCTGTCTCCGTCTGCGTCCCAATCCCGCTCGATATTCCGTTTCCTATTAAGCCGACCGTCTCAATTCGCGTCTCCGAATCTGTCTCGGTCTCTTCCTCCGACATTTCATTTGTGCCAGACGCAAACAAAATCTCCAGCTCTCCGGTCAGAGTATCCTTCTGGACTTCGGCCTCACAAGCCTTCAGCGTAATACCACTTTGATCCTTCTTCTCCAATCCGAAAAAAGCTAATTCTTCCGAAAAGATACGGCCGGCATTCTCAATCGCAACGCCGCTCTCTTTTTCCTGTACTTCAAATCCGTACAGCTCTGCGGCCAAATCCAACGGCATGATCGTCTGATCATCACCGACTAGCAAATAAATTTCGCCGTCTGTCAAAATATCCTGCGTTTTTCCGTCCGCGTCCTTTACATCCGCCACGTAACTGATGTCCGAAAATCCCATACTGCTTTTACAAAGGTCAAAACAGTCTCTCCAGACGCCGGCATTTTTTTCAAACATCTTCAATGCCAGCTTTTTTGCCTCAGGAACATTCTCTATGTAATTATTCTGGCCGACATATTTTGACGCAATCACCTCAGGGGTATACTGCTGCGACTGTATACATACCCAAACGTCCTGATCCTGATAATCCGCTCTAGCGAACAAAACGATTTTGTACGCATCCGCATCCGCCGTAAAATCGCTTATCCGAAAAACCGCTTTATTGTTGTGAATGCCGAAATCCGCACGACCATCCGCGAAGCAGGTCGTACACCACAGCAACAATAGGCAAAATACTCCCAGTCGTCTATTGTAAGTCTTCTTTTTCATGACGTTTCTCCCCTTTGTCCGCCGCCGGTTACCATCTGTCAGTAACTTAGGATATTTACCTTTACGGTCGCATCCCCGAGCTGCAGGACATCGCCGTTTTGAAGCAGAGATTCCTCGTTCACTTCCACTCCGTTCAGATATGTCTTGTTCTTGGAATTGTCCCTGACGTATAAGCCGTCCGGACGGTCAATAATATAAGCATGCTTTCTGGACGTGCGCTTCCTATCCTCTATCCCGGAATGTAGTACAACATCTACATCGCACTCCGTGCCTCTGCCAAGGATCAACTGATCTTTCAACCGACGTACCTCGGTAGCCGTCTTCCCGTCAAACGTAATCTCAAACTCCAGCTTTATGCCGCTGTCATTGATCCCGTCCACCGTCGCCTCATCGTCAAATGAGTTAATCTCATCAATCGTCCCCTCGTCTTCCTGATCCTCTGCCAGCGTCTCGTCAATTCCCCTCTGGAATCCCTCATCCCCGGATGAATAATCCTCCGCTTCAAATTCGTCCTTATCTTTTCGTCTTCTGAGCAGCATGCAAACCAGCAGGATAATCAGAGCAATCAAAATCAGCCCGGACGCAACACAGATGATCATATTGTCCTTGACATATTTTGTCAGCTTCCCTATACCAGTCAGCTCTGTCTCCGTTTCTGTCTCCATCTCGGTTTCTGTCTGTATCTCCGTCTCTGTTTCGGTTTCTGTCTCTGTTTCAGTTTCCGTCTCAGTTTCCGTCTCTGTCTCGGTTTCCGTCTCAGTTTCCGTCTCTGTCTCCGGCGGAGCGAAAACTACCTCCTCAAGGCCAAGAGGATAGGAATAGTTTGAACTGGATACAGAATAACCGGATGAATTGTACGCTACGGTCCAGTTAAGATTGTTCGAACCGAAATATTTTTCCTCCGGTTGTATATGCAGCTGGTATGCTCCGCGCATCATGCTCCCAATCGTCTGCACCGCATCCATAATAGACATATCGCTATATGAAATAACACTGCCGCCGGACCGTCTTGCAAGCTGCCCGACCGACGTCAGATTCGCGGATGCGTCATTGCCCTTCAAACCCACCACGTACAGAGGAATTCTTGTCTCGTCAATGTCAAGCAAAACCTCCTCCTCGCTCGCCGCCCCGTCCGAAGCATCCATTCCATCCGAAAACAGAATGACGGCTGCCCTGTTCGGTATTGTCTCAACATTCTTTCTTTGCCCGTCCAGCGCATAAGAGAGTCCTTTATACAGATAGGTATAATCCGCCACACTCTGTATTTGCTGAATTGCGGCGTTCAGCACGTTTTTATCCTGCGTCGATTCACAGGCCGCCGCGATCTCGGTTCCTATCGTAACGATTTTGGCATAATCCTTATCCGACATGCCGTTTACAAAAGCAGAGATTGCCTCCCGAATCTCACTCATCTCCTGTTCCGTAACCGACCTTGAGATGTCAATACAGAAAGTATAAGAGATCCCTTCTCCCAGATACTCAAAGACTGACATATCCTGCACAGCGACAGGAGCGCCCTTGTCAATGTTCACGGAAAACTGCTCCGGCGAAATAGATTCCGTCACAGGTCTTCCGGACTCGTCTAGCGTATTCACATACAGATATACATCATTTCCCTTCTGTATGATTTGACTGATATTCAGTTTGTCCACGTCCGCCAAAACTGACGTGTGAAAAAACAGTACGCCAAGCAGCAGCGTTATAATTCCTGTCCTAAACCGATACGTCCACTTTTTTCTCATTTTCCCGATTACCCCTGTTTTTGTTGTAAAAACCCTTTTACATTTGAATGAAGTCATCACACACTGTGCGACGACTTCATTCAAATATCACTATCTGTTTCTGCTTCCGACGCCTTATTACTTCTCCTGATACTTCACGTATTCCTCACTGTGTTCGAAATCAAACACTTCCAGATCCATAATATCGTCTGCAAGAATTGTCATATCGCTCTCGCTCACAATCCAGACGGTTCCATCCTCGTCAAACGATATTGTAGCGCCGTACTGCACTTCCTGACCGGTCGCATTCCTGAGATCGTCTACGGACGGCTTGGCTGCATACACATAGAGCTTCTCATTCTCGAAACGATAATCCTCCGCCGCAATGTCCTCATCGATCGCAATCTCCTTTGTCACTGCAAAGCCGTCTTCCGTCCTGTGAAGCGTCATCGTCCCGACCTGATAGCTCATGCCCAGAAGCAGCGGGATTGCAACACCGGTTTTGCCGTCCTCAAAATCGGAAGCCGATACCGGAGTAGCCGTAAACGTAACCGAGTCGTTCTGGGATGCAGAATAGATAAATTTGCCCAGAGGATTCACTTTTCCCGTCACCTCGAACGGATCTCCCGGCTCCTCTATCTCGTAATGCCGGATCGACATGTTGCCGGCAATATCCTTTACATAGATATCGAAAGAATCCTCTCCGCCAAACATCATCGGTACATCATTCATCATGAAGTGTCCGAAACGATCCACCTCAATCTCATAGTACTTCTGATCGTCGCCGTTAATTACCAGCGCAACCGTTGTCCCCGGCTCAACCATGCCGCTGATGTGGCTCATCGCCTCATAGACCGGAGAAATGATCGATGCCGATGCACAGAACGAATCGAATTTTGCAGTCATCGAATACCCGGAACCGTTTACGTCGGTATACTCCGCACTGATCGTGAACTCCTGATTCTCTGGCAGACTGCTCAGGCTAAACAGCGTCTCCCATGAACCGTTGCTGTCGCTCCAGACTTCCTTCTGAGTAGAATAGGTCGTCTGCGTCGCGCCTGCCACGGTCACACTGATCGGTTCGCACGAGCAGGCCGTACCACTGACAATTAGCATCTCGCTAGGTCCGCTCAGATAACCGTTTGCATTCAGCTCCGGCCTGATGCGGAACGTAATCGGCGTATTTACCGTAGATCTTGCCGCTGCGGCAAGTCCAGATCCCTGATGGCCAGCCTCGTCCGTATAAGATACGGATACAGGCGCTCCTGTCGGAATCAGGTTCTTTCCGGACCAGCTCACCGGCAAAGTGAAATCCTGTCCCAAATTGCCCGGCAATTCAACTTTTGCACCAAGGATTGATACCGCCGTCAGAGTTCCCATCTCCGGAAGATGAATGGTAACCTTTTCTCCCCTGTTTTCAAACTGTATCGCGGAAGATGGAATTGGGAAAGCACTGTCATCCACGTAAAACTGCAGCGTCTGCGACGTAGCCACAAGATTCAGCGTATCCACGATCTTTGCCGTGACGGACTGATCCGCATGCTCCTGACCTGCGTTTTGAATCTTCGGTGCAAACTGAAGATCCAGCGTGTCATAAGCCGCCGCCTTGCCGTTGTACACGACCTCAATCCATTCTCCGGTCTTATCGCCCGTCAAAGTAAGCGGATTCACCTTGTTGCCTTTGGTCGTCACATAGTTACCAAGAGAAGGACTCACCTGGAATCCGCTCCATTTCATCGTGACCTCAACCGGCGTCACCGTGACCTTCACCGGATGCGCGCTGACTACGTTGCCGGCAGCATCTACCACACTCACTGCGATCGTCGCCCCTGCCGGAAGATATCCATCCCACTTCAGAGTCTTTTCATTGTCTTTTCTCGTTTTGCTGTACTCGGTCGGATTGATCAGAATGGTATCTGAGCTTCCGGTAAACGTAACCCCCGCTGTCGCGTAACTGATATAATCGTCAATTTTTTTGCTGTATTCGACTCCTCCTGTCGACTCCGGATACTCGACAAACTCTACGCGGAAACCGGTCGTTACGCCCGGCTGTCTCTTTCCGGTCAAATTCGTCATCACCTTGAAGCTGTCCTGACGGCTGTTAATCGCCTGTACATCCTCAATCCTAATTCGCTGAATCCTGAATAGCGGCGCATTGTCCGCAACTCTCAGATCGTAATTGCCAATCTTCGCTCCCTTGTACAGATCCTTATACTGTCCGGGATCTTCCGCCTTAATATGAAACGCATAGCTCCCGACGCCCTCGCCGGCCGCGCGCTCAAGAATGTAATCTCCAAGCTCCTTCCGGATGTCCCCTTTCTTCAGGTCTGTTGCGGAAGTCATATTCATATTTGCCGAATCAATCTCAAAAGTATATCCGTAAAGCGTCGGCTCCACCTGTCCGAAAAGCTTTTCCTGATTTGCATCCGGAGTGACAACTACCGGAAGCGGCCGGACAGTGAAAACCCTATCCTTATTAAGCGTCACAGTGTAATTCAAAGGCTCGCCCGAGAACGTGATCTTGTATTCGCCTACGGTCTCTCCCTTTTCCCTGCCAAGCGGCATCTCATCCAAAGCTGCCTTGACATCATCAGGGGTCAGATTGGCGCCTTCCAGATCCTTCTCAGAAACTGTATAAGTCAATTCAGGATCATTCTTCGCCCCGTAATACTTACCCTGATCTTTGTCCGGGGTAATTGTAATCGGGCGCGGGGTGATCTTGAATGTTCCATCTACCGCAACATTAAAGTTGGAGGTACTAATTTTTTCCTGCACCTCTGTCTTGAATGTTACCAAATATGGCTCGGTCCTCACGTCTTCTGATTCATATGTAAGAGGCGATTCACCCAACAGCTCTTTGAGTTCTTTCTCAAGCGCTTCTTTTTCGTTCGGCTCGCCGTTGCCCCAATCAAAATCGTATCCAAGATCCGTCGTCTTGTTGTCGTATACCTTCTCGATCTTTTTCGGCTTTACTGTGACAGTACCTGGCTTACTGATCGTCAAGTCCTGTGTTGTCGTTTTCTCTCCACTTTCGCTAAAAGCGTGATTCGAATCAGCAAGCGTCGCTGTTGCCTTGTAAATACCGACATCTTTAGGGTCGCCGTCAACCGGTGTCCCCTCTTTCTCATATGTCACAGAAATAGCATTTCCCAATTCATCTTCACATTCATCGCCGCTGTGCTCTACAACTTCATATGAAAGCCTATGAGTCTTACCGTCATATGTCACTGCATTGCCACTCCACTCTAGCTGAATGATACACGGGCTGATTGTCAGCGTATGCGTTTTTGATTCAGAATCGATCTCGTGATTCGGATCATCCGTTGTCACATTTGCCGTATAGGTATCGGCATCTTTAAGCTCTGTCACCGGCCCGTTTTTATTAGTATACGTTACAGTGATCTTGGGATTATCCTTATCTGTACCGCCATGTTTCTCTATGGCATATTTAAATTCCTGTTCCTGCCCATTATAGGTGGCACTGTCTTTCTCCCACTTCAACGTAAGAGCACATTTCTTAACCTCAAACTCCTTTGTGATAGCATCAGATATAAGCTCATAATGATTTTCCAATTCACTCGGCATAGCAACATTCAGGGTGTACGATCCTGCATTTATTATATCGCCGTCCTCGTAAGATACATTTACCCCCTGTGGCAAATTTCCAATATCATTAAATTTCGCAGTCGGTATTGCTATTTTATTACCTGTATATGTTACATCGTCCAAACCTTCCCAGCTCAAATCTTCAGCCTTAACTTTTTTCTTTGTAATTGTAAATGTTTTTGTTCTGGCAGCCTCATCCAGTGTCATGTTCGGATATTCTTCCGGATTACTTATATTAGCCGTTACAGTATATGTTCCCGGTTCCTGCGGTTTCCCGTCCGACGTTAAAGATGTTCCTCCATATGAAAGTGTTACATTAACGCCTTCTACATCAGCTACAGCCGTTGGCTCTTGCGGCCCATTGTTCCATACCACCTCAAGATTTCCCCAAGTTACATTCACAGTTGTCTCAACAATTGGAGCAATCGGACTATTATTTAAAATATTGTCCATCGCCTGTGATGTCTGTGTGTCATTCGAGGCGTCGTTCGTTTCCGCTGGCTCGCCGGCCTTCTCCGCCGGTGCAGGATTCTGCTCCGCAGCGTCCTGTCCTGCCGGTGCTTCCGCAGGAGTCTGCTGCCCGGACGTATCTCCTATAGTATTTGCATTCTCAGCCGGCGCTGCTTCAGTATCTCCGCCTGCTTCCAAATCCTCAGCCGGTGCTGCGGACGGCGCTGCTGGAGTATTTCCGCTCGCACCCGGATCCTCAGCCGGTGCCGTAGACGGCGCTGCCTCAATATCTCCGCCTGCTTCCGAATCCTCAGCCGGTGCTGCGGACGGCGCAGGGCTCTCGTTCTGAGCCTCTGCCGCAGTTTCCTTCTGCGCCTCTGTCGATGTCTCGGTGCCGCCGGTCTCTTCCGTATCCGGCTCACCCGCATAGGTTCCCATTGGTACGCTTGTAATCAGCAAAGCCGCTGCAAGTGTAACACTCAGCATCTTTTTCAGCCGATTTACTTTCATTGCTCTCTCCTCCTGCTTTTTGCAATATCATATTTAATATTTGTGCATAAATATCCGTCACACACTTCTTTTTTCCGTTCATAGAGTATCCTACTCTACGACTCATCCGGTCCCGAGCCTTTATTCTGGCGGTTTTTTTCAAACGACGACGTTTTTGCGTGACGGTAAATACACGAGGAAAGCCGTTGCATATTTTCTCTTTTCAATTCCATTGACGGGTGGACATATTTGTTCATGGTTATGCTTACGTTTGCATGCCCCAGAATTTCACTGAGACTTTTGACGTCAAAGCCGATCTCGATACAGCGCGTCGCGAATGTGTGACGGAGCGTGTGATAATTGATCGATTCGATAGAGTTTTCTTTCAGAATGCGTTTTAAATGGTTTTGCATGATGCGTGGTTCCACGTACTGATTTTCGTCTCCGGTCAGAACGAAGCCTGTCCGCCCGCCGCACGCTTCCGATAATATTTCTGTCAAATCGTCGGGCAGGGGAATTGTACGGATCGAGCAGCTGCTTTTGGGCGCCGAAATGACGACTGCCGTTTTATTTTGTGAATGCTGATTTGTCTGCAGTCTCTGCATTGTCTGATGTACATATACGGTTTTGTCGTGAAAAGAAATATCTTCCCATTTCAGAGCGCATATTTCTCCGACGCGCAGTCCAGTATAAAGACAAAGCAGGACGCCTATATTTTTGTTATTCGGATTTTGATATAGATAATGACAGAGTGTTTCCTGTTCCTTCCGGGTCAATACGCGGATCGGTTTCGGATTTTTTTTGAAAGAAATTGAATTGAAATCGGAAAAAGACAGTTGTCTGCTGTAAGATGCGTAGCGCATAATGCTGCGAATCAGGGATAAAGTGTCTGACACGGTCTTTGGTGACAATCCATTTCCTTTTTGACCGCCTGAACGAAGCAGGTGATTACAGAAAGATTCTATCTGCATTTGCGTAATATTTCGCAGATACACAGGGCCAAGCGCCGGTAAGATATAAGAGTGTAATAAATTTTGGTATTTTGCGATTGTCGATGCCTTTACCTTCGGACGTATATTTTCAATCCAATCCTCTGCGGCATCCTCAATCAAAATATCCTTATCATAATTTGCCAACTTATCATTTTGCTTTTTTAACTGAGACATATATGCCAGCTTATCTTTTGCCTCGCGGTACGTTCTGGCGTACACATACCCGTATTTTGTTTTTTCGCCCGCAGTTTTGTACTTGATATAACGTCCTTCCCACCGCCCGTCTTTCCTTTTATAAATATTCTCTCCTTTTCTTGCCAAGCAGAACACCTCCTTACTTCCATATTATACAATTATAGTCTTCAGATATCCATGACGGCAGGACTGACGGCGATTAACACAGCAATATAAAAGGAAATGTTTTCTGTGGAATGTTTTCTTTGCATTTTGCTTATATTTTTCTATATATCATGTTGACAAACAAATTTATTTTTTGTAAAATTTCTATAAATGTGGTATAAAATCCTAAAAACACAAGTTCGTAGAGTAGGATACTCTACGAACTTTTTCAACCGGTTTTAATACACATCTCTACCGTGTCAGTTCCCCGAACGTCCCGAAGCGGTATCCCATCTCCTCCCATTTCGTCAGCAGTTCGTCGAGGATTGCGGCGTTTGTGGAGGAGGTGTTGTGCAGCAGTACGATCGCGCCGGGATGGATGCGCCCGAGCAGCTTGTCGAACGCTTCCTCCTTCGTAGGCTGTTTGTCCTGATACCAGTCCACGTAAGCAAGGCTCCAGAAGAAGGTCTGATAGCCGAGCTGCTGCGCCATCTTCAGATTGCTCTCGCTGTACTTCCCCTGCGGCGGGCGGTAATAATGCGCAAGCTCCTGCCCGGTCGTCTCTTTGAAAATCGCTTCCAGATCTTTGATCTCCTTCTCAAACGAAGCCATGTCTGAGATTTTCGACATATCCGGGTGGTGCATCGTGTGGTTCCCGACCGTGTGTCCCTCCGCAATAATCTGCTTCACGAGGTCGGGATTGTCCCTGATAAAATTCCCGACTGCAAAGAACGTGGCATGGACGCCGTGCTTGGAAAGCGCCGCAAGGATCGCGGGCGTGTTGCCGTTTTCATAGCCGCAGTCGAAGGTCAGGTAAATGATCTTTTCCGCCGTGTTCTGCGCGTACCACGCGCCGTACTGCGCAAGTTCCTCGTATGTGGCGTTTCCGACCGGCTTTTCGCCCTCCTGCTGAAAGCTCAGTCCCCAGTTTCCCTCCGCGGATGCCGGAGAGGTCCCCAGCATTTTCTCCGTGCGCGCCGCCATGCGCCCGGCAAAAAAGGCCGCAGCAAAAATAACGAGCACCGCAGCCTTTTTCCATATGTTTTCTTTTTCTTTTTTCCAGATCATTTCGCTGCTCCGAGCAGTTCTCTCAAAGCAGTCTATGCGGGCACGTCTCTGATTATGAATTTTGTCTTCCGCCCGGCCAAGCCTGCTGCGATGTATCCGGCTCCAACAGCATATTTTCAAGTATATGTCTATTCTCACCCGATCCCGCTTTGGATTGCCTCCCATACGGTATCCTTCTGATTCCCGAGCACCCACGCGGCAATGCCGCCGAGATCATACTCGCTCACCAAAGCGGCGCGCGCCGCCACGGATGCATCGTCCTCGAGCCAGATCTGGCAAAGCCGTCCCTGCTCGTCCGTCCACTCGGCATACTGCTGTCCGGTGCTCTCGTCATAGGTCGGAGTGACTCCCGCCGCCGCAAGGATTTCATCCGAGCGCGCCATCGATACCGCCTCACTCGTCACCTGCTTCGTGCCGTCCTCAAACGTCTGCGTGTACCAAAGCCTCGAATAGAACGGGATGCCGCTGATCAGCTTTTCCTTCGGCACCTCGGTCAGCATGTTCTGGATGCCCGTGGTCTCAAACTCCATCGACGCAACGCTTCCCACGATATCGGAACCGGCGTAGTGCTCGTCGTAACCCATCACGATCACATAATCGCAGACCTCGCCCAGCTCGTCCCTGTGGTAGTGCCGCGAGAAATCCATCGGAACCGGCACATCCACAGAAAGCACGATTCCATTCTTCCGACACAGGATCGAGAGCTCGCGTATGAACTGCGCGTAATCGTACCCGGCCTCCTGCGCAATCGCCTCCAGATCGATGTTGAGCCCGTCGAACCCGAGCTCCAGCGCCTGATTCACGAGATAATTCTGCAGTGTCTGGCGCGCCTGCCGCGAAGCCAATACCGCCGTTGTGCTGACATCCTCGTTGAAGTTGCTCAGCAACGCCCATACCTGAAGACCCGCCTTGTGCGCGCGTTTCACATAGGAAGCGTCCGCGAACGACTGGACATTTCCTTCATTGTCGCTCAGGAAATACCACGTCGGCGAAATCACATTTACGCCGGTCATTCCTTTGATATCTTTCTTGATATCCGCGTTCATCTCCGGATAGTCAATCTGGTGCCAGACAAGATTTACGCGCCCCTCCTGATGAAGCGACGGATATTCCGCATGGTACCATGTATCCGTTGTCACCGTCTCCGGTTCTTTGCCCAAACGACTGTTTTTCACATATCCGATATAGCCGTCCGGCGTCACGATCTGCGACCATTTGTCCATCCGATTCAGGACAGTGACCTGCGTTCCCTGCGTCACCTCTGTGAGAATCGGGCTCTTGATCCCGCCCCGATAACGTACCGCGCTGTCGCGTCTCATCCCGACGGTCACAATCTCCGTGCTGCCGAACGTCACAAGCACGCGCGGCGGCGCGTCAAACGCCTCGCATTTCAGATCAGAATACTGCTGCATGAAAGCCGCCGACAGGAACATCCCCGCGGACGTCGTCTTCAGCACCTCATACCCTGCGTCAAAGCTCTCGCCGTCCACCGTGTACTCCGTGCTGTTCGGCGCGAACTCAAACATCTGATCCGCCGTTGTGAAAAGCAACAAGCCGACCGACGCGTCCCAGTGGAAGCGCGGATTCAGCTCACGCTGCACCAGCGCATAATCGATATATACATTCCCGTCCAGAATCAGCGCACGCTCCTGCGCGACATGATCCTGCACGATCACAGCCGCCTCGTTCTCCCCGAGCACACCGAAATAATCCTCCGCGCTCATATGTTTGCCGGTTGGCGTATATTTCACAATGCATACCACAAGAATCGCAAGAATTCCAAGCCCTGCGATCGCCGCGGCAAGCAGTCGAAACAATCTGTTGTCTGATCTCATTTTCCGTACTTCCCCCTTCAAGACAATCTTTTGTTATCTAAAACATCTTACCATAACCTTGCGGGATCCGTCATGTTTTCCGAAGCATTTTCATAAAAAAATAAGAAAGTGTATAAGGGAATACCGGCTTCGGCCGTTTTCCTTTCTTAATATTCCGGTTTGTCCGTGATCCTGATAAAATGGATCTCCGTGATCCGGTCCGCCTCGTCTCCGACGAAATCACGCATATAGTCGGAATCCTCCGCAAGCATGCACGCTCTGGCAATATCCTCCGCGCTGCTCGGACGGTTTCCAAGGTACAGATGCGTCCCTTCTCTCTCGTATTTTTTTAGCTCTTGCAAAAGAGCCTTCGTCCGATACGTATAGGTTCTGTGTCTTTTTTTGTTCAATTTGCTCCTTTATGCGCCGCACGAATCAAGGAGGTGTGATTTTGTTTTGAAAACGTGATATATTATAAGGTAATCTGACCGCGCGGCACAAGCCTCAGTTTTAAGAAATAATTTACTTGCGCAAAAAACAGAAATTGATTATAATGCGTAAAAGAAGTTTGAAAGGGCTGCAAGACCGCCGTCTTCGGGGTATGTACGGCCGTCCGGCGCTCAGACGGCGCCGAACAGGATCGCCTGTGATCCGAGTCCTCCTTTCCTTTGATATTTGTAGTCTTGTATATCCTTTCTGTTATATATTATAATTAATATGTGTATATTTATCAAGTGTTTTTTTGATTTATTTTAAAAAAGTGTCGACGTTATGTTTTAAATGTGTCAAATTGGAATCGCATGGTTGAGCTGTAACATTTTATCTACTTTACATATCGGCCTGTTTGCGTATATAATAATAGTGACAATAGTGTTTCTTTCGATTTTCACCGGGTAAGGAAGTGATTGAATGAAGATTGAAAAAATCAACGACAGGCAAATTCGCTGCACCCTGACAAGAGAAGATCTTGCAAACAGAGAAATCAAGCTGAGCGAGCTCGCATATGGTTCAGACAAAGCCAAGGCGCTTTTTCAGGACATGATGCAGGTCGCCGCACAGGATTTTGGTTTTGAAGCGGACAATACTCCGCTTGTCATAGAAGCAGTTCCGGTCTCCATCGACTCACTGATTCTGATCATCACGAAGGTCGATGACCCGGAGGAACTTGATACCAGATTTTCGCGGTTTTCACCGGAAGATCCCTCGCAGGCGGAAAGCTATTCCTTCTCCGACCTCAAGGATCGGATTGAGGGAGCCGATGATATTCTCGGACTGATCAAGAAGATTTCCGAGGCGCGCAAGCGCGCCGCACAGCAGGCGCAGAAGCAGGCTCAGCAGGCGGAAGCTCCGCAGCCGGACTCCGCAGAGGAGGACGAAGAGGTACGCAGGCTGACACGCTTCTATGTATTCCAGTCGCTCGACGACGCGATTCGCGCCGCAGGCGTGCTGGGCGGCGTTTACGACGGCCCGAACACCTTGTACAAAAACCCGGAAAACGGCGAGTACTATCTTCTTCTCGAGAAGGCGGAGAGCTCCGCGGAGCAGTTCAACAAGATCTGCAATGTTCTCTCGGAGTACGCGTCATCCTGCAAGTTCACACCGGGACTGGATGCGCATTTCTCCGAGCACATGGAGACGATCCTTGCGGATCACGCGCTGCAGAGCCTACACGAACTGAGATAAATTTATACCACACAAAGAAACTGCCGCAGGATTTAAAAGGGAAATCCTGCGGCTGTCTCTATATATGAGTAGGTTTTTGGAATATGGCTGTTTAAGCGTTTGACACAAGCTGATCGACATAACGCTTGATGTTGGAAGCGTTCACATATTTGTCGACCACGCCGTCATGCAGCACGATCAGCGTCGGCGCCTGCATGATCCCGTACTGGCTGACAAGATCCAGATTCTCCTCTGCATCCACCACTTCATAAGGCTCGTCCTTGAGCATCTCTTTTGCGATCTTGCAGTTCGGGCAGGTCTTCGTCGTGAAGAGGAAACGCGTCGCACGGCCTGCAGACGTCTGCGCGTCTGCAACCGACTGCGTCCCGGCCTCCGCCTGAGCGCCTGCTGCCTCCTGTGTCTTCACCGTCTGTACGGAAGCCTCCGATACCGTCTTCTGCGCTTCCGGCGCCTTTGCTTCCTGCGCCTTTCCGGCGCTTGCGCTGTCCTCCGCGGAAATCGTCACATGGACGCCCGCGCCGTACATCGGCTGCTCCTCCACTACCTTGCCGTTTCTCTTCAAGCGGGAATTCGGGATATCGTAGAGCTTACGGTCTGCGTACTCCTGCGTCTTGCCGTCATTCCAATTCTGCACCGGACGATAGTAACCGGTAATCCTGCTGTAGACCTCAGTCGGCTGTCCGCAGATCGGGCAAACCTTCTGCTCGCCGTCGAGATACCCGTGATCGCGGCAGATCGAATAGGTAGGCGACATCGTATAATACGGAAGCTTGTAATTCTCGGCAATCCGGCGCACCAGATTCGCCGCCGCCTTCCAATCCGGAAGCCGCTCGCCTAAGAATGCATGGAACACGGTCCCCGATGTATAGAGCGTCTGCAGCTCATCCTGAATGTCAAGCGCATCGAAGATATCCGCCGTGTAGTTCACCGGAAGATGAGAACTGTTCGTATAGTAAGGCGTCTTGTCCTGCGTCGGTCCCGGATTTACCGCTCCGGCCTCGCCGCCCGCCGTGATAATCTCCGGCCAGCGCGCCTTGTCGTGCTTCGCCAGACGATAAGTCGTGGACTCCGCCGGCGTCGCCTCGAGGTTGTAAAGATCGCCGTACATTTCCTGATATGTCACCAGACGCTCTCTCATGTGGTTCAGCACGTCCTTCGCGAACTGCTGCGTCTCCGGATGCGTCAGATCCTTGCGCAGCCAGTTGGCATTCAGCCCGGCCTCGTTCATGCCGATCAGGCCGATCGTCGAGAAATGGTTGTCAAACGAACCGAGATAGCGCTTCGTGTACGGATAAAGTCCCTCGTCAAGCAGCTTCGTGATCACTTCCCTCTTGATCTTCAGAGAACGCGCCGCAATGTCCATCATGTGATCGAGCCTGCGGTAGAAATCTTTCTCATTCGAGGCAAGGTAAGCGATACGCGGGATGTTGATCGTCACCACGCCGACGCTGCCCGTGCTCTCGCCGGAGCCGAAGAAGCCGCCCATCTTTTTACGCAGCTCGCGCAGATCCAGACGCAGACGGCAGCACATGCTGCGCACGTCGCTCGGCTGCATATCGCTGTTGATATAGTTTGAAAAATACGGCGTCCCGTACTTGGCTGTCATCGTGAAGAGAAGCTTGTTGTTCTCTGTCTCGGACCAGTCGAAATCTCTCGTAATCGAATAGGTAGGAATCGGATACTGGAAGCCGCGCCCCTGCGCGTCGCCCTCGATCATCGTCTCGATGAAGGCTTTGTTGATCATATCCATTTCCTTCTTGCAGTCCTTGTAGCAGAAATCCATCTCCCTGCCGCCCACGATCGCCGGAAG
>CANQVH010000014.1 GCA_947627245.1 uncultured Lachnospiraceae bacterium | reverse complement strand
ATCTTCCCCTTCTCGTCCATCAAAAGCAGCTTCACCGCCGACGTCCCGAGATCAATTCCTGCATACAGCATATCCTTCTCCTCCGTTTTCTGTTGATTTCACATATTTCTATAAATGCGCGTCCGCACATATATTCACGACACGATCTCATGCATCACAGGCTCCAACGCCGTGTCCACGATGATATTCAACACCTGCTGCAGATTGACAAGCTCCACCTCCGTGTGCTCGCCGCCGTTCTCGCCGTCCCTCGTCCACGCGATCGGCTCCTTCGACAAGATCTTCAGCCGATTCGTCTTGAAGCGCACGACCTTTCCGGACGTCTCCTCGCGCGTCAGCACCGCCGTGATGATCTCCTGCCAGTCGATGAGATTCTGCGGATTGCGCACCAGCGTCACCTCAAACAGCCCGTCGTTCAACTCCACATTATGCCCCGGAAGACCCTTAAACCCGCCGACCGAATTGGAATTTGTGATCATGCCGAACACAAACTCGCCCTCATCGCAGAATTCCTCGCTCTCCACATACATCCAGCGGCTCTTCCACGTCCCCATGCGCTTCATGGCCTCAAGCAGATAAGCCGCGTGTCCGAGCATGTTCTTCATGTCCTGATTCGTCTGGTACGACACATCGGTAAACGCCCCGAACGCCGCCACATACACGAAGTATTCCTCGTTGAAACGGCCGATGTCGCACGGGAAAATCTCCCCCTCCACGATCAGCCTCGCCGCCTGCTCCATCTGTTTGGGAATGCCGAGACTGTTCCCGAAATCGTTCGTGCTGCCGGCCGGGATGTAGCCGACCGGACGCTTCTCCCCGCTGTCCATCAGCCCGGCAACCACCTCGTCGAGCGTACCGTCGCCGCCGCAGCAGGCAATCAACTCAAAATCCTTCGCGCGCTCCGTCACCGTCCTCCGGGCGTCCTGCTCCGCGCTCGTCGGATGCACCGTCACCTCATACCCGCCCGCGGTAAATATCTCGACAATCGCCGACAGGCTGCCGCGGATCAGGCCCTTCCCCGACCGCGGATTATATACAAACAGCATCTTCTTTCTCATCGAAATGTCTCCAAAGTCCGTCCAAATAATCTGTCTTATTTGTTCATTTTACTACTTTATCTCGTGAATCACAAGCAAATTATTGCTAAATTGCACGATAAATTTCACATAAAAAAACGAGCCGGCTGATCTGCCCCACGCAGTCTCAGTCGGCTCATTCATCCGATCTCATATTATCCATCAGCTTCAGCATTTCCAGCTCGCTGGTAAAGTTCCGCACCTCGTTCCTCTCCAGCCATACGATCTCGCCCTGCCACGTCGCATTCTGGCGGTATTGGACACGGACCGCATAGGTGGCCTTCTCCCCGCGGTAGTTCAAAAGCTCCGTCTGCTCCATCACCTTGTCAGGTCTGTCGTGCCTCGCATATGCTACCGTTTCCCGCCGCCCATACTGGCGCAGGGCCACCGACGACTGCGGGTAATTGATCCGCTCCATGACCTGCTCCATCATCAGAAGCAACTGGTACGGATCCTCGAACCTGTCCGGCTCCCGGCTGTAACAGTTGTAAAGCCGTCCCAGTCCGCCTGCGCCCTCCTTTCCGTCGATGCAGATCACCATGAGGTTAGGTGCGGCAATACCGATCCTAAAAAAGCTCTGACTGTCACTCAATCATGATACCTCCTCACCCTTTGTCTCACCCACTGAGCTCCACACCGGCCCGCCGCTGCGGAATCTCGGCTTCTCGCTCACCGCGTCCTCGTCGATCTCGGCCACGGACGCGACATAATAATTCACCTGAAAATCACTCCTGCGCACCTTCTTGCTGAACGCCCGGTCGATCCTTGCGGAAACCTTCGCGCAATTCTCCTGATTGATCTCCGGCAGCATGATCAGATACTGCTGCGTATTGTAGCGCGTATAGAAATCCCCGCGCCGCAGCACCTCCATGATTGAATCGCGCAGCGCCTTCGAAACCGCCTGCTCCTTCTCCGCAGAGCCCATGTCCCCGCCCGTGTACTTGATCGTACACAACATCAGGTACACCGACATCCCGTTGCGCTCCATCATACGGCTGATCACGTGGTAAATGTCGACAAAGCTCGGATATGTACAATAATAAGCCCCCGGGAACTTCTGCCTCTCCCGGATCCTCTGCTTGATATCGTGAATGACCCCGGAGGACTGCGAGATCCGTTCCGCCATCAGGCGCGCGCGGCTCAGCATCTCGGGCGAAGGCGGCAGCCCAAGCTCGTCAAAAAACAGCTTCGTCACCTTCTCGTAGATCTCCATCGCCTCGCGGAAACGGGACATCGCGATCAGACTGTCGATCTGCCAGAGCGCCCAGTCGTCGAACGGATAGATCGCTGTGGCCGTCGTCGCAAGCTGAAGGATCTCGTCAAAGCGCTCCTCCTCCTGCAGCCAGCCGAACAAAGCCCGAAGACTTTCCTCATAGAGCTCCTGATAATGCACGTTGCGCACGGCGACCCAGTCCTCGCCAACCATGTTCGGCAGGAACTCGCCGGTATAGAGACGACACGCCTCCAGATACAGCTCCGTCTTCGCCGCGCGGTCCGTTTCCTTCTTTCCCTTCTCGATCAGCTTCTCAAACTCGATCGCATCCACCTGCACCGGGATCGCCTCATCCTCCCAGCGGCACATGCCCCTCTTGATCACAACATAATTCGCTTCGGGGAATCCCCCCGCCTTGAGCTGCTTCTTCAGGCGGAAAATCGTATTGTTCAGACTGCCGTTCTTGTTCTCGACCTCCTCACGCCCGTACAGCGCGTCCGCAAGGCTGGTCTTCGCGATCCCTCCGGCTTCAATATTCATCAGAAGTATCTGCAGAAGCTGCATCGACTTGGACGTCGTATTGCGGTCCAGAGCAATCTCACGTCCCTCATAATAAATGGAAAATCCGCCAAGCATCTTCGCCTTCAACGTCTGCTCCGCCATGATATTCGCACCTCGCTTTCCCTAAATCCCGTGTCACCCGTTACCATTATGCCATATAATTTTCAGAATCGCAACAACTGTTTATGACACATAAGAGAAAAACACAGAAAAAGTCAGATAAATTTATTTGCCTGCAAAATTCGATAGAAAATTGCACCCATCTGAAGCGCGCCTTGAACTGTCACGACAGTCTGTGAAGCACCTCTTCAAAACACACCCCGTCCGTCAGCGGCAGATCCATCTCAATCGACCGCTCAATACAGCGCTTGACGAAGAGCGACGCCTTGCGCACGGAATCCTGAAACGGCACGCCGTTGACCGCGTCCGCCGCGACGATCGCCGCGAAGATATCCCCGGTCCCCGAGCGCTGTGTGCCCACCTTGTGCGTGCGCCGGATCTTGCCCGGTTTCCCCTGCTCATGGCAGTAATTCGCGATAAATCCCCCCTGCGGGATCCCCGTGATCACCACCTTCGACGGCCCGAGCGCGCCGAGCTTCTCCGCCAGACCGACGATCTCCTTCATCCTCCAGTGATCCGGATGATACGGTGTGTCCGTCAGGATGCACGCCTCCGTCAGATTCGGCGTCAGGATGTCGGCATACGTCACGAGCTTCTTCATCTCCTCGCACATCTGCGGCGTATACGTCGGGTACGGCTTCCCATAGTCTCCCATGACCGGATCCACGACAATGATCGTATCCTCCCTGCGAAATTCCCGGAAAAATCGAATCACGATCCGGATCTGCTCCTTCGAACCGAGGAAACCGCTGCTGATGCCGCAAAATTCCAGCCCCAGCTTCTTCCATTCATCAATATATGCCTGCATCCGGTCGGTGTAGTCCTCGAAAAAAAAGCTGTCAAAACCGGTATGATTGGAAAAGATCGACGTCGGAACCGGACAGCACTGGATCCGCATCGCGGAAATGATCGGGAGCGCCACCGCGATCGAGCAGCGCCCGAAACCGGAAAAATCATTGATTACGGCGATCTTCTTCTGATGATTATGGTCTGCTTTCATGTATGCTCACCTCAATAAATTAATGGAACATCTGAGTAATCATATCCTGTAATTCCCTGTTCTGTCAATTCCAATCCTTTAAATCTTGTCAAAAAGGAAGCGCCACAATCCTGCGGCGCCCCCTGTGTTACTGTATTTCGTTTTCCGCCGGATCAGATCCGGTCCCGGCCCTCATTTCGCACGTCTGTGCGGAAATCAGCCTTGGTTGCGTTTTCTGCGCTTCAGTACGAACGCCACGATCAGCAGCAGTGCCGCCGCCAGCAGCAATCCGATGTACAGCGCAATCGGCGTCTCATCACCCGTCTTCACGGCCTTCGTCGACTTCGGAACCGTACCCTCTGTCTCTTCCTCGTGGTAGCCTTCCGTCTCGGTCTCCTTCTCACGCTCTTTGTTCGTGATCACGGCCGCGCCCTCAAGATGGTCGATATCCATCGTGACTGTCGTGCCGTCCACGGATACATCGTACTGGAACGATGCCGCTCCGGCTACCGGCTTGCCGTTCTCGTCAACCTCGGTCACATATACGGTCGTCTGGCCCTCATTCGCCACCGCAACATTCACGCTGTCGGATACCGAAGACCTTCCCCCCATCGCCAGTTTCACAATGTTCTTAGATACGTTCTCGGACAGCTTCGTGAACTCCGCGTCGTCGAAGATACCTGCGTAGAACGTCTTGTTGCTCTTCTTGAGTACTCCGTCCGCGCCGAGCAACTGCTTCGTGATCGTCAGTCTGCCCTCACGGTAGAACTCTGTCGGCAGCTCCGTGAATACGTTGCGGAAGTAGATCACCTGCGTACCGTTGCCCTTTTCAACCGTCACCACATTGTCGTTGTAGAAATCTACCTTGTAGATCTCGCCGGTTGCCAGTGCGCCGCCGATGTCATTCACCACCGTGCCGTCCGCCGTCGTCTCTGCCACGTAGTAGGTCTTGCCCGCTTCGAGCTTCTCAAACGTCGTCGAGGATGTATTCATATCCTTGAACTCGATCGCCTGTACCTCAGATACGCGGTTCGTCAATGCTGCGTCATCAAACAGCGCCACATAGAAGGTCGCGTCCACTGCGTTCCAAAGCTCGTTCTGGTATACCAACTGCTTCGTCACCACAAGGCTCGTATCCTCTTCCTCCGGAGCGTTCGTCACATCCAGCGTCACGGATATTTCTGCCTTCGTCCTGTCAGCCTCGTCCGGAGCGATTGTGAACGGATACTGCTTCGGCGCACCGTTCTCATCCGTCGCGATTACAAATCCTTCCGGAGCCTCCGTCTCAACGAAGTAGTAGTCATTCGCCGTCAGGCCGCTGATCGTCAGCGTGCCGTCAATACCGGTCACATACGCCGCGTTGTTGTACAGCGCCCAGCCGCTCTCGGTCTCAGTCGTCTTGTAGTACAACTGGAATGCCGCGCCTGCCAGCACATCGCCTGTCGTCTCGCTCGTCTTTTTCAGCGTCACGGAACCGATGATCGGCGCATCCTCTACCAGATATACCGTGTTGCCCTCGGCATCCGTCGTCGTCGGCATATTCGCCGTAACCTTGCCGTCCTTATCGACCGTAAACTCGATATCGCTCGTGTAAGCGTATCCGGTCGGAGCCAGCTCCTCGCGAAGCACGTAGCTTCCGCCTGCCTTCAGACCCGCGCCAAAGTCGTGGTTCTCGCCCTTCTTCGACGTCCAGCTCTCAACCTTCGTCTCTACGCGGTTGCCGTTCTCGTCTGTCGTTACTTCATATACTGTAAGCTCTGCGCCGTCCAGCTCCTCGCCGTTGCCAAGCTCAACCTTGTCAACATGGAAGTGCAGCGGTGCATCCTCTACCAGATATACCGGGTTGCCGTCCTCATCCGTTACCGTCTGAGCGTCAGTCGTCACCTTGCCGTCCTTGTCGATTGTGAACTCGATGTCGTTCGTGTATGCATATCCGTCCGGAGCGACTGTCTCACGCATCACGTAGCTTCCGCCTGCCTTCAGCTTGCTGCCGAAGTCGTGCGTCTCGCCTTCCTTCGACGTCCAGCTTTCGACCTTCGTCTCAACCGTGTTGCCTTCCTCGTCCGTCGTCAGCTCGTATACCGTGATCTCCGCGCCCGCGACTTCCTTGCTGTTGTCGCCGACTTCCGTCTTGTTCACATTGAAGTGCAGCGGTGCATCCTCTACCAGATATACCGGGTTGCCGTCCTCATCCGTTACCGTCTGGGCGTCGGTCGTCACCTTGCCGTCCTTGTCGATCGTGAACTCAATGTCGTTCGTGTATGCATATCCGTCCGGAGCGACCGTCTCACGCATCACGTACTTGCTGCCTGCCTTCAGCTTACCGCCGAAGTCGTGCGTCTCGCCTTCCTTCGAGATCCAACTGTCGACCTTCGTCTCTACCGTATTGCCTTCCTCGTCCGTCGTCAGCTCGTATACCGTGATCTCCGCGCCCGCGACTTCCTTGCTGTTGTCGCCGACTTCCGTCTTGTTCACGTTGAAGTGCAGCGGCTTATCATCCACAAGGTATACTGTCTCGTCGTCCGCGTTCTTCGTCGTCCGCATCTCTGCCGTGACTGTACCATCCTCGTCTACCGTGAACGGAATGTCGCTCGTGAACGCGTATCCATCCGGAGCCGCTTCCTCACGGAGCACGTAGCTTCCGCCTGCCTTCAGGCTGCTGCCGAAGTCGTGCGTCTCGCCCTTCTTCGACGTCCAGCTCTCGATCGCCTCTCCGACGATCTCTCCGTTCTCGTCTACCTCATATACCGTGAGCGTCGCGTTGTCCAGCTCCTCATCGTTCGTAAGGTCTACCTTGTTCACGTTGAAGTGCAGCGGCTTATCATCCACAAGGTATACTGTCTCGTCGTCCGCGTTCTTCGTCGTCCGCATCTCTGCCGTGACTGTACCATCCTCGTCTACCGTGAACGGAATGTCGCTCGTGAACGCGTATCCATCCGGAGCCGCTTCCTCACGGAGCACGTAGCTTCCGCCTGCCTTCAGGCTGCTACCGAAGTCGTGCGTCTCGCCCTTCTTCGACGTCCAGCTCTCGATCGCCTCTCCGACGATCTCTCCGTTCTCGTCTGCCTCATATACCGTGAGCGTCGCGTTGTCCAGCTCCTCATCGTTCGTAAGGTCTACCTTATTCACGTTGAAGTAAATGTGCTTATCGACCATGGTCACCAGCGTAACTTCCTTGCCGTCAACCGTGATCTTGCCGTCCAAAGTCACCGTGAACTCGACTGCCTTAGCCGTGCCATAGCCGACCGGAGCCTCAACCTCTTCTAACGTATAGGTCTTGCCAGCTTCCAGCTTGCCGGTGAGCTCATGGATTTCCTCAGTCGTCGTCCACTCGTCCACTACCTTGCCTTCCGCATCTTTGATCTGAAGCTTCGCGCCTACTACTTTGTCGCCCGCTTCATTTACCTTATCAAGCTTCACATCGGTCACGTCGTTCACGAATTGCATCGGCTCCGTGATCTCCGTTCCATCGTCCTTCGTTATGGTCTTACGCACACTCAGCGTGCCGTCGCCGTTGTCTTCAAGCGTAACCGTCACCGTGTAGACCGTTTCATCGTACAGATAGATGCCTCTGTCTGCCG
This sequence comes from uncultured Lachnospiraceae bacterium, assembly GCA_947627245.1. Lineage (GTDB taxonomy): Bacteria > Bacillota > Clostridia > Lachnospirales > Lachnospiraceae > Choladousia. The sequence goes on along the minus strand of CANQVH010000014.1, from coordinate 58,405 downwards.
GAATATCCTCAGTCACCGTGTAGGTGAATGTCGTTCCGACGTCCGCAAGGCTGTACTCCACGAAATTCGGGAAGGAAACCTTGCCATCTGCATCGTTATGCACCTTGGTCTTTGTCGGCCCTTCAAGTTCGACCTCCGTACCATCCGCCTTCACCGCGCTCACCGCTTCCGCTGTGAACCAGAAGATCTCCGGCACAGGCGTCGTCCCGTCTGCCATCAGCTTCTGCGCTTCGAGTGAGAGCTTACCGGTCGCCTCGTACGTGTTAATGAATGTCTGGTTATCCGAGCCCTCTGCCCATGCGAGCGTCAGCAGACCGGAAATCTCATTGTACGTCGCGATCAGCGTCAGGTTCTTCGGCGTAGTGTTGTTCGTCACGCCGTCGTCCTCGGCATTCTCTGCCTTCGGCGACTCAGTCAGTGTGTACGCAAATTGCTTCGTGTACTCACCCTCAGTGCCGGTCGGCTGCATGCCTGTCATATCATCCAGTTCAATCGTAACCGCAGCATTGCCGAAGTCGATCACTCCGTTCGCTCCGTTCGTCGCCGTCGCTTTCGTGACAGTCTTCGCATATGCCGGATCAACCGCTGCCAGCGTAAATGTGAACTTGCCCTCATCCTCCGCCGTCAGCTCGCGGCCGTCAATCACCTTGCTCGCATGCAGCCCGATCGTCTCATCCGTATCGTAATCATTTACGAATATCAGACGATCCGTTCCGCTTTCCAGCGTCGCGTTCATCTTACCCGTCACTCTGTTATACGTTACTTTCACGATCACGTTCTTCACGCTCTCGTCGTAGCTGACGCCCTGCTCGTTTCCGGCAAGCTCAACTACCTTGTAATTGAATGTCTTCTCAGCCGGATAGCTGCCGTCCGCATTCACGATATCTTCAAGGTAGTACGTCAGACTACCGAACGTAATGCTTCCGTTCTCTTCATTCGCAACCGGTCCAAGCACCGGCTTCGCGCCAGCCTTTACGGTTTCCTTGCCATTGACCACTTCCACATCTTCCGCATGATATACCGCAAAGCTGTACTTGCCTGCCTCAAGCTTCTTGTCTTCCAGTGTCTTGGATCCTGTGAGCGGTACAGCAGCCTCAGCGAACCATGTGTTCGTAAATGTCTTGCCGTTCTCCGGCTCATGCTTCGTCAGCGTCAACTTACCGCTTGCAAAATCATAATGCGCGTCCACCGTGAACTCATAGCTGTGATCATCGTAATCCATATCCGCGTTAGGTTTCTCCGGTATGGACTCCTTCACGCGATAGGTGAACGTCTTATCCTCCGCGTAAGTCACACCATCCTCGTTCAGCATATCAGCCAGTCTGACCGTGATCGCGTTTGCAAAGCTTACCTTACCCTTGGCATCGTTGATCTTGGAAATAATCCGTGTCCACTCATTCTCACCAGTCTTCTTCTCCAGGTCGAATGTGAACGGATGCATCGCCAGGTCAAGTCCTGTCAGCTCCTTCGTGAGCTCTACGCCCGTCTTCTCCTGCGTATCGTAGGTGTTCGTGAACGTCAGGTCCGGAAGTTCATTCAGCCATGCAAGCGTCAGGCTGCCGGTCTTCTTGTTGTACGTCGCTCTCAGCGTCAGCATACGCTCACGTCTCAAGTCACTCGTCACACTCTTGTTGCTCGTCGGAGCCTCAGTCAACGTATACGTGAAGTCCTTCGCATACTCGTTCTCAGCACCGGTCGGCTGCATGCCCGTCATGTCTGCCAGCTCGATCGTAATCGTGTCGTCCGCGAATACGATATTGCCGTCTTCGTCGTTCACTGCCATCGCCTTGGATATATCCAGCGTACCCTCGCTGCCCTTTTCCTCCTTCAGCGTGAAGGCAAACTCTCCCTTCTTCAGCTTACGTCCAACCAACACCTTCGTCGCGTCAAGGCCGGTCTGCGCCTGCACGTCGTACTCGTTCTCAAATGCAACCGCCGTCACATCCTCCGTGCCGTTCTTCGTCACGCGCGTCTTCTGTGTCTTCAGCGTTCCGTCACCGTTGTCCGTAACCACTACCGTCACATCATAGTAGGTATCGTCGTAGGTGTAATCTCCGTCAAGGTCTCCGACGATCTCTCTGATCCGGTATACATAAGTGCCGGTACCGTCCGCATCCTTATTCTTCGTGTAGGTGAACGGTCCGAAGCTAACCTTACCCTTGTCGTCGTTCCTTACGATTCCCGAAGCGCCCGTCGGCGTGTTGCCGCCGCTCGTCTGCTTCATCTCGACATATGAGAACTGGAATCTCTCGTCGTTCAGATCCTTGCCCTCCAGCGTCTTCACGCCGTCGAACGTGATGCTGCCCGTCGCCTCGTACTTGTTCGTGAAGGTAACCGTCTGATCCGCAACTGCTTCGCCGTTCTTCGTCACAGACTTCTTCGTTGCGATCAGCTTGCCTTCTTTGTTGTCTTCCACCTCTGCGGTCACTTCATAGACGGAATCATCGTAAGTGTAACCCTTATCCGTCTCGCCGACGATCTCTCTGATCCGGTATACATAGATGCCGGTGTCGTCCTGATCCTTGTTCAGCGTATAAGCAAATGGTCCAAAGTCGATTGTGCCGCCGTTGTTCCTTACGATCCATGATTTACCCGTCGGCGTACCGTCCTTTGTCTCCACAACCGAGAACCGGAACTTCCTGTTATCATCCTCCAGATTTCTGCCTTCCAGCACCTTCTTGCCTTCAAAGCTGAAGCTGCCTGTCGCCTCGTAAGTGTTCCTGAAGGTCAGATCGTCCAAACCTTCCTCCCAAGTTGCCGACAAGACGCCTGTGTTGTAATTATAAGTAGCATGGAGTGTCAGCTTCTTTGCATCCGGATCATTCGTCACACCCGGTCTTGTGCCGGTCTCGGTCAGCGTATAGTGGAAATCCTTCCTCCATATGCCATCGCTGCCGCTCTTATCTGCGTCATCCATATCGGCCAGCGTGATCCTGACAACCGGCTGGTTATTGAAGTCGATTATCGCGCCACCGTCCTCGGTCAGCTCAAGCCCATCTGTGCTATTATCCGCCAGCACTGTACTCTTGAACTCCGAACCTTCTGTATCTTCCGGAACATCCTCTGTCAGCGTAAACGTGTACCCGGCTACGTCATCCGTGTTCAGCGCGCGGCCCAGCATCTCTTTCTTGGCCTGCAGCGTAACCTCGTAAGATGTATCGTACTCGTTCTCAAACTTCACATCCGGTCCGCCGTCCACTTCCACCTTCAGCTCGCTGTCATCGCCAATGCTTACGGTTATAGTTAACGGATAGCTCTTACTATCGTACTTCACGATCTTAGGATCGCTGCCCCTGTCCTCGGTCAGTGTGAAGCCCGTTATCTCCTTACCTACATCATCCTGCGTGAACGGCAGTACCTTGCCATCTGCATCCAGCGCCTTGCCGATACCGGTAATCTTGAAGCTGCTGCCGGTATTTGTCGCCTCGCCGACTACCTCACCATTAGCGTTCTTCACTTGGAAAGTAAACTCGCCGTCTTTTATCTCACGACCTTCCAAGAGCTTCTTGCCTTCCAGCTCGCCCAGACCTGTCGCCGCGTAAGTGTTGGTAAACTTCACATCCGCCGGTGCGTTCTGCCAAGCCAGCGTCAGACGACCACTGTTCTCATTGTAGATTGCTACCAGCGTCAGCGTCTGTGCGGCCGCGTTCGTCACATGCGGTCTGTTTCCGCTCTCTGTCAGCGTGTACCGGAACTCCTTCTTGTACTCGCCCTCGACATCTGTCGCTCGCATGCCCGTCATGTCGTCCAGCTCGATCTTGATTGCCGCTTCGCCGAAATCAACTACCGCATCCTCGCCAACCATCTTAAGCTTCTGCGGATCCTTCGTCTGAACCGTATGGGCATATGCTGAATCAGCCGCTGCCAGCGTGAATGTGTACGTATCCAGATCCTCTTGCGTCAGATCGCGGCCTAACATTTCCTTCTTCGCGTTCAGCCCGATCGTCTCTTCCGTATCGTAATCATTAACGAATACCAGCAGATCCGTGACGCTTACCAGCTTCGCTTCCATCTTGCCGGTCACTGCGTTATACGTCACCCTCACGGTCACGTTCCTCTCGCTCTTGTCGTAGCTGACACTGCCCTGAAGGTTATCGTCCTTTTCAGGCTCGGCCTCAACCACCTTATAGTAAAAGAATGTCTCCGCCGGATAGCTTCCGTCTTCGAGTTCGATATGAGAAAGATTGTACTCCAGACTGCCGAACGTGATGGCTCCGTTTGCCTCGTTCCAGACCGGTCCGATTACCGGCTTCTCATCCGCCGATGCTGTCCATACTGTCTTGCCGTCTACCCTAGTCTCCACATGATATACGTTGAAGCTGTACTTGTGCTCCTTAAGCTTCATGTCCTTCAGCATCTTATAACCGATAAGCGGTACTGACGCTTCCGCGGACCATGTGTTCGTAAACGTCTTATCATCCTTCGACTCATTCCTCGTCAGCTCCAGCTCTCCGGTCTCGTAGTTATACTTCGCAACCACCGTAAACACGTAGCTGTGATCGTCGTAATCCATATCCGCATTAGGTTTCTCCGGTATGGACTCCTTCACGCGATAGGTAAACGTCCGCTCCTTATAATAGTTAGCTGCGCTGTCCTCAGCCTCCGGATCAATCCTGAGGTCGCTAAGCGCGATCTCGATTGCATCCGCAAAGCTTATGTTGCCCTCTGCATCATTGATCTTGGAAACGATCCGAGTCCATCCACCATCATCATTCTGCTTCTCCAGATCGAAAGTGAACGGATGCGTCGCCAAGTCAAGTCCGGTCAGCTTCTTCGAGAGCTCAACGCCCGTCTTCTTCCGGATATCGTAGTTATTTACGAATACCTGCTCGTCTGCGTCATCTTCCCAAGCAAGCGTCAATACGCCCGTTGTCCAGTTGTATGTCGCTTTCAGAGTCAGCGTTCTCATCGGTACGGGGTCGTTCGTAACCGTAGACTCGCTGCCCTCTACATTGTCTGTCGGCTGCTCGGTCAGCGTGTACTTGAAATACTTCGTGGAAATACTCTCGCCCTTCTCATCCACCGTCGGATACACGTCGTCCATGTCGCTCAGCGTGATCTTAATCGCGTCTTCGCCGAAATCAATCTTTCCATCCGCGTCGTTTTGCACGGTAGGATTCTGGACAGTTCCTTCATTCACATCGTCAGCCGCCGCCAGCACGAACGTGAATTCCCCATTACCCAGCTTGCGCCCGATCAGCTTCTTCGTCGCGTCAAGACCGATCGTCTCTTCCGTATTGTATGTGTTCTGGAAGAATGCAGGTCCCTTCACAACCGTCACGCTCACAGTCAGCGAGCCATCGCCGTCGTCGCTTACGCTTACATTCAGCTTGTAATCCTTCGTGGTATAGCGTACGCCGTCTTTTGTGTTGTCCTTCGCATCTGTCGGGATCAGCTCTACCAGCTTGTAGCCGCTCAGATCCTTACCGACATCCTCCAGTGTGAACGGCAATACCGTGCCATTCTCTGCTTTCTCCTTACCGATGTTCTTAATCGTGAAGCTGCCGCCGACATTCTGTGCCTCGCCAACCACGTCACCCTTAGCATTCTTCACTTGGAAGGTGAACATTCTGTCATCCAACTGACGTCCGGTCAGCGTCTTCGTTCCGCTCACTTCACCGAGACCTGCCGCCTCGTACTCGTTCACGAACGTCGCCGTCACTGTACCCATCGCGTCGCCTGTAACGATCTGCTCGTTGCCGTCTTTCACTTCCACGCCGTTGCGCGTCGTCTTCTTCACGACTTCCGCAGTCAGATGACCCTTGGCGTCATCGACGATCGTCACTTCATAGGTGTATACCGTATCATCATAAGTCACTCCGTCAAGGACATTTCCGTTCTCTTTCGCCTTCTCCGGAATATCCTCGGTGATCGTATAAACATAGGTATAACCTCTGTCGGCCTTCTTGAAGGTGTGGTTCTCAAACTGTGCGAACGCACGAAGTATGCCTTCGGCATCGACACCTTCAAGAGTCAGCTCTTTCGTCTCCGTCCAGCCGCCCTCTACGATGTTGCCTTCCGCGTCCTTCTTCACAACCGTCAGCTTGAAGGTGTATGTCTCACCGTCAACCTTAGGAGCCGGACGCCCGTTCACGGTCTTCGTCACCTCAGGCTGGAAGTTCACGTCGTTCGTCTCGTAGGTATTGACATACTCGGCACTGATCGTCGGCGTCGTCGCGCTGATCGTGCCGCTGAACTCCTGCTGCTCCGGAGTATACGCGCCATCCTTATTCTCCGTCACTACATAGGCAGTGCCATACAGAATACCGTCAATCGTCGCGGTCTGGCCACCCTTCAGATTAAGTACGCCATTCTCAATTGATAGCTCCGTACCGTCATTGAGCTTCGCCTTGCCATCGTACGGCGTACCATTCAGCGTTACGTGGAATGTAAAGATATCTTCCGCATAACCGTCAATGCTGGTCTTCTTAATTATTAAACTGCCCTTCTTGATCTCATTGACAAAGGTTGCCGTATCCGCGCCAGTATGCTTCGGAAGCGTTACTGCCCAGTTGTTGCCCTCGCCCTCAAACTTCGGCTCGGACACTGTCACATTACCAGCTTCATCAGCCGCAGTGACGGTTACTGACTCTACCTTGTACTGATTCGTGTCGTCGTCTTTCACTACCACAACAGTTGCTGTATAAACAACACGATCGTAGGTCACATCCTCGTCAGTGCCAATAACCTCGCTGATCTCGAAGGTGTATGTGCCTTCCTTGCGGAATGTGATGCCCTCGAACTTGAACATGCCGGTTTCGACATTATTTCCAGTCGTCAGTGCACCTTCTTCGACCGCGTCTGTGAGAGTCGCCTTTTCCGGAGCAGAAAGATCTCTGAGTTTGAATGTGAACTCTCCATCCCCCAGATCGCGTCCCACAAGCTTCTTGTCGCCCTCAATAGTAAGGTGAAGCTCATTCGGATAGGTGTTCGTCACCGTCACATCCTGCGACGCTACTGTCCCGAGCGGTATACCCTCAACCGAATCAACATTACTTCCATCCGACGTGTAGGTATACGACGCCACATAGTTGCCTTCCGACGTCTCAGTAACCGTATAATTCCCCTTCTTCAGCCCGGTGATCGTCACGGTACCATCAGCATTCATCTTGAAGGTGATCGTCTTGCCGTCGTCACTTACGGAGACAGAATCTGCAATCGCGCCTTTTACTTCAGCGCCCGACATGTCTTCTCCGGCGGTTCCGGCTACCGTGATCTCATATACATCCGTTGTATAGAGATCCTTCGTCTCGCCTGTCACAACCTTTTTAATCTTCAGCTCGCCGATCTCCGGATAGGTGTTCTTCACTTCCACAGATGTGGACTTATTGTTCTCGATTTCTACCTTAGGAGCGTCCGTGCGGTCTTTCACGCCTCCCTTAGCATCCATCGCAACCACACCATTCACCTTCACAGAATAGGTCGCTGCATAGTTTGCATTCTCCGGCAATTTCTCAGTTACAGTGTAATCACCCGGCATCAGTCCGCTGATCTTCACCGTCACATCCTTCGGCATCTGAAGAACAATGCTATTCTTGTCCTTCTGTACTTGTTCACTTGTAGCCGATATGCCATCAAAGGTTACTTCAATTTCGTCAGAAGACAGATCCGCGCCCTCCGGTCCTCCGGTCACAGTGATCGTATACGTCTCAGAGTCCGGAGCCCATGAGCCGTCTGTCGTCTTGACGATCGAGAGCTCGCCCTTGTTTGTGTAGGTGTTTGTGATTGTCACATTGCCTTCCTTTACGGTCGGAGTGAGTTTCACAGTCGCACCAGTGCTATCTGTTCCGCTTTCTTCGTCACTGCCTGCCACATTGTAGGTCGCCGCATAGTTTACACCCTCCGGCGTTTCCTCAGTCACGGTATAGCTGCCCACCGGAAGCTCCGTGAACTTAGCCACATCGTTTGCACCCAGCGTGAAGGTATAGGAATACATGCCATCCTTCTCTTTTACGTCATTCTCTTCAAACGACGTCGGCTTGTCACTATTGATCTGCACTTTCGCTTTCGCAAAGTTCTTCGTACTGCTCACAGTGACGCTATATTCCTCACCTTCCGGAGCTCTGCCGGACACTACCTTCTGCACAGACAGACTGCCGTAGGTGTAGGTATTCGTGAAATTGAAACCAGTTTTGTCTACATCCGTCTTCGTAGCAACCAGCTTGTTAGTCGCTTTATCCTTTGTGACAACTACCGTAATCTTGTGCAGTCTGGTATCGTTCGTGAAGCCGCCGTCACCGTCCGTCACCGTCACAGTTTCCTTGATTACATAATAATGAGTCCCTACATCCGTGTAATCAATCGATTTAAAGTTGAATTCTTTGCTGCCTGCTGTTGCCAGATCGTCAATAAACGCGCTGTCTATCTTCTTAGCGCCATCCAGACTATACTCATCATCCGTCTCGTACAGCTCGAATGTAAACGTCGCCTGCGGCGCCGTCGTGCCGCCTATGACTTCAAGCGTCTTCATGCCGTCGAAATCTACGCTTGCCTTGGTCGGGTAGGTGTTTGTCACGGTCACGGTAGCCGTACCGCCATCCTCTACCGTCACGGTTCCGCCTACGACATCTTCCGTCGGCTCTGCGTCTTCTACTTTTACGCCTTCAACCGTCGCCGTATACAGAGCAGCCGTCTCGCCGGTCGGAAGAATTTCCTCCACCGTATACTCGCCAATCGGCAGCCCGCTGAATGTCACGATCTCGCCCTTCGCGATTGTGAACTCCTTGCCGATAACAGCATTCTCTTTACCCGCAGCGTTAGCTCCGATCAGATCCGTCGTGACCTTCTCATCTCCCACAGAAGACTTAATCTCGATCTGATCATCGCCCCAGTTGATCTTATCATTCGTCACCCTGACGGTATACTCATCCGATGTATGCGCAGCAATCGTAGCCGGATCGCCAACAACGATCTTCTCTACTTGGAGCGTGCCGCGCTTCTCGCGGTTCGTAAAGGTCTTATCCGGAAGCGTAAACGCGTTGCTCTCCGGAAGAGCTTTTTCTCCTTCACTCGTGCCGTAAACCTCGGTAGCGGTCACTTGCGTGGTCTCATTGCCTTCCTCGTCGGCCTTGACTGTCTTGATCGTCTCAATCTTCGCCTCGGTGATTTCGTAGGTCGTGCCATCGGCGGTCTTCGCAACCTTCACGGTCACGCGGTATTTCGTCTTATCGTACTCAATACCGCTGTTATCCTTATCCTCTACCTCAGATACCTCAAACGTATAAGTACCTGCCGCGCTGAAGGTGATACCATTGAAGGTGAATGTTTCACCCGCATTCTGCACCGTCAGACTGCCGTCTGCATCCGCCTCATCAATAGCAACACCGTCCGGCCCATCCACCTTAATCAGCTTGAAGCTGTACGTCCCGAGCAAACCATCCTCAACCTGCTTCGTACCCTTCAGGCTCATAGACACATTCTCCGGGTAGGTGTTCGTGATTGCAACGGTCTTCTCGTCCTGATATCCAAGAACGACCTTCTCATTGCTTTCGTCTTCAGTCGTCTTGCCGTCCTCGCTCACTACATAGCTCGCCACATATTCTGTGCCGGACTCCTCCGTTACCGTATAGGTTCCCACCGGAAGATTATTCAGCGTAACCGTAGCACCACCCTTGATCTCGAAGGACTTGCCAACGACTACATCTTCTTCGCCTTCCTTGGTTTCCGTAATATCGGTCGATACTGCACCATCTACAGTCACATGGCTCCAGTCAACGTCAGCCGTCACATTGACTGTATAAGTAGCGTTCGGATCTACGGCCACATCGCCCTCGATAACCGTCTTGTTCACATGGAGCGTGCCAGTCTTCACATCGTTGATGAAGGAAGCTGTCGCGCCGTCCTTCACATATTCCGGAAGCTCAAACGGCTCGCCATCCGCAGGCCACTCGCCGCCCTCTGCATTCTTATCGTAGGTCTTGCTCACGTTACTCTTGTCGTTCGTGATCTCAACCTTGGTGATCTGGTAATCGCCGTTGACATTATCCACGTTCACAGTTACCTTGTAGATGCTGTCGTCCTTGTTCACATCCGTATCATCAGGATCATTCTCACCTATCTTAAACGTGTACTCCCCATTCTTCGTGAAGGTGATTGAACCAAAGTCGATTTCCGTATCGCTATTGTAAATCTTTTCTTCATGTTCAAGCGTTGCACCGTCTTTGTTCCCTTCCGGTACAGTGGATTCAAGATTAATATAGAAGCTATACTTCTGATCCTCCAGCTTCTTGCCGACTACTGCCTTGGTGCCCTTCAGCTTCATAGAAGTCTTGTTCGGGTAATGGTTATTGACCGTTACCGTGCCCTCGGTCTTCTCGCCGCTCAGATTCACCGTTGCAGACTCCGAGCCTTCCGTTGCCGAATCCACCGTGAGCTTCTTCGTGAAGCCGCTTCCTGCCTCTGTTACCGTATAGTCGCCTGCCGGCAGATTCTCAAACTTCACACTGCCATCCTTGCGCAGCTTGAAGGTAACCTTGCTTCCATCATCGCTCGGCACACCGGGCATATATTTCTCGCTTGCCTTGCCTACGTTCTCTGCCGTAAACGCGCCTGCCGGGCCTTCCACCGTGATCTCATACCACGTATCGTCACTCGGAGCCGTAGTGCCGTCAACCGTCTTCTTAATCTCCAGCGCGCCCTTGTTCTTATAGTCGTTCTGGATCTCGACGCTGACGGTATCCTTGTAGCCGAAGTAGAACTCTACCTCTGCACCCGGTTCAGTCTTCAGCGTATTCTCCCCAATGTTCGGCGTGGTTGTCACAGTCACCTGTGTCGTGAACGCCTCGTCCTGCGTCGTCTCTTTCACAACGTAACCGCCCGGAGCGAGATTCCTGACAACAATCTCCTCGCCCGCTTTCAACTCAACCGTAATCTTCGAGCTATCCGCCGCAAGAGCGTTGTCTGCCTTGGTCTCTACGCCGGCCGCAACCTTAGAAACCTCTGCGCCGGTCATAGCCGCTTCGTCTTCACGGGAGATCTCAATCGTATATTCCGTCGTATCAGCATCCGGAAGCCACGTGCCGGTCACCTTCTTGCGCACACGAAGCTCACCCTGATTCGGGTATGTGTTCTTCACGGTCACTCTGTCGCTCGTCGTCTTATCTTCGCCCTGTTCAAGCTCAACATTCACGCCTTTCTTGTCCGCGACCTCAATTCCGCCTTCATACGTGGCGCTGTAGTCACCTTCCTCATTCGTCGGAATGATCTCTTCCACATGATAATACCCGAGCGGAAGCTGCGTGATCTTCGCCTTCTGCGAACCCTTCAGCTTCAGAACAATAACCGTATTGTCCGACGTAAGCTGATCCGCAGTCACGGCCTGTGCCTCGCCAAACACACCGTCATCCCCTGTAACGGCTACCATCGCGCCGCTGAGATCCTTGCCCTCCGTATTGGTGACATAGATCGTATATTCTTTATTCGGATCCGCAACACCCTCAGACGCCAAGACAGCCTTCTCGACTACAAGATCCCCGTACGTATAGGTGTTCGTAAAGTCAAGACCGTAGAATATACCATCCTCCGCCCTTTTAAGCTCTTTACCAGCCGGGAAAACGATAGACGCTGCCGCCTCCAGATTCTTGCCATCCGTAGACTTCGTCACCTCAACCTTGATGACATATGTCGTACCGTCATAGGTGAAGCCTTTCTCCGTCTCCTTCACCGTCTCCCTGACGATGTAATAGTACGTGTCTGCTTTCTTATAGGTAAGAGCACCCTTTACAGCTTCCCCAAGCGAAGCCTCATCAAATACAAAGCTTCCGTCCTCACCGCTCTCCAGAGGCATCGTTACATCTACAGACTGGATTGCATCGCCGCTTACTGTGTATCCGCCGTCCTCTGTCTCGACCGCATTGTAAAGCTTGAACGTAAAGGTCGCGTCCGGATATACTGTATTCTCGTCAACGTCTGTGCCCTTTACTTCCACATGCTTCGTACCGCCAAAGGCCACGCTCACCTCGTTCGGATAGGTGTTCGTAATCTTGACCGTATAACCAGCAGGCTCTTCCTCTTCATCTGGCACTCCTACATCAATACCATCAGACTTTTTCGTTTCATCCGCGCCTACCGCATAAGACGCCTCGTAAGCAACCTCGCCCTCAATAAGCTCTTCTACATGGTAATTCCCGATCGGAAGTTTATCGATCATTACAGTCTCACCTTTTCTGATAGAGAACTGCAAACCGATCACTTCATCAGAATTTTCTTTTGAATACAACAACCCAAGGTTCTTTCCATCATTGTCTTCAAGAACCTCATCCCACTGCTCTTTTGTGAGCTCGCCCGTCACATGAACAGTGTATATTGCTTCATCATCCGCCGTATTACCAAGTACTTCCTTTGTGACAGACAGTTTGCCCTTCTTCACGCGGTTCGCGAAGGTAATTCCGGAATTAATCTTGTAAACGCCGTCCTTGTCAAGTTCGACTTTTATATCAGTCTCCGCAGTCTTCGCGCTCTCCGCGTCGCTCTTATCTGCTTTCTTCGTTGCGGTCACATCTGCCACCTTATACTGATATGGCGTTGTAGACTTATCCAGCTCAACCTCGACTGTTATCGTATATTCCGCAGCATCATACTCAATACCGTCATCCTCTGATTCCGGAATGTTCTCAGACAGCGTGAACGTATACGTTCCTTCCTTACTGAACGTAAATCCGTCAAACAGAATCTCACCGCTTGCATTATTGCCGCGCACAATGCCCGCGTCCTTCAGATTATTTGTCAGATCCCTACCCTCGGCATCCTTCACGACAAGACCCGTCGAATCGCCGGTCAACTTCAATGTGAAGCTGTAATCATCACCAAGCGTTCCGTTCGTCAGCGTCTTATTCGCCTTCAGGCTCATCTTTGCATCCGTCGGATAGGTATTCGTCACAGTGACAGATGCCGATGTCGCACCTTTCTTTATCTCGACAGTCACCGGGTCGTTCTGCTTATCTGTCGAATCGCCAACCGTGTACTCCTTGATAAATTTTCCGCTCGACGTTTCTTCAACCACATACTTGCCCTTCGGCAGCTTGCTCAGAGTAACCGTCTCTCCGGCCTTGAAGGAGAACTTCACGGAATTCTCTGCAACCGTCACCTCACTCGTAATATCCCGGTCGCCCTTCTTCACCTTCACGCCGCTCATGTCGATGCCGGTCTGACCCTCGGCCGGTTTAACCGTCACTTCATAAGAAGCGTCTGACTCCGGCGCCGTGCCGGACACAGCCTTGGTGACAGACAACTCGCCAAGACGCTCATTATCGAATTCCGCTTCCGTTTTCTGTTCAAGTCCAGTATTATCGATATCATAGTAGTGATAGTCTCCCAATAGTGTTGAGCCACTCTTAGTCTCAATAATGCTGTTTTCTTTACCCTCCGGAACTTTATAATAGGTAGTTGTTATCTTATCGCTAAGCAATCTATAAGTAACATTTACATGCACAAGATATTTTGCTTTAGAATAAACATAATCATCAGTACCTTCTTTTTCTTCGATCAGATACCAATAATCCGTCCCTTCAAGATAATCATATTCAAGATTTTCAAAGGTGAAGGTCTCGTCCTCGTTTGTCGTCGACTTCTCGTCTCCCCAAACATATTTTTTCTCTTGAATATCCCAGACAGGTCTTTTCAACGTAAATATAAACTTATGATTCTTTTCATCATCGGTAAGATCTTCGTTATCAACAGTCTTTTTGCCAGAAAGAGAAAACTCTCCTCTGACTGTCTTGTTGTTCGTAAATTCCACCGTCGGGACTTCGGCTGTATTGTTCGCCTTCACTTCCACACTCTGGATTCTATTAGGCTTTACATCAATGCCGCTTCGATATTCCTCTGTCACGGTATACCAACCCGGATCCAGATTATCAAGTTCAACATACTCCACGGTAGATTTTCCATTTACAATTTTGATTTCTCGCTTTGCGTTAAAGCGCCGATCTCCATTCTTAGTAATTGTAAATGTATACGTATCATCCATAAGCGTACCGGTCGTTGGCTCTCCGTTGACCGTTACGTTTTTCTTAATCCTGAGGCTGCCCTTCTCCTCTTCGGTAGTGTTGTTGAAAACAACTCCATCTTCCGGAATAGACTCACCTAAAAGCTCTGCCTTAATAGAATGATCTTCGTTAATAAGGGCTTCCGGAGAATCAGCACTTGTCTTGTAATACTTCTTCTCCGTGACAAACCATTCCGTCGTGGTCGTACCATTAATAGTTTCGCTCTTTTTTTCTACATGTACTTTTACTACATAAAGAACCTTGGAAATCTCATATCCATTAATTGGGGTCCAATCTTCGCGGATCAAATACCAGTGATCACCCTGTGAATTTTCAGCGTATGTCTGATCACCCAGATAAATTTTCGAACCATCGTTTTCCGCCGTAGCAAGAGGATCCCATATACCATTCTTTAATTCGTATAAATGGAAAGTAAATTTCTTATTCTCCTCTAGCTTCGGAGCTTTTCCATCCACCTGCTTTGATGCATGGAATCCTTCCTGATCCGGAATCAAAGTCTCACCAGTATATGGCCACATATGCCCTTCGCCATTAAGTGTGACACTCTTACCAATCAAGCAACCGCTATAATTGCCGCCTCCGGTTATAATATCCGCCTTAGGAGCAATCACATGACCAAACATTGGGGCCTCAGACATCAACACTTTTGTCGCATTCGGAAATGTGAATACGATTGACGTACCTGTTGCATCGCCCTCTGTAGTATTAAGCGTTACCCCATTAACAGACTTGATTATCGGAACATGAACTTCCCCTGAATCCTTGATATTGATAATTGTTTTCGTATCATGAATCGAACCGTCTCCGATTAATTCAATATGAAAGCCATTATTATCAATATGGCATTTATCTCCCAGTGTCAATGACACCTTGGAACCCAGCTCTATTGGAAATGGGGCTCCATTTTGTCCATACAGGTTTCCATTTGGTGCCTTCTCTGGTATCTCTTTATCCTCTGTATCACCGGCTAAATAGTCCATACCAGATACAACAGCATTTCTTAAAGTACTCCAATCAACATATTTATCTGTTCTATAGATTGGCGCACTCTCTCCGCTCTTTCCGTCTCCCCCTACGCCAATCTCATTGTATACGTTCGTAGAGCCATTTAAATATTTTCCACCGTTTTCACCGTTTTCACCGGCAGGAATATCACAAGGATCTGTAACAGTATTATTAATGCTTCCTACATACAAGGGCTTCCAATAGTATGTGTGGCGTCCATTCAATTTTCCGCCGACAAGTCCCCTACCGTGCCTCTCCTGCCCGTTTTCCTTCCATGTCAAATCAGCGGTTTCGACCAGCCCAGCAATATAAGATGGATTCACTAGTGGAGAATCCGCATACCCAGCGCCACTTGTACCTTTAAGATTACCCTGCGCCAGAATACCACCCATGGTATGCTGGTTCATCACAATATCGCCGCCATTGCCGTCAGTATCCTTAATAGCAACCGCGTTATAACCCTCCAGCAAATACTTCAGGGAATAGCTCGGGATAGTATCTGTCGTCTCATAGTTATTCTGTACACCGGCGCCTGCCCCATAAATCGTAAAACTATCAGTCGAGAACTCTACAGCCTTGACCTCGTCCTTCCTGTTCAGATTGACCTCATCCGTCACATCTTCCAGTTCGCCGTTGTCCTGAATATGGCTCACAACCGCAACCGGATCACCGGATACATCTTCAACTTCTGTCTTAAGAGGATCATTGAATCTCATCTGAACAGATACTTCTCCGCCGACAGGCTCAACCTCTACGCCTTCCTTCGTCACGAAATAAATATCATAGAAAACATGCTCGTTAAATACAACATCCGGATTGGCGGTTTCCACAGCCTCTACCGCTTCCGCATATTCTTTCGAATCCTCCGGTACCGGCTCAACCCTCATCTCTGCCCCATAGGGAAGCTTCACGCCTTCCGGTACAGTAACTTCAATCGTTACTTTTCCGTCTTCATATGTATATGTCTGCGGCTCTGCAAATTCCGGCAGCTCCGTCTCGCTTTCGCTTTCGGTCTCCGTCTCGCTCTCTTCTTCAACGATCGCCTCGGATTCAAGCTCCGTCTCAGCTTCCGTCAGGACTTCCGTTTCTGCCGGTGCTTCGGTCTCAGCCGGTGCTTCCGTCAGGGCTTCCGTCTCGATCGGTGCTTCGGTCTGGACTTCCGTCTCGGCCTCAAGCTCTGTCTCGGCCGCCGCTTCTGACATCGCCTCTTTCTCGGCCGGTGTCAAGCCCTCCGATTCGCTCTCAGACTCAACCTCGGTCTCTTCCTCTTTCAAGGACTCCTTCTCGGTCTCCGTCTGCGGAGCCTCTGTCTGCTTCGTGCCGCCGGTCACGCCGCCGATTACCGCTGCCATCGCAGTCATACCCTGCGAGTTGACGATCATAGCAAGCGCTAACAGCATAGCCAGCAATCTGCTTATACGACTTGTTTTCTTCATGATGTTCCCCTTTCTTGGTTGGAGTTTTGAATGGCCTTCCGGCCGGATTTCTTTCTGCTCTCTTAATCTATTGTTCTGTCCTGCTATTTGTTCCGGAAACCGCGTCCCGGTTGTATCGTGTCAGTCGTCCGGGACACCGAAATCCGGAGCATCCGGATCGGTCATATCTCCCGGGCTTGCGCCCTCCCACGGATCCGCCATATCTCCCGGTCCGCGGGCGCCTCCTTCGGCAAAAACAGTCTCTTCTTCATTTATCGCAGAGTCGATCAGGCGGAGCAGCTCTACTACGCTCCGGAAGCTCTGCTTGTTGTCGCCTTGGATCCACTTCAACTGACCCTGCCAGCTATGGTCCTGCGTATCGTTTATTTCCAAAATAAACATTTGTTTTTTCACGGATGTAACTCCTCCTTATAGTCGCCTGATGCGCATACTTCACCCAATGTTAATTTCGATTATACAGCACGCCAGTCACATTTTGGTAACAAAACCGCTCTTTTTCATAAATTTTTGAAAATTTTTTCGGATTTTTTTGTGACAGTTCGCAAAATTCTCTCCGGAATTCCTCTTTCAACAAGTTGATTATTACCTACTTACAAGATGCCTTTTTTAAAGTTTTATAAACCGTATAAACCTTATGAGTTTCATAAAACAAAAAAAGCCGACGGCTCTTTCTGCCATCGGCTTCCCTCGTCTTTTTTACGCTCAGGATCTTATTCATTTTGAACTCGGAGCATCTTTCAAAAGTGCTCCTGCATGATTTCCGACAGTATATATATCAATAACAAAAAGTGATTAATTAATTTCTTTTAGTCTTCCCAAGGTCGAATACGATAGCGCACCCCAAGCTGCTCGCAGATCGCGCGGCACTGCTCTTCCTCCTGCGCGGTCAGCGTCGTCGCCACGGTCGTCATTACCACATGCGGCACGTACTTCACACACTCCCGGGCAAAGTCCAGCATCGCGTCAAACGACTGCTCTCCGAATTTCGGACGCACAAGCTCATAGTACTTCTTCCGATCCGGCGTGTTCAGGCTGATCGAGACCGTATCGACAAGCCCTGCCAAAAGCGGCGCGATGTCTTTCCCATTCACGAGATTGCCGAGGCCGTTTGTGTTGATGCGGATCGGCTTTCCGTAACGCTCCTTCACAAAGCGCGCGGTCTGAAGCAGCACATCCAGCGCTTCAGTCGGCTCGCCGAAGCCGCAGAAGACCACCTCCGCATATTTGTCCATATCGAATTTTTCAAACTCTGCCAGCACCTCGTCGAGCGTCGGCGTATGCTCCAGCCAAAGCGGCCCGGACTCCTCCATGCTCTCGCGTGTCTGCCGCAGGCAAAATGTGCAGGCGCACGGGCACTTGTTCGTCAGGTTCACGTAGAGATTGTCGTGTACCTCATATAAGATCGTCATTGCAGTGTGTTTCATTCCAGCATCCCTTCTGTCATCTACCGCCATTATAACCGGCATTTCTATTACTGCTTTTCATCCAGATATCTTTTCAGTTCCTGCACCAACTCATGCACTGTCGTGCCGGGATCATATTCGGACGGCTTATCAACGTCGCTTCTGTATTCTACCATTCTGCGTTTCGCATTTTTTATCGCGGTATTTACCCTATCTTTTGAACAGATCATCTGAACCCACTTATTCGCCTTCTTCCATTTCAAACTCTTTCAGATACGGAATACCGCCATACACGCCTGCCAGATAGTCCTTTTCAAACGACGCGTCCGATCTCACCTTAAAATCCGAAAGCGCAAACAGCTCGGAGTAGCCGAACTCATCCTTCTGGACAAACCAGATCTGGTCTCTTCTGAAGAATTTTTTGTCCATCAATGTCGTATCATGCGTCGTATAAATCAACTGTGCTGTTGAATCATTGTCATAAAATAAATCGATGATAAACTTCAGCAGTAGCGGATGCAGTTTAATATTTAACTCATCGATCAAAATCAATCTGTTGCCTTGAATCGCTTTCCTCACATAAATATAAAGCAAAATACTCTTTAATGTCCCTTCTGACTCGTTATACAGATTCAACGGGTATTCTCTTCCGTCCTTTCCTTTATGAAATGTGACAAATTTGATTTCATTCTCACTGTCGTCGTAATCAATATCTTTAATTCCGGTGTCAATCGCCGTCAAAAATTCCACCAGCTTCGGCTTGTCATGATCCACCAACGCCGGCAAATGTCTCTCCAATATGCTGGCGTCCTCACGAATGCTTGCGGGAACAATTAACGTAGCCATAACACTATCATAAAAATTCCTGAAAATGTCCGTTTGAAGTTTCAGTTTGTTAAAAAAAGAAAGCGCCAATGTTTCTGCAGGAAGTTGTTCTTTATATACCTCGCATTCTTTTCTGGCAGCGGCGCCGAATTCTATTTTGTCAGTTGTCCTCTCGAAAATGGTAACTGTTCGATTTGTCTTCAAATTCTTTCTATACAGCCATTCAGCCATAATGCACTTTGCATTATACTCGAATCCGTATTTGTACTCGAAATCTCCTAAAGATTCAACGATCTCAAATTCCGAACTATCCTTATGGCTCTCAAAAGAAAACGGAGCATAGTATTCTTCGATCGCCGTACTATTTCCGTCGGACACATTATTAAATGACTCGGCAATAATCCGCAGAAAACACAGCATAGCCGCGCACAAATTCGTCTTACCGCTCGCATTTGCGCCATAAATCGCCGCAACCCTGATATATTTCTCCTTTGTCCCGATATCGATCAAGTTCTCCGGATGTTCTTTGTACGCATTGATTGCCGTCATATCAAATACGGTCTCTTCTCTGAAGGAAAAAGCATTCTTTACCATAAACTGAATTAACATATCGCCAGCCTCCTCTATAACATAATATACAGATTTTTGGTCTTATGTCAATAATTTTACGGTTTTTTCACATTTTTATTCGTTTTATTTGCAGATTATCGAGACTCTGCATGTTTTATCATCTGAGGTTGGCTTTTGCAGCACAGTGACAGGCATCGCTTTCTAAGCCTTATGCTTTCCCACCTCCGCGCCGATCTCCTTCAGCAGCTCCATCTCGCTCTGGTATTCGTGCATGATTCCGTCCTCGCCGAGCAGGACACCCTGCCATCCGGCTCTGCGGCGGCTCTGCACCAGAATGTCAAACGTGCAGCGCCCGCCCTGCTGCGCAAGGATCTCTTCATCCTCCAGAAAGATCTCCGGCGCGGCGTAACGGCCTTTCTCCGGCGCCTTGCTGCGGAAGCTCCGCTTCTCTTGAAAGGTCTGCGGATATCCCCGTTTGTCGAAAAGCTTGTCCGCCAGCACGATCATCTCTCCGAAATCGCGGAAGCTGATCGGCTCGCGGTTCATCTTGCTGTAAAATTTTCCCCGGAAATCCTGCGCGGCGTCGCTGTCCACGCAGACCCGAATGCTGTTTGCCGGATAGATCCGGCTCTTGTTCTTATCTTCCATACGACTATTCTCCTACTGTTCCCCGGCGCGTCACTCGTTCATCTTCGCGAGCTTCGCCGCCTGATCCGCCGCAATGCAACTGTCAATGATCTCCTGTATGTCGCCGTCCAGAATCTTTTCCAGCTTGTAGAGCGTCAGGTTGATCCGATGATCCGTCACGCGCCCCTGCGGGAAATTGTAGGTGCGGATCTTCTCCGAGCGATCCCCGGTGCCTACCTGACTCCTGCGCAGCTCCGCCTCCGCGTCGTGCGCCTTCTGCTGTTCAATATCGTACAGCTTCGTCCGCAGCAGCGCGAACGCCTTCGCCTTGTTCTGGAGCTGTGATTTCTCCGTCTGGCTGTAAACGACGATCCCCGTCGGATAATGTGTCAGGCGCACCGCGGAATCCGTCGTGTTGACGCACTGTCCGCCGTTGCCCGACGCGCGCATCACATCAATACGGATGTCCTTTTCGTCGATCACGACCTCGAATTCCTCCGCCTCCGGCATCACAGCCACCGTGACCGTCGACGTGTGGATCCGCCCGCCCGACTCCGTCTCCGGCACACGCTGAACGCGATGCACGCCGGACTCATATTTCAGCTTGGAATACGCGCCCTGCCCCGTGATCATGAAGCTGACATACTTCATGCCGCCGATGCCGATCTCCTCAACGTCCATCGTCTCGACCTTCCATCTCTGACTCTCCGCATAGTGCACGTACATGCGATAGATCTCGGCCGCAAACAGCGCCGCCTCGTCTCCGCCCGCGCCCGCGCGGATCTCCACGATCACGTTCTTATCGTCGTTCGGATCCTTCGGCAGCAACAGAATCTTCAGCTTCTGCTCCAGCTCCCCGGCCTGCTTCCGCGCGTCCGCAAGCTCATCCTTGAGCATCTCGCGCATCTCCTCGTCCGACTCCTCGTCCAGCATCGCAAGGCTGTCGTCGATCGTCTCTTTGCATTTGCGGTATTCCCGATACGCATCCACGATCGGCTGCAGGCTTCCCTGCTCCTTCATGAGCTTCTGAAACCTCGCCTGATCCGCGATCACCGCGGGATCGTTGAGCGTATTTAAAATCTCCTCGAACCGCATCAGCAAATCGTCTAATTTATCAAACATGAATTTTTCTCCCTTCGATTACGCGGTCGTGTCCGGCCAAGTCGCGGACCACCCGAATCTCGCCAAAACCGGCTTTTTCCATCAATTCACGCACCGCCTCCGCCTGATCGTATCCGATCTCAAAGAGCAAACAGCCGTCTTTCGCCAGATGCGCCGGGCTCTGCCGCACGATCTCCCGGTAAAAACGCAACCCGTCCTCCGCTCCGTCGAGCGCCTGAAGCGGTTCATGCAGCCGCACCTCTTCCGACAGTTCCCCAATCTCCGCCGTACGGATATAGGGCGGGTTCGACACGATCATATCATATTCCCCGGAGATTTCGGCAAACAGATCGCTCTCGATAAATCGTATCTGCGCGCCCAGACGCTTTGCATTTTCCCGCGCGACCGCAAGAGCTTCCGTCAAGATATCCGAAGCGTCCACGCATATTTTCCAAGAGTCTTCTTCCGCCGCCTTTCGCGCAAGGTACTCCGGTCCCAGCTTCGCGAGACTCACTGCAATGCACCCAGAACCGGTACACAGATCGAGCACGCACATACCCGGACGCAGCCTCGCAAGCGCCTCCTCCACAAGCGTTTCCGTATCCTGCCGCGGGACCAACACATGCTCATTCACCAAAAACGTCAATCCCATGAATTCTTGCTCGCCGGTCAGATGCTGCAGAGGAATGTGTCGTCCCCGCTGCTCCAGCAGCTCCTGATACTTATGGAATAGATCTCCGCAAAATCCGTCCAGCGGTTCTGCCGCCTGCGCCAGATACTGCGCGCGGCTCAAGCCCGTCACATGCTCCAGCAGCAGCCACGCATCCACGGACGCATCCGCGATCCCGCGCCGCGTCAGATAATCCTCTCCGAACCGCAGCATTTCGCGCAACGTCATTCTTCCGTCTTCTCCTCATCCAGCTCGTAATGCGTCCCGAACTGCTCATTTTCAAATTTCTTCCAGTCAAACACCGCCTCGACGGACGCGATCGCCACCTCGATCATCGAGTCGTCCGGCTCCTTCGTCGTCATGTGCTGCAGCAGCATCCCCGGCTTGCTCAGGATATTGACGATCTTGCTGTCGCTCGTCCCCGCCAAACGGATAAACTCATACGATACGCCCGCGATCAGCGGCAGCAACGCCAGACGCAGCACGACACGCCAGAATCCCGCATGCACATGGATCAGCGCAAACAGCGGAATGCTCACCACCATGATGAAAACGATACTCACAAACATTACGATAAACAGAAAGCTCGTGCCGCAGCGCTTGTGCTCGCGCGAGCTCGCCCGCACATTCTCCACATTCAGTTCCAGTCCGTGCTCGATGCAGTTGATGCACTTGTGCTCCGCGCCGTGGTACATGAAATTGCGCTGGATATCCTTCATCCGCGAAACCAGATACAGATACCCGAAGAAAATCAGCAGCTTCACGATACCCTCCGCCACCAATATCAACGTCTCCGAGGCGATCACGTTCCGCAGAAAACGCGACAGGAAATACGGCAGCAGGATAAACAACGCTACCGAGAACGCAAGTGAGAAGACGACCGTCGCCGTCATCAGCGCGTCGTCCCCGGCCGAATCCGGATCCTCCGCCTCTTTCTTCAGCTTTGCCTCGCACTTGTCAAGTGCCTTCTGCGCCTCGGCGTCCTTCCCCTTTGCTTTCAGCTTCTGCGCCTTTTCCTGCGCCTTCTTCCGGGCCTTGCCCTCGCGCTCCGCGCGCTCCTCGTCGGTCTCCTCCGCAAAAAGCGTCGCGGAATACATCAGCGACTTCATGCCGAGCACAAGCGAATCGACAAAATTCACCACGCCGCGGATGATCGGCAGCTTCACGAACTTCTGATGCTTGAATTTTGAGCTCTTGCAGTCCTGCACATCCACCACGATCTGCTTATCCGGCGTCCGCACCGCCACCGCGTATTTGCCGCCGTTGCGCATCATGACGCCCTCGATTACCGCCTGTCCTCCTATCCCGGATGGTTTCATTGTGTTTCCTCCTTCATCTCCCTAAAGCCCGACGGAGCGCTTCGGGCTTTATCACATAAATGCAAACGGGACTGCCGCAAAACAGCCCGTGCCTCACGAGCTCTACTTGACGACAGTCCCGTATGATCTCTGAACTATTTGGATTCAATTCCGTACTTCTTATTGAATCGCTCGATACGGCCGCGGGCTGCTGCAGTCTTCTGCTGACCCGTGTAGAACGAGTGGCACTTGGAGCAAACTTCCACGTGGATGTCCTTTCTCGTAGAGCCTGTCACAAATGTGTTGCCACAGTTGCATGTCACAGTTGCCTGATAATACTCCGGATGGATTCCTTCCTTCATGATTTTCACCTCTTCCTCTTTGATCGTGAACTGCGGCCCGGCCTGTTCTGGCGGTCCATTCGCCGCGCTTCGCCTCAGCCCTTTTCCGGTCGATGCCGCTCAGATATTACCGCGGCAAGCTTTCCCGGACTATCCCTGCAAGTCCCTGCAGTTCACCATTCTGGTTCACACAATAGAACAGCTTATAGATGATAGCATATTTTCGGAAAAAATGCAACCGAAAAATATGAAAATTGCCCGTTCCGAAAATTACCTGTTCAATCGCCTCTTACACAAACTTCTGCCGACGCACCCGCTGTACGAGCTCGCGGTTGTCCTTCGTGTGCACGAACATATTCAGGATATTCTCAACCGCTTCGTCGGACTTCAGTCCGTTCAGCGCCCTGCGCATGATGTAGACGGCTTCCTGCTCCTCGCGGTCCAGCAGAAGATCCTCGCGCCGCGTGCCGGACTTCGGAATATCGATGGCCGGGAATACACGTCGCTCGGAGAGCTTTCGATCCAGCACAAGCTCCATGTTGCCGGTGCCCTTGAATTCCTCGTAGACGACGTCGTCCATCTTGCTGCCCGTGTCCACGAGCGCTGTCGCCAGAATTGTCAGGCTGCCGCCCTCGCGCATCTTTCGTGCCGCGCCGAAAAAGCGCTTCGGCATGTGCAGCGCCGCCGGATCGAGTCCGCCCGAGAGCGTCCTGCCGCTCGGCGGGACCGTGAGGTTGTACGCGCGGGCGAGGCGCGTGATACTGTCGAGCAGGATCGTCACATCCTCCCGCTGCTCCACGAGCCGTTTCGCGCGCTCGATCACCATCTCGGACACCCTCTTGTGGTGCTCCGGCAACTCGTCAAACGTCGAATAGATGACCTCCACATTGTCGCCGCGGATGGCCTCCTTGATATCCGTGACCTCCTCCGGCCGCTCATCGATCAGAAGGATCAAAAGCTTCATGTTCGGATCGTTCTCCAGAATCGACCGCGCCACATCCTTCAGAAGCGTTGTCTTTCCAGCCTTCGGCGGCGAGACGATCATGCCTCTCTGACCTTTGCCGATCGGGGAAAATAGATCCACGATCCGCATCGCGACTGCCCGTGACGCGCGCTCCATGCGCAGGCGCTCGTTCGGGAAGACCGGCGTCATATCCTCGAAATTGCAGCGCCTCGTCGCCTCGGAAGGAAGCTTGCCGTTGATCGTCTTCAGATACAGAAGCGCGCTGAACTTCTCCTGCTGCGCCTTGATCCTCGTGTTCCCGGAAATGATATCCCCGGTCTTCAGATTGAACTTACGGATCTGCGACGGGGAGACGTACACGTCGTTCTCGCCCGGCAGATAATTGTCGCTGCGGATAAAGCCGAAGCCGTCCTGCATGACCTCCAGAATACCGGTCGCCACCTGTCCGCTGTCAAGCTGCGAGAGCTCTGTCGGCGGCTTGTCCCGGTTGTCCTGCCGCGGAAATTCCGCGTTGATGCGCTCCGCGCTCTGTCTCGGCATTCCTGCATCTGCACGGCTGTCACGCTCCGCGCCCTGTCTCGGCACACTCATGTCGTTCAGAGCGATCCCTGCATCTGCCGCGCCTGTTTCCCCCGGCTGCGCGTCCCGCTCCATACGGCGTCTGACCGGCCCTGCAGTCAGCCTCTGCGGTCTTCTTAACGGCCGTTCCTGAGCGCCTGCTTCGGCTCTCCCGCGATCCGTCTGCGCCTCTCCGTCCGTTCTTTCCGGCTGTGCCGCGACAGTCTGCGTCTTCTTGTCCTCTTCGTCCTGTGCGAGCATCGCTTCCACCAGCTCGCCCTTTTTCATTCCGGAAATACCCTTCATGCCCCTTGCCTTCGCTAGATCTCTCAGCACGGTCAGGGACAGCGATTCATACTTTTCTCTCATATTCACCTCATAAAAATTTATTATTTGCCTGTTCCACAAAAACTGCTTTGTCTGATACTGTTCTGATGGAATGATTGTCTGAATCGACAGAAACGAATTCCTGATAAACTCTGTTTTTCCCATCTTATCACAAGAATCCGGAAAAGAAAAGGGAAATTTGAAAGATCCGCGCAGAAATGTCGACCGGCGGCGCAGCGTCGAACAATCCCTACCGTCCGCCGTGCCACAACAGCCGATCGAATCCCTGCCGTCCGCTGTGCTGCAGCCGCCACCGATCGAGTCCTTACTGTCCGCCGTGCCGCAGCAGCCGATCGAACCCCTGTGCAACAGCAGCCGATCGAGTTCTTGCAGATTACCGGTCCACCGGTCCTTCCACGGTCTATCTCGCCAGCATGCCGCCGAGCATCCCGCCGCCCGCGCAGATTGCAAGCGCCGTCAGGCTCTGCACAAGCCCGGACTGGACGGTGCGATCCCCCATCCCGGAAATCAGAAACAGCAGGAGAAAATACAGAACGCCCAGCAACATCCCCCATACAAATTTTTTCTGCTCCGCCCTTCTCCCGCAATACAGGCCGCCCAAGAAACACGAAACCGCATACGTCACCAGAATCGCGGTCTCGATCGTCCCGGTTCCCGGCTGGAGCTTCAGCATCACAAACGCCAGCACCAGCAGGATTGCGGTCGTCGCCAGACACGAAAGCACAAGTCCCATAAGCATTCCGGACGCCATTTTTCTTTTCATTCGCAGTTGTTCCACCGCAGATACCTCCCGCGCGATATTCTGTTTTATATATATGCGCGCGGTTCCGTGATTATTTGTTGCATTTTCCGCAAATATCATGTATATTCTCAAGTAACTGTTCAACATAGGCCGGGCATCCGCTGCCGCGGCCGCAAAAGTATGATAGGAGATGGTTTCTTGGCTTCGGACGACGCCATACAATTATTGATACTGCTTGCCCTTGTTCTTCTGTCCGCGTTTTTCTCCTCCGCAGAGACCGCGCTCACGACCGTGAACCGCATCCGCCTGCAGACGCTCTCGGAGGAAGGCGACCGGCGCGCGGACATCGTATTGAAGACAATCGAAAACTCGCCGAAAATGCTGAGCACGATCCTGATCGGGAACAATCTGGTAAACAACTTCTCGGCTGCGCTCGCCACCGCTCTTGCTATTAAACTCTTCGGCAACGGCGCGGTCGGCGCCGTGACAGGGATCCTCACGATCCTGATCCTGATCTTCGGCGAGATCACGCCCAAGACCTACGCGACCGTGAACGCGGAAAAGCTTTCGCTCGCATACGCATCGGTCATCCTGTTCCTGATGAAGCTGCTCACTCCGGTGATCTTCATCATCAACCACATCTGCAGGTTCATCCTGCGGCTGATGCATGTGAACGCGGACAGCTCGCTCAACACGATCACCGAGCAGGAGCTGCGCACGATCGTGGACGTCAGTCACAAGGAGGGCGTCATCGAGAAAGAGGAGCGCCAGATGATCTACAACGTCGTGGATTTCGGCGATTCGACAGCCAAAGACATCATGGTGCCGCGCGCAGATATGGCCGCCGTCAGCGAGACTGCTTCCTACGGGGAAGTCAAGGAGCTCTTCCACGCGGAACGCTATTCGCGCCTGCCGGTCTATCGGGAGGACCGCGACAATATCACGGGAATCCTGAATATTAAAGATTTCCTGTTCTGCGACGAGGGGAACTTCCGGGTCACGGACGTGATGTACGAGCCTTATTATACCTACGAATACAAGAAGACCTCCGAGCTTCTGATGGACATGCAGGAGAATTCCGTCACCATATCGATCGTTCTCGATGAATATGGAGCGGCTGTCGGCCTGATCTCTCTGGAGGATCTGCTCGAAGAGATTGTCGGCGAGATCCGCGACGAGTACGACGACGATGAGAAGGATCTGATCCGGAAGCAAAGCGACAGAGAATATCTGATCGAGGGTTCTGTCAAGCTGGACGATATCAACGACGCGCTGGGACTTTCCCTGCATTCTGAGGATTATGATTCCGTGGGCGGCCTCGTGATCGAGAAGCTGGATCATCTGCCCACCGCCGGCGAGTCCGTGACGACCGACGACGCGATCAGAATTGTGGTTGATCAGATGGACAAGCATCGAATCGAGACGGTTCGCCTGATTCTCCCGGAAGCGGAAGAAACCTCTGGTGAAGAGTAGAGAACCATAAAGTAGCCGAATAACGGAGTAACAAAACGGCAAATCACTGAGTAACACAATGGCAGAATAACGAGGTAGCAAATGCATAGAATAACGGAGTAGCAAAATGACAAAATGACAGAATAATAGAATAATAGAATGACGCAACAATGCCGCGAGCAAACCGCCCGCGGCATTTTCTTTTGACCTATGATCCCGGATCCGGCCTAGTCCTTGATCACCCGTGTCGCCCACACGGCGTTGTCGCCGATCCCGGATATGATGATGCCGACTCTCTTGCCGGCTGCCTGAATGACCTGTCCGTCACCGATGTACATGCTGACATGATATACATAGCCGTTCCTCGCGTAGAAGATCAGATCACCCGGCTCCGCGGATGAGATCGGGATCTGCATCCCGTATCCGGCCTGATCCTCCGCAACTCGCGGAAGCGAATACCCGAAGTACGAATAGATGCTCTGTACAAATCCGGAACAGTCCGCACCCTGCGTCAGACTCGTCCCGCCCCAGACATACGGATTCCCGACGAACTGCTTCGCGAAATTAATCATCGCTTCGCGCGTCTTAGCTCCTTGGGACGCTTCCTTCACGGAAGCCAGCGTATAGTAGCAAGCCTTATTCTCCTCCGGCTCCACCATAACCTCGGCGAGCGGCATATTCTCCTCGCCCGTCTCGGACACCGCATCCGCAGCCTCCTGTCCGGTCGTCAGGCTGCTCTTCTCCACAAAGCCCCGCGCGTCTCCGGATTCGACAAAGGCCCACGTATCGTCCGCCTTGTCAAGTATGTAGCAGAGATCATCATCGGACATCGTCCCGATCACCCGGGCGGAATCCTTTTTCTGCTCGTAGATATTCACGTCTCCGTCCGCAAGCGCATATTCCGGCGCAGCCATAACCTTCTGGACCGTCGTGTGCGTGTAGGTAAACGCCGAGTTGTCCGTGCGCGCGATCAGAAGCCTTGCCGACGGGAGATTCTCCATCCCCTTGATCTTGACGATTCGGTTGGCTACGTCGTTTGCGACGACGTCCTCCGCTTTGATAAATCCCCTTACGTTTCCGGATTCTATGTAGTACCAGTCATCCTTCTGGTCGTCCAGAATGTAGCAGCACCCGTAGTAGTTCAAAGTCCCGACCGCCCTTGCGTTCGTCGACTTCTTCTCATAGACCTGCGTCCCATCCGGATTGCTGACGATGGCGTACTGCTTCTCGACCTTGGTAAACCGAAATTCCTTCTCTATCTCCGGAGGGATCACGATCTGCTGACGCGCGATCAGCTCCTCGTTCGTCATGTGCTCGGTCTCCGGCTCCCGGTCTACCTCCGATTCTTCAAGTATGACTGGTCCGGTGTCAAGACCCAGCTCTGTGATAGGCGTCTCGACCGGAGCCGGTTCCGTGGACGGCGCTTCGGTCGGAGCCGTCTCGCTCGGAGTCTCCGTCTGCGGCGCATCCGTGCTCCCGGTCTGCTGATCCGTCTCCGAACTCCCTTCCGTGCTCTCGGAATTCGTCTGCGCGGGTGTCTCTGTCTGCGCAGGCGTCGCAGGTGTCGTCTCTGTCTGCGCGGGTGTCTCCGGCGCTGCAGGTGTCTCCGTCTGCGGCGGCGCTTCCGTCTGTGCAGGCGTCTCCGTCTGCGGCGGCGCGGATGGCGTCGGCTCCGGTGAAGGATCCGGCGTTGGCTCAGGTGTCGGCTCGGGCGTAGACTCAGGCACCGTCTCCTGAGGAGGCTCGGATATCAGACTCTTTCCTGAATCCCCGCTGTCTACTGATTCTGCCTTTACACGCTGTGATTTATAAAGGTCACTGCCGACGCTCTGCGACGCTACCGTAAGTACCATGCACAGTGCGACAGTAAGCAATGTCTTTTTTCGCATTCGTTATCCCCTCTTGTAAAACCTCTCCCCTTAATACCCTGTTCCCAAAACCTATTTTGTTATTTTAACACACAATTCCTTTCTTGTAAAGCAAACTTACCTCCCGCCTTGCTATTTCGACCACGTCCGCTTCGCGAAAAGCACCAGTACCGGGAACAGCTCCAGTCTTCCGACCAGCATATCGAAGGTCAGGATCAGCTTGGAAAAATTTGAAAACGTGCTGAAATTTCCGGTCGGGCCGACGATCTCAAGTCCCGGTCCGATATTGTTGATCGTGGCGGCCACCGCCGTGAAATTCGTCGTAAAATCAAAATTATCGAGCGAAATCAGCAGCACCGAGAGCGCAAACACGATCACATAGGACGCCAGAAATACGTTTACCGAGCGGATCACGGTGTGCTCCACCAGCCGCCCGTCCATTTTTACCTTCTTGACATGACGCGGATGCACGACCACGTCCAGCTCCTTCAAAATCGACTTGAACAGGATGATGATACGCGATACCTTCATACCGCCGCCCGTGCTGCCGGCGCAGGCACCGATAAACATGAGCATCACAAGGATCGTCTTGGAGAAGGACGGCCATTGGTTGAAATCGGTCGTCGCAAAGCCGGTCGTCGTGATGATGGATCCCACCTGAAACGCCGCCTGCTGCAGAGCCTTCGCCGCATTCTCAAACATTCCGGAAATATTGATCGTGATCAGCACGATCGACGTAAGGATAATGCCGAGGTACACGCGCACCTCGCTCATCTTGAACGCTTCCTTCGGCTTGCGGCACGCGAAAAAGTAATATGCGTTAAAATTGACGCCGAAGAGGATCATGAACACGGTCACGACCACCTGCAGGTAGGTCGAGTAGCCGCCAATGCTGTCGTTTCTGACGCCGAAACCGCCGGTGCCGGCCGTACCGAATACGGTCGTCAGCGCGTCAAACGCCGGCATCCCGCCGATCAGCAGGAAAAAGAGCTGCGCGACGCTCAATACAAGGTACATCTTGTAGAGAAGCACCGCAGTCGACTTGACCTTCGGAACGAGCTTGCCCACGGACGGGCCCGGGCTCTCCGCCTTCATCATGTACATGTTGGTGGCGCCGGTGAGCGGCAGAAGCGCCATCAGGAAGACGAGCACACCCATGCCGCCGATCCAGTGCGTGAAGCTACGCCAGAACAGCAGGCAATGCGGCATCGATTCCACCTCAGTCAAAATGCTGGAGCCGGTCGTCGTAAAGCCGGACACCGTCTCAAAAAGCGCGTCGATATAGGACGGAATCGCGCCCGACACCACAAACGGAAGCGCTCCGAACACGCTCAGCACGATCCAACACAGCGCGACCGCCACGAAACCTTCCCGCGCGTACATGCGCTTGTCGGTCAGCTTTTTGCGCACAAGCAGTCCGCCGCACAACAGGCAAAGCAGGGCGCAGAACAGCAGAGAAAGACCTGCCTGCTCCCGATAAACCACGGCAACCAGACAGGCCGGCGCCATGAACGCCGCCTCTATGATCAGAACCCAGCCTATAATGTTTCGAATGATCTTGTAATTCATATCCGCCGTCCTATCTCTCCAGTATATCCTGAATGTCGTTCAATCCGCTGAATTGCGTAATCACGATCACGCCGTCGCCCTCCTTGAGCATATCCGCGCCGCGCGGGATGATGACCTGTCCCTTCCGGCTGATGCTCGCGACAAGGATGCCCTTGCGGATCCGAAGATCCTGAAGCGGAGTATCGGTCACGCGGGATTTGCCCCGGATCATGAATTCCAGCGCCTCGGCCTTGCCGTTGATGATCTTATGCAGCGTCTCCACATTGCTGCCGGACGCGTTTTTCATGGAGCGGACATAGCGGACGATATGCTCCGCCGTAATATCCTTCGGATGAACCACTGTGTCGAGATCCAACTCGTCGATCACCTCATCGAATACGGCGCGGTTGATCTTCGTGACCTGTTTCATATTGCCGATCTTCCGGGCAAACAGGGAGATCAGGATGTTTTCCTCGTCGATATTCGTCAGAGCCGCAAAGCTCTCGTATTTGTCAATCTTTTCCTCCATCAGAAGCTCCTTGTCCGTGCCGTCTCCGTGGACGATCGTGGCCTTCGGGAGCATCTCGGAGAGCTGTTCGCAACGCTTGAGGTCCTTCTCGATCAGCTTGACTCTCACGCCGAGCGAAAGCATCATCTTCGCAAGATAGTAGGCGACGGAGCTGCCGCCGACGATCATCAGGCTTTTCACCTGATTCGTGACGATCCCGGCCCTGCGGAAAAATTCATTGGCCTCCGCGGTCGCGCCGACGACGGATACAAGATCTCTCGCCTCAAGGACAAAATTGCCGTCCGGAATGAAGACCTCCTCGCCGCGCTCGACCGCGCAGATCAGGACGTTCTGTCCGTCGGAAAACAGATCGGAGATGCGCGCGTTATTCAGCGCGGACTGCTCTGACACGCGGAACTTCAGCAGCTCCACCCTGCTCTTTGAGAAGGAGCTGACCCCGATCGCCGAGGGAAATTTCAGCACCTGTGAAATCTCGCGCGCCGCCGTGAACTCCGGATTGATCACCATCGCCAGCCCAAGCTCCTCCTTGATGAAGCTGAGCTCCTTGCTGTACTCCGGATTGCGCACCCGCGCGATCGTGTGGCAGTTGCCGGCCTTCTTCGCGATCAGGCAACAGAGCAGGTTCAGCTCGTCCGAGCCGGTCACCGCGATCAGCAGATCGGCCTTCTCGATGCCGGCCTCTATCTGCACGGAATAGCTCGCGCCGTTCCCCAGAATGCCCATCAGGTCGTAGAGGCTCGAAATCTCTTCTACCACATCCTCTTTCCGATCGATGGCCGTGATATCGTTGCCCTCCCGGCTCAGCTCGATTGCGAGCGACTGCCCGACCTTGCCGAGACCCACTATTATGATCTTCATAAGCCGTACTCCTTTGCAAGCTTCCCAAACTCCGGCAGCGCGTTCTGAATCGTCTCGTAGGAAACACAGTACGCGAGCCGCACATAGCCGGGGCAGGCGAACGAGCTGCCCGGCACCATCAGAATATGGTATTTCTTCGCGGCCTCCACGAATGCCTTTTCATCCTCCACCGGAGACTTTAGCCACAGATAGAAGGCGCCCTCCGGCCGCACGCACGTAAAGCCGAACCCGGTCAGCCCGTCGTACAGGGCTTTGCGGTTCCGGTCGTAATAGTTCAAGTCCACCTCCGCGTCGACGCACTTCGCGACGGCCAACTGGATCAAGGACGGCGCGTTCACACAGCCGCTGATGCGGTTCGCGATCGTCGCCGCGGTGATCGTATCCTCGCTGTCTTCCACTTCATCCGGGATCACGACATAGCCGATACGCTCACCCGGCAGAGAGAGGGATTTGCTGTAAGAATAGACCACCATCGTATTCTCGTAATACTTCGTCACAAACGGCACCTGCGCGCCGTCGAACGCGAGCTCGCGGTACGGCTCATCCGAGAGCAGATAGATCGCATGCCCGTACTCCTGCTGCTTCTTTGTCAGGATTGCGGCAAGCGTCTTGATCGTCTCCTCGGAGAAGACGACGCCCGTCGGGTTGTGCGGGTTGTTGATGATGACCGCCTTGGTCTTCGGGGAGAGCTTCCGCTCAAAATCCGCCAGATTAAGCTGGAACGTCTCCGTGTCCGGATCCGCCTGCACCAGCACTCCGTCGTAATTGCCGATGTACGCGCCGTATTCGAGAAAATACGGGGCGAAAACGATCACCTCATCGCCCGGATTTATGATCGTCTTCAGGCAGACGTTGAGTCCGCTGCCCGCGCCTACGGTCATGATCAGGTTGTTCTCCGTAAAATGCGTCCCGAATCGGACATTTAAGTTGTCTGCGATCGCTTTCCGGACATGCGGAAATCCGGCATTGCTCATATAACCATGCACAAATACCGGATCTTCCTCGTCGAGAATGGAGACGATCGCGTCCCTGATCTTCGCCGGAGCCGGTACGTTCGGATTGCCAAGGCTAAAATCATAGACCTTGTCCGCGCCGTACTCGGCCGCCATTCTTTTTCCCTCTTCAAACATCGCGCGAATCGCCGAGTTATTTTTCAAAAACGGCTTCATCTTCTCCGAAATCATAGCATTTTTCCTCGCTTCTGGATTGTATCGTTTTCTGAGCCGTGCCAGCCACAGAAAAACTTCGCACGGCTCATTGCTTTCGCGAATATTATAATCTTCGCCAACTATACTGTCAACTTTACTCAAACGGAAAGCAAAATTGCGTCAGTCCAAACCGGTCGCGCAGTCCGATGAGCTCCTTCTGGACGGCTTCGCCGACCGGTACGCCCTTGTCCTTGCGGAACTGCCAAATCTCGTATTCCTTCTCGCCTGCCGTGTAAATGCGGTCGCAGCCGGGCGCCTTCTCGGACGCGCGCAGCTCGCGCAGAATGTTTCCGGCGGTCTTCTTAAAGGAATCGGCGCCCATGAACGCCTCCGTGTCGATTGCGATGAAGAAGTGCCCGAGCGGATACGGGATCTTGTTGCCGTCCGCATCGAACCCGGAGAGCATGCGAAGATAACTTCCCGCCTGCAGCGCCGCGGACAGGATCTCCACCACCGTCGCATAGCCGTAGCCCTTGTAGCCCGCGAGTTCGTCTCCGATTCCGCCGAGCGGCGCAAGCGCGGCGCGCTTCTCATTCAGCGCGTTCAGGATATCCGCGCTGTCCGTCATCGGCTTTCCGTCCCGTCCGATCACCATGCCGGCAGGCGTCGGAAGACCGGCGCGCGCGAAATATTCAATCTTGCCTCTCTGGGAGATTGAGGTCGCGCAGTCCAGCACGAATGGGAACTCCTCGTCCGTCGGCATGCCGAAGGTGATCGGGTTCGTCCCCAGCATATTTTCCACGCCGAAGGTCGGCGCGATCGACGGGCGCGCGTTCGTGCCCGTGATGCCGATCATGTTGTTCTTCGTCGCCATCGTCGCATAGTAACCGGCGATCCCGTAGTGCGTCGAATTGCGCACAGCCACCATGCCCATACCGTACTGCTTCGCTTTGTCGATCGCCATCTGCATCGACTTCGTCCCGACGACCATACCCATGCCGTTGTGTCCGTCCACGACCGCCGTTGTCGGCGTCTCCCGGACGACCTCGAATTCCGTCACCGGGTTTAAGATGCCCGCGTCGATGCGGTCAATATAGATCGGCTTGAAACGGTTGCACCCGTGGCTCTCGATGCCGCGGCGGTCGCTCTCAAGAAGCACCTCGGCGCAGACCTTCGCGTCCGCCTCCGGCACTCCTTCCTTCTGAAATACCTGCTCCATGAAGTTCCGCATCATCTCCCACGGAACGAAAGGTCTGGTTTCCTGCATCTGCATTTCCTCCTGTATTTTTACCTCTACCTCTAATTCAGCCACACAGCACCGCGACGACCTGATTGATCACCTTGCCGTCGGCCTTTCCCTTGAGCTCCGTCATAACCGCCTTCATGATCTGCCCTTTGTTCTTTGTCGCAAGCAGATCGGCGAATTTGTCCTGCAGATACGCTTTCACCTCGTCCGCCGACATCAGCTTCGGCGCATACTCCGAGATCACGTCATAGCGGAACTGATATTCCTCCTTCAGATCCACGCGTGAATCCGGGCAGGTGTCAATCTGCTCCCTGACCGTCTTCATCTCCTTTAGGATCACGCGATCCGCCAGCTCTTCCGGAATATCGTCCCTGCATCCCTCGTCGATCGCGACCTTCTTAATCGCGGAGATCAGAGATGAGATCGCCTCCTTGCGCGGCTTATCCTTTGCCTTCATCGCCGCCACCATGTCTTTTCTCAACAATTCAATATCCATGTCCTACCTCCTGCAATCCTGTATTTGCCATGCATTATTGTTTTCTATTATAAGCCAAAAAAGCCGGTTTGTACACCAGAACCTTACCGCAAAAATACCGGAACGGTCAAAGCGGCGCCGTACATCCGGCGCCGCCTGCTGTTTTGCCTGTATTCAGAGCTTATGTAAGGAAATCCTTCAGCCGTTTGCTTCTCGACGGATGGCGCAGCTTCCGCAGGGCCTTCGCCTCGATCTGGCGGATACGCTCACGCGTGACCTTGAACTCCTTGCCGACCTCCTCAAGCGTCCTTGCGCGGCCGTCCTTGAGTCCGAAACGCAACTGTACGACCTGCCGCTCGCGGTCCGTCAGGGATTCGAGCGCCGTACCCAGCTCCTCGCGCAGCATCGAGAACGCCGCGGAATCCGCCGGCGAAAGCGCCGTATCATCCTCGATGAAGTCCCCGAGGTGGGAATCGTCCTCCTCGCCGATCGGCGTGTCGAGCGACACCGGATCCCTCGAAATCTTCAGCACCTCGCGCACGCGGCTCACCGGAACGCCCAGCCGCTCCGCGACCTCCTCCGGGGTCGGCTCGCGTCCGAACTCCTGAAGCAGTGTCCTCGTCATGCGCAGCGTCTTGTTGATCGTCTCAACCATATGCACCGGAACGCGGATGGTCCTGCCCGTGTCCGCGATGCCTCTCGTGATCGCCTGACGGATCCACCATGTCGCGTATGTACTGAACTTATAGCCCTTCGTGTAATCAAACTTGTCGACGGCTTTCATCAGGCCCATGTTGCCCTCTTGAATCAGATCCAGAAACGGCATGCCCCTGCCGACATATTTTTTGGCAATGCTGACTACCAGACGCAGGTTCGCTTCCGTCAGCGCCTTCTTCGCTTCCTCGTCTCCGGCCTCCACACGCTTCGCCAGCTCGACCTCTTCATCGCCGGAGAGCAGCGGAACATTACCGATCTCCTTTAAGTACATCCGCACCGGATCCTCCGTGCTGACACCCTCAAGGACATCCACGTCGTTGATCAGATCGATCTCGTCATGGTCGGACAGCAGAATATCCTCTTCCGATTCGAGAAGCAGGTCGTCCGCGGCATCCTCCTCAGACTTCACCTGCATCACGTCGATGTGGTTCTTCTCCAAATATTCGAAGATCACATCCATCTTATCTTCCGTCAGTTCGACTCCCTCAAAAGCCTTGAGGATCTCGTCGTAATCCAAAGTATTCTTCTTTGCCTTGGCCGTTGCTTTCAGGCTTTCCAGAACCTTCAAAAACTGCTCCTGTGCTTCATTCATCAATGCTCTCTCCTCATTACTTCGTTCGTAGCTATTGCTTCGGTCTGTGCCGAGTAGTTGCTTTCGTACTCTTTAACATATCATTTTTGTCAAACGCTGTCAACGCCCGCACCGATATTGTCAGAAAAATCCTGATAATCTCAAATTTTGCCGGGCAGTCCGCGTCTTACTTTGCCGCAATGTTAGCCGGAGGCGTTTCGCTCTGAGTCAGACGGTAGCCTACGTCGCGCAGCGTAATCACCGGACCTCCCGTATGCTCGATGTATTCCCGCGTGAGCGTCACCTTCCCGATATTATCATCCTTCGGAATCTCATACATGATATCCAGCATAAATTCCTCAAGAATCGAGCGCAGCGCCCGCGCGCCGGTCTTCTTCTCAAGCGCCTTCTGCGCGATCGCCTCCAGCGCGCCGTCGTCGACCTCGAGCTGCACCTCATCGAGCGCGAGCAGCTTCTGATACTGCTTGAGGATCGCGTTGCGCGGCTCCTTGAGGATCCGCACCAGCATATCCTTTGTCAGCGCCTCCAGCGAGAAGATGATCGGCAGACGCCCGATGAACTCAGGGATCATGCCGAACGTCCGCAGGTCTTCGACCGTCACCTTCGACAGAAGATTCGGATCGTCGTCGTATTTGTCCTTGAGATCCGCGAAGAAGCCGATGGCGGCCTGCTTGTTCAATCGCTCCTTAATGATATCCTCAAGCCCCGGAAACGCTCCGCCGCAGATGAACAGGATGTTCTGCGTGTTCACCGTCACCATCGGCACCATCGCATTCTTGCTCGCCGCGCCGACCGGCACCTCCACCTCACTGCCCTCCAAAAGCTTCAGCATTCCCTGCTGCACCGCCTCGCCGCTGACGTCGCGCTGATTCGCGTTGCGCTTCTTGGCGATCTTGTCTATCTCGTCGATGAAAACGATCCCCTGCTCGGCCCGATCCACGTCGTTGTCCGCCGCCGTCAGAAGCCGCGAGATCACGCTCTCAATATCATCGCCGATGTAGCCCGCCTCCGTCAGAGAGGTCGCGTCCGCCATCGCGAGCGGCACGTCCAGAAGCCGCGCCATCGTCTTCACCAGATACGTCTTGCCGCAGCCGGTCGGTCCGAGCATCAGCATGTTGGACTTCTCGATCTCGACGTCCTCCGCCCCTGCCGCGATCCGCTTGTAGTGGTTGTAGACGGCGACCGAAATCACCTTCTTCGCATGCTCCTGCCCGACCAAATACTCGTCGAGGCTCGCCTTGATCTTGTGCGGCGCCGGGATGTTGTTGATATCGATCTGCTTTACGGGCTTTTTTTCTTTTTCCTTTTTCTTCCGGATCTGCTGGCGCGGAACGCCCATCCCCATACCGCCTAAGATGTCTGACAGGTTGATCATTCCGATCGTCGGTATCCCGCCCGGCTTCTTTTCCGAGCCGTCTTTTCCGTCCTTCTTCCCCGGATCGTCCGGATCACCTGAGCCGGAGCCCGCCTCGACGACCTCCTGTTTTTCTTTTTTATCCTTCGAATCCGTACCGCCGTTTTTGGAAAAGTCCGGCATAAAATTCATAAAATCATCGTACGAGATCCCGGAAAATTTCATCGAATCGATTGCCTTCTGCAAGCACTCCCGGCAGATGCAGATGTCGTTTCCCATCTCCAGCATCTTCCCGGCCCGGCTCTCCGGACGCCTGCACATAAGGCAGATCTTCTCGTATTCGTCTTTTCTGTCCTTGTCGTCCATCTACTGGTATACTCCCATTCTATCTCATGTTTCTGTCTCGTGATTCCATCCCATATCTCTTATGACTCTCTCTTATTTCCATCTCTTTTTCTATCTTATTCTTCCGCCGAAGAAACCGCACCTAAGCCGGAGCGCGCTCGAACCTTGTCACTCCACCGTCACCGACTTTGCGAGATTCCGCGGCTTATCTACGTCGCAGCCCTTGCCGATCGCCACATAATATGCGAAAAGCTGAAGCGGGATCACCGCGAGCGAAGCCGTGAAATATTTATGCGTTTCCGGTATATAGATCACATAGTCCGCGGCCTTCTCCACTTCCGTGTTTCCGACGTTCGTCACCGCGAGCAGAAACGCGCCGCGCGTCTTGACCTCGACCATGTTACTGATCATTTTCTTGTAAAGATCCTCCTGCGTCAGCACCGCCGCGACGAGCGTGCCGTCCTCGATCAGCGAGATCGTCCCATGCTTCAGCTCTCCGGCCGCGTAAGCCTCCGAGTGAATGTAAGAGACCTCCTTGAGCTTCAGCGAACCCTCAAGCGAGATCGCGTAGTCGATGCCGCGCCCGATGAAGAACACGTCGCGCGCCGCAATGTACCGGTTCGCGAATCTCTGGATCTTTTCCTTATGTCCCAAAAGCAGGTCGATGTGCTCCGGAAGTCTGCGAAGCTCGGTCAGCATCTCGCTGACTTCATCGTCGCTCACCGTGCCGCGCGCCTGCGCGAAACGGATCGCGAGCAGATATTCCGCAATCAACTGCGTACTGTACGCTTTTGTCGTCGCCACCGCGATCTCCGGGCCGGCCCACGTATACATCACGTCGTCCGCCTCTCTTGCAATAGAGCTTCCGACCACGTTCACGATCCCGAGCACCCTGATGCCGCGCTTCCTTGCCTCGCGCAGAGCCGCCAGCGTGTCGGCGGTCTCGCCAGACTGACTGACTACGATTACCAGCGTCCCCTCGTCCAGAATCGGATTGCGATAGCGGAACTCCGACGCCAGATCCGTCTCTGTCGGGATCCGAGCCAGCTCCTCGAACACATACTTCGCGACGACTCCGGTGTGGTAGGCGGAGCCGCAGGCCACGATGTAGATCTTCTTCAGAGCCCTGATCTCCTCATCCGTCATCCCAAGCTCCTCGATCTCGACCTTTCCGTCGCGGATCCTCGGGTTCAACGTATCGGTCACGGCCTTCGGCTGCTCGTAGATCTCCTTGAGCATGAAATGCTCGTAGCCCGCCTTCTCGGCCGCCGCTACGTCCCACTGAATCGTTACAGATTCCTTCTTGATCTGCTCTCCGTCCACGTTGTAAAAACGCAGGCTTTCCGCGTCCATGCAAACGATCTCCTCATTCTGAATGAAGTAGACGTCCCTTGTATACTTGAGGATTGCCGGCACATCGGACGCGATCAGACAGCCGTCCGCGGCCTTTCCCGTGATCAGCGGACTGTCCTTGCGCACCGCATAAAGCTGTCCCGGATGATCCTGAAAAATAATCCCGAGCGCGTACGAACCCTCCACGCGGTTCATCGTCCGGAGAATCGCCTGAAGCGGATCCTTCTCCTCTTTGTAATAGTAGTCCAGAAGGTGCGCCACGACCTCCGTGTCCGTATCCGAGGCGAACGTATAACCCTTCTCGGTCAGGCTGGCCTGCAGCTTCTGGTAATTCTCGATAATTCCGTTGTGCACGACCGCGATCGTGCCCGTTTCATTGAAATGCGGATGCGCATTCTCATTGGACGGGACTCCGTGCGTCGCCCAGCGCGTATGCCCGATCCCGCACATGCCCGGAAGGATCTGCCCGTCGTGCGTCATCTCGCGCAGTATTTTCAGCCGTCCGCGGGCCTTCATCCAACGGATCTTCTCCCCGTCGTAGACCGCGATGCCCGCCGAGTCATAGCCGCGGTATTCCAGCTTATCGAGGCCGTCCAGAAGGATCGGCGCAGCCTGCTCTTTTCCCGTGTATCCGACAATTCCGCACATTTCGCATCTACCTCCAATAATCCTGATTCATCGTACATTTCCTGACGAGCCACCCCGGAAGCCTTTGGTAATTCTTTCCCATGCGGTAGCCGAGATATTTGGCTCCGCTCTGGACCACAAGCTTCGGCAGCAGCCAGACCTTTCCGTTCCTGCACAGCCATCCGGCCGTCCGGCATACCATACGCACGCCCTCGCCCTCCGACTTGAGCCCTTCGAACACCTCCGGATGCTCCGCTTGGGAAACTCCCAAGTCAAAATTCCTGTGAAACTGCTGCGCGCTGCTGTAATTGTGGGAGTGGATCACCCGCGCATCCGCGCAATAGGCAACCGCTTTTCCGCCCTTGACAAGTCCTCCCACAAGGATCATATCCTCGTTGAATATGGTATGACGCACAAATCCTCCCTGTTCATCGTATGCGCTTTTCCGATACATAGCACATACATTCGAGCAAAAGTACGTCTTGATCCCGAGCTCCGGCAGATCCGCCTCCGTCTTGATCCGGCTCTCCGGTCCGTAATTGAAGCTCCTCGCGTAGCGCTCCAGCGCGTTGCAGTCGTCCGCCGGAAGCTGTCTTGCATAGGACGCGCAGACTTCCTTCTGCGAAAACGGTTCAAGCAGCTTCCCGACAAGATGCTCGTCCGCCGGAAGCGCATCCTGCGTCATAAACAGAAGAAACTCTCCCGAAAGCAGCGACGCGGCCATGTGCCTCGTCCCACCGTGGTCGAACTCTTTTTTTTCGATATGGATGACCTCCACGTCCGGGATCCCTTCGATCAGACGCTCGTCGAAATATTCCTTTTCCGTGTTCACCAAAAGGATCCGCTCGGGTCTCACGGTCTGCCGCGCCAGCCGCTCAAGCAGCATCCGCAGCTCGCGTCCCGGCTTGTACACCGGTATCACCGCATCGATCGCAGGGACGTTTTCCCTTTTTCCCATACTGTATACCCCAAGATATTCTACTGTATCCCCGTGTCCGAGATGATCTTGTTGCTGATCTCCTGCACCGTCTGCGACGGCGTATACCCTTCCTCCCCGAACAGGTAAGCATGAAGCTGCGAGACATTGGCCGCCAGATTTACCGGGACGACACAGTCTCCCGCCGCGATGTTCGCGGCCTGCTGATTGAACGGGAAGCCCGTGGTCTCCTGAATGTTGAACCTGCCAATCTGCGCCGCAAGGGACAGCAGCTCGGTGTTGCCCATGCTCGTGGACACATAGTCCATCATCGTATTGACTACGGGAACCAGTCCTCCGATGCCCTTCGCCTTCGCCTTTTCAAACAGCTTTTCGAGCACGATCCTCTGGCGTTCCGTGCGTTTGAAGTCCCAGCCCTCCGTATAACGGATGCGGCAGTAGGCCATCGCCTGAATGCCGGTCACCTGCTGCGTCCCTGCGTAAGCGACCTCCGTGTACGGGACTCCGGTCACCTGTGAGGTCTCGACCAGATAGCCGTTGAGCCACTGCCGCTCCTCCTCCGTGATGTCGAGCTCGATCCCTCCGAGCAGATCCACCGCCTCGATGATCCCGTTGAAATCCACCGTCATAAAATCCTTGATATCCAGATCCAGATTCTTATTCAGCATGTTGACCGCGCGCTCGGCGCCGCCGCCCGCGAAGCATTCCGTCGCCTTGCGGTACTCTCCGTTCGTGTTGTCAAGATACGTGTCGCGGTACACCGACACCAGCTTCACGTCGCCGGTCCACTTGTTGATGCTCGCGATCATGATCGTATCGCTGTTCGTGCCGCTCTCCAGCTCGCCCTCGCGGGAATCAACGCCGAAAAGCGCGATGTTGCGGTACCCGGACGTGCCGATCCCCGTATTGACAAGAATATCTCTCAGCTTGACCCGGTCAATCCTGCTTAACTGCGCAAACACAAACAATCCTGCTCCTAATATGACTAAAATTATGAGTTCCAGAAAAAATTTCAGTTTTCTATGCTTCTTTTTCTTCCCCTTCATGAAACCCCTCTCTTTTTAATAAGCGTTTTTGTTGATAAACCCCTTGAACACGGTCAGCACCAAGATCTTGATATCCAGTCCCACCGTCCAGTTTTCGATATAATACAGATCGTACTCGATCCTCTTGCGGATCGACGTGTTCCCGCGGTACCCGTTGACCTGCGCCCAGCCGGTCATGCCGGGACGCACCTGATGCTTAACCATATAGCGCGGGATTTCCTCGCGGAATTTCTCTACAAACTGCGGACGCTCCGGCCGCGGCCCGACAAGGCTCATATCTCCCTTGAGCACGTTGAAGAGCTGCGGAAGCTCGTCGATGCTGGTCTTCCGCAAAAACTTCCCGACCGGGGTGACTCTCGGATCGTTCTTCACCGTCCAGCCGTTCTGCTCCTTTCGCTGCGTCTGCACCTCCATCGACCGGAATTTGTACATCTGAAACGGCTTGTTGTGGAGTCCTACGCGCTCCTGCCGGAAGATCAGCGGCCCCCTCGAGGTCAGCTTGATCAGTACGGCCGCGAACAGCATGACCGGGGAAAACAGGACGATCGCTCCCATCGCCCCGAAGACGTCCATCACGCGCTTTACCATCATATTAAACGTATTCGACAGCGGGACATGACGGATGTTGATGACCGGAAGGCCCAGAATGTCCTCCGTGTAAGGCTTTGTCGGAATGATGTTGCCGTAATCCGGGATGAACTTCGTGTGCACGCCGGATTTTTCGCACATGGCTACGATCCGCTCTAGCTTGTCGTACTCTTCCAGACCGAGCGTGATCGCGATCTCGTCCGGCCGGTTCCCTTCGAGGATATAGCTGAGGCTTTCGATGAAGCCCAGCACCTCCACGTTGCGGTACAGCGTGCCCGGAGCGATGTTGTCATCGAGAATCCCCATCACCCGGTAGCCCCACTGCGGATTCTGAACAATGCGGTCGATGTACTCCTCCGCCGCCCGGCTGTAGCCGACGAGAATGATATGCTTCTGATTCAGTCCGAGCCTGCGGGCGTTCATCAGCACCATGCGCACGATGTTCCGCTCCACAACCGTCAGCGTGACGTTCAGGAACAGGAACACGATCAGCAGCATACGTGACGCGTCCATCTGATGGATCAGGTAGAGCACCGCCATCGCCGACAGGCCGCCGATGATGTTTGCCTTCAGGATATTGCCGCCCTCGAGGCGCCTGCCCTGCATCCGCATCGGCGTGTAGAGGTTGCACGCATAATACAGCAGCAAAAAAAATGGTACAAGGATCACAAGTACCATCATATAAACTTCCGGCGGCAGAACGCCGATCTCCCGACCGCCCACGTTCGCCATCATGACATACCATGCCACAAGGTAGGAGAGAATAATCACCCCTGCGTCCAGAACCACCTGCAGTCGGTTGAAATATTTCTGATTATCCCTAATCAATCGTTTTCACCTCTGAAACGTCCGGTCAGAAACCGAACACCCTCCGGAATACATTGACCCAGAGTTCCCACTGTATCTTCAGATAGTGCGGCAGATTTCCTGCATGAAACCGCACCTTCTTATCCGCGCCGCACATGCGGAGCCCTCTTCCAAGCCCGGCGACGTACTGCCTCAGATATCCCCTGCGCGCGAAGAATCCGATCTTCACCGCAAATCCCGCCGCAAGAAACGGCAGATTCAGGATGATCTGCGGCCACGGCATATTTTTGTATACCAGATAAACGCTGTTCTGCGAGGAATAATGCACCTTGAATTCATTGTAGCCGGATCCGCTCGTGGCGCTTCCGAAATGGCGCACAACGGCCTCCGGGACGTAATAATTATGGTACCCGGCGATCCGCGCCCGATACGCGACGTCGACGTCCTCCAGATACGCAAAATGTGCCTCATCAAACAGTCCGATCTCGTCAAAGATCTCCCTGCGGTAGATCGCGGCCCCGGCGCACGCCGAGAAGATCTCCCGCCCCGTCAGGTACTCGTCCGCCGGTTTTCCTTTTCCGCGCGCGAACGCCCAGCCGAGCGCGCAGTAGTAATCTCCCGCGTTGTCGATCCGCTCCGGATGCCTCATCTTCACCATCCTTGACGCGCAGGAAAAGCACCTCGGTTTCTCCCGGATCGCGCTCAAAAGCGCCTCCACAAAGGCCGGTTCGCATATCGTATCGTTGTTCAGAAGGATCACAT
Organism: uncultured Lachnospiraceae bacterium; assembly: GCA_947627245.1. GTDB lineage: Bacteria > Bacillota > Clostridia > Lachnospirales > Lachnospiraceae > Choladousia. Next base: position 14,259 of record CANQVH010000014.1, on the reverse strand, counting down.
AGGGCGTCTGCGCCATCCGGATCCCTTCGTTCACCGCCGCGCAGAAGCCGCGGTTCTCCTCAAACCTGCGCACCGTCACTTCCGGATAACGCGTTTGCACAAACTCCGCGCTCCCGTCCGTAGAACCGTTGTCAATCAGAATGACCGAAAAATCCTGCGACGTCTGCACCCTCAGCGAATCCAGACAGGCCGCCAGATATTTTATCCCGTTGTAATTCGGTACCACCACTGTCGTTTGCTGCATGTCAGGCTCCTGCCCCTCTCAATCCCTGCTTCTCAGCGAATAATTCCATTTGCTCAGCGAAAGATTTCTGTTGTAGTAAGGATCGCCGGACTTTAACAGCGCCTTCCACCGGCCGCGCATATATTCAATCTCATCTTGGAAGCGGTGCACCTTTTCCTTCGTGTCCTCCGCTCCGCGCGTCTTTGACTCATAATGATAGAGCTCCGCATAAGGATCGTACACCGTCAGATAGCCGCGCTCGCCTACGCGCAGGCAAAAATCGACGTCGTTGAACGCGACCTTCAGCCGCTCGTCAAAGCCTTCTACGGCTTCAAACGCCTCGCGTTTTACCATCATGCAGGCCGCCGTCACGGCGCTCAGATCCTGCTGCAGCGATTCCCGGTGCATATATCCGGTATGCCCCCGCTTCAGCCCGACCAGAATGTTGCCCGCGATGCCGCCCATTCCCACGATGATCCCCGCGTGCTGAACGGTGTCGTCCGGATAATAGAGCCTTGCCCCGACGATCCCGGTCCCGGGTCTCTCGCAGTGGCCGAGCATCTCCTCCAGCCAGTCCCCGCTTATGATCTCCATATCGTTGTTCAGGAAGACAAAATAGCCTCCCTTCGCATGGGCGGCTCCGAAATTATTGATCGCAGAATAATTAAAGTCCCTGTCCCAATATACAACACGAACGCCGTTTCGTCCATCTATTTCTTTATAATAATCGAAAATCTCCTGCGTTTTGCTGTTGTTTTCGACGATAATGATCTCGAAATTCCGGTACGTTGTCTTCTCAAAAATCGACGCAAGACACGTCCGCAGCGTCTCCTTCTCGTCCTTGTTCGGAATGATGATTGAGACCGTCGGATTTCCGCTCACGGTATAGTGTACCCGGTAAAAACCGAAATCTTTCTTGCAGGCGACGGTTCCGGACAGTCCGCACCGCGCAAGATGCGCTTCGATCGCGCGCCGGCCGGCCTCGTACGCATACTGCTTGCTGATCGGATTGTCCGCGGTCGACTGCGCGTGCGTGCGCCAATGGTAGAGAATGCGCGGAATATGGCAGATTCCCTGCGCCTGCTCCGTGCAGCGCAGGATGAAATCATAATCCTGAGCCCCGTCGTAGCCGCTGTCGATGCCGCCCACCCGGTCGAGAAGTCTTCGGGACACGATCAGAAAGTGACAGATGTAATTGTTGGACCGCAAAAGATCCGGACTGAAATCCGGCTTCAGATTCGGCTGAAAATGCTCCTTGCCGTCTCCGGATACCTTGTCCTCGTCCGTATAGATCAGCTCGGGACCTGCGCCGCCGCGGCTTTTGGCCTCCTCGATCACGCAGGCGGCCTCATACAAGGCGTCCGGCGCAAGCAGATCGTCATGATCCAGCAGCCCGATATATTCCCCGGCCGCCATCGCAAACGCCGCGTTCGTGTTGCCGGCAATCCCCTCATTTTGCTTCAGATAACTCACCTTGATGCGCGCGTCGTCTCTCGCGTATGTTTCAAGCGCTTCTCTCAGCGCGCCGTCCTCCGGGCTGCCGTCCGCGATACACAGCTCCCAGTGCGGGTATGTCTGCGCCTGCACCGACGCGATCATCGCGCGCAGATATTCCTGCGGAGTCCGGTATGCCGGAACCGCAATGCTGAAGGTCACCGGCTCCTTCCATCTGCGCATACGCTGCCGGTCCAACTGCTCCTGCGTGGCGCGGTGCTTCTCGTACCACGGACCATAGGGCACCTCCTCCGGCTCCATGCGGTCGCGCAGGCGGATCATGAACTCTTTAAAACCAAAATGCCTCAGATATCTGAGGCCCTTTTGGATGTTATACAAAGTAAGCTTTCTCATACCGGTTAATATCCTTTATACTCCAGCAGACAATCGGCCACATAAGCCGCGTCCTCCAATGACAGGCTGTAGTACATCGGCAGCCGCATCAGCCGCTCGCTCTCCCTCGTCGTGCAGACATCCTCGCCAAAGAAGGTCCCGTACTTCTGACCGGCCGGAGAGCTGTGCAGCGGAATGTAATGGAACACGCATTGAACGCCTTTTTGCTTCATATATTGTATCAGATCCGTGCGGACCTTCAAATCCTTCACCTTTATATAATACATGTGCGCATTCGGCGTCGCCTCCGCCGGCACCGTCGGCCGTTCGATCGCCCCGCGCTCCTCCAGCACCGCCAGCCGCTCGTGATAAAGGTCGAAGATCTGCCGGCGCTTGTCGTTGATCTTCTCCATCTGCGAAAGCTGCGCGTACAGATACGCCGCGTTCAAATCGCTCGGCAGATAAGAGGACCCATAATTCACCCATGTGTACTTGTCGATCTGTCCGCGGAAAAATTTGCTGCGGTCGGTTCCCTTCTCGCGCAGAACCTCCGCGCGCTCCAGATAAGAGGAATCGTTGAACAACAGCGCGCCGCCCTCGCCCATCGTGTAGTTCTTGGTCTCATGGAAGCTGTAGCAGCCGAAATCCCCGATCGTCCCGAGCGCCCTGCCCTTATAGTATGCGTTCACGCCCTGCGCCGCATCCTCCACAACCTTCAGGTGATATTTTCCGGCGATCTCCATGATCGTATCCATCTCGCAGGCCACGCCCGCATAGTGCACCGGCACGATCACCCGCGTGCGGTCCGTGATCGCCGCCTCGATCTTCGTCTCGTCGATATTCAGCGTGTCCGGGCGAATGTCGACAAACACGATCTTCGCCCCCTGAAGCACGAACGCGTCCGCCGTCGAGACAAACGTGTAGGACGGCATAATGACCTCGTCCCCCGGCTGAAGATCGCACAGGTACGCGGCCATCTCAAGCGCATGCGTGCAGGAGGTCGTCAGCAGTACGTTCTCCACCCGGAATTTTTCCTTCATCAGCTCGGAGCACTTTCTGGTAAACGGCCCGTCCCCGCAAAGCTTTGCGTTGTCGATCGCCTGTCTCATGTACTCCATCTCGGTTCCGATAAACGGCGCCCTGTTGAAATCTATCCTCTTTCTGTCCATTTTTCGCTCCTTGAAACTGTCCTCCATTGCCTCTCAAAACAGATCCGGCCCTGCGCCGACGGCCTTTACCCCGGAATCAGAAGATACAGCAGGCGGTTCAGCATACTGCTGTCGACGAACCACGGGAACCGTATCTGCGACCATGCGGAAAGCGACTCCACAAAAGTCGGCACATAGACGCAGACAAACGCTGAGAGAAACACATGGAGCACTGCGTAATACAGCGGTATCATCAGTACAAAAATCATCCATTTTCGGAAAAACAACGTCAGGAATCTTCTGATCCCGACCGTGATATAGTAGGCCAGCGGGACGACCATCGGCATGATGTAACGCCCCTGCGCCTGAAAATCACTCGTATAAGAGTAATACACCGACAATATCACAGGAATAATAATACAGCAAACAAAAGAAATCTGCAATAGGCAGAAATTTACCGCCGACACCGGTTCCCCCTGCGTATCGCGCGAGCCCTCCAGTCCTTCCCACGGCTTTTTCGGCAGTGGAATCTTTCGTCCGGATCGCTCCAAGAACCGCGCCGCCGCGCCCACGGGATAGTACGCAGCCGACAGCAAAAACAACAGCGCCAGCCCGATCATTCCCATCGCGAAAAGCTTCAGATGGATCTCATAAATGTCCAGACCGAGCAGATATTTGGCGTATCCGAACAGTCCAATGGTACTGCGGTAGGTCGAGCGAACCCACTCCATGCCCCCGTTGTCCGCCCTCAGCATCTGCGAAAGCGGCACGCCCTGCTCGGCAAGCGACTGACGGACGGAGGGCTTGAACTCCTCCTTCGCATACTGCTCCGCGCACTGGTCGGACGCCTCCATCCCGAGGATATCTCCGTCATAGAGCACCGCGCTGCGCGCGAACCACCAGCCTGCAAGGATCAGCACCAGCACCGTCACATAAACGCCGCGCTTCAGGATCACGCGCGCGCAAAAGCCCGCTCCCTTGTGCGCATAAAATCCGATCAGAGAACCGACGAACAGAACGATCGAAAACAGCGCGTACCCATACGCGTTAAAATAAGACAGCGCGCAGATCGAAACGCCCACCGCGAGCCTTGTGCACGAGCCCCGGTCCCAGCGGCGGTCCATCCCGTCCAGCCAGCACCAGATCAGCATCGCCCCGGAAAACACGGCGATCGCGTCCGTGTTTACATAGACAAACAGATACAGAAGCTGCGGGAGCAACGCCAGAAGCGCAACGAAGAACCCGCGGAACAGTTTGCTTTGGAACAACCGCTTCGCGATCCGCGCCACATACCAGTAAAAACCCATCCCGATCAGTATGTTGATCGAGCGCGCCGCCATCAAAAGCGCTTTCTGCGATTTGCTGAACAGGCTCACCAGACGCATCAGATAACCGCCGAATATGTACGGCAGGATCGGATGAAAACCATAGGAAAATCCCCATGTCTTGCTGCGTATCTCCGGATCCGAGCCGACCGGCAGTGTCCCGTGGCGGTAAATGTAATCCGGTATAAGATAGCGCAGCTTCTCGTCCGGCCCCTGATCGAACGGCAGAATCCATGAGAGCACAAACAGCAGGCCGCCCATCGCAAGCACGAATAATAACTCCCAGCGATACTGTCTCAGAAACGCCTTCAGCCGGGCCGCGCGAGAGCCGTCCTTACAGCGGGCCGTTTCCCGCTCCTGCCCGGAATCCTCCCAGATCCGGTCGATTTTTCCGTTTAACGACAGCCAGAGCTGCCTTGCCTTCTTCATATCATCTGTCCTCCTGCGCATTTCCTATCCTGCCGGGACGACCTTGCCTCTCGGCATTCTTGCCGGGCTCCTCCGTTCCTGAAAACACACTTACCATCTGGCGGCTGTCCTCACACCTTCAGGGAAAAATCTGCCTTATCCAGCGTCAGATTCGGATTGTAGTACGGATCTCCGGCCTTCACTTCCTCGCCCCAGCGGTCGAGGAAGCGCGCCATCTCCTGATTGAATCGCTCGATCTTCTCCTGCGTATTCTCAAGCCCTCTCGACTTCGACTCATAATGATAAAGCTCGGCGCGCGGGTTATACACGATCAGATACCCCGCCCTGCGCACCTTCATGCAAAAATCGATATCGTTGAACGCCACGGGAAGATCGACGGACATGCCCCCGACCTCGCGGTAAACCGACGCCCGCACCATCATGCAGGCCGCGGTCACGGCACTGTAATTCTGAGCGCAGATGATCCTCGAAAAGTAGCCGTTGTCCGTGCGTCTCTGTCCGATAAACGTATGACCGGCGATCCCGCCGAAACCGAGCACAACGCCCGCGTGCTGGATAATATCATCCTCGTAGTAGAGCCTCGCGCCGACGATCCCGACGTCCGGCCGCTGACAGTAGCCGAGCAACTGCAGCAGGCAGTCCGGGCGGATAATCTCCGTGTCGTTGTTGAGCAGAAGGAAATACTCGCCCTTCGCGTGCGCCGCGCCGAAATTGTTGATGTCGGAAAAATTAAAACTTCCTTCGTAGCGCACGACTCTCACCTTCGGATTCTCGCGCATCAGCGCCTCGTATTCCTCGAAGGTCTTCGGTTCCTGACTGTTGTTCTCAATCACAACGTACTCGAAATTGCGATAGTCCGATTTCTGCTCGATCGCGCCGATGCATTTGCGCAGATCCGCGATGTGGTCTTTATTCGGGATCAGGATCGAGATCAGCGGCTCGCCCACGATTTCATAGTCCGAGTGATAAAGCCCGGCGTATTCCCCTTCTGTGACCTTCGCCGGAATCCCGAGCCTGTCATAGTGCGCCTGGATCGCGCGCGCCCCCGCCTCGAAGGCATACCGCTTGCTCTCCGGATTCTCGGAAGTCGATCCTCCGTGTGCGCGCCAGTGATAAAGGATCTGCGGGATATGCGCGATCCGTTCCGGCGTCGTCTGCTCCGTGCAGCGCAGCACATAGTCGTAATCCTGCGCTCCGTCAAACGCGGCGTCCAAAAAACCCACACGCTCCTGCAGACTGCGCTTCACCATCACCAGATGGCAGAAATAATTCATGCTGCACAGCAGATCCGGGCTGTAGTCCGGCTTGAAATGCGGCTGGAAAAAATGCCGTCCGCCCGCGTCGACCTTGTCCTCGTCCGAGTAGATCAGCTCCGTCTGCGGCGCGTCGTTGATCCGCTTCACGCAAGCGAACAGGGCGTCCGGCGCCAGCAGATCGTCGTGATCCCCGAACAGCAGGTATTCCCCGGCCGCCGCCCTGATCGCCTCGTTCGTATTCTCGGCGATGCGCAGCTTCCGTCCGTGGTTCAGCACACGAATCCGTTTGTCCTCCCGGGCATAGCGCGCAAGCAAATCTGCAACGGGAGAATCCTCCCCGCTGCCGTCCGAGAGAACCAGCTCCCAGTTTTTATAGGTCTGCGCCTTCACGGACGCGATCATCTCTCTCAGATATTTTTCCGGCGTGCGGTACACCGGCACCAGAATGCTGATCTTCGGCTCGCAGCCGAGATGCTGATTCCGCTGACGCTGCAGCTCCTGCGCGGTCACGCCGTATTTTCTGCGCCATCTGTCGTAGCTGATACTGTCGATGCCGAGCACCTGATCCGACACCCGCTTCGTGAACTGGCGGAAGCCTTTCCGCCTCAGATACCGCCAGCTCTTCCGGCACAGATTCGCGAATCCCTCCCTGCCGGAGAGCATCTTGCTGCAGTTGATCGGATAGAGAGCTTTCTTCCCCTCTCCCTTGATCGCGAGGCGCAGGAAATTGTCCCCGGGCTTTGCAAACACAAGCTCAAATCCGTGCGTGTCCGCAAGCTCCGCCTCCGGAAATTCCCCAAGAATATCGATGCGCTCCGCCTGCGTGCGTTCCGTCTCGATCACATGTCCGTCGGCATCCAGAAGCGCCATCTGCGCGTGATCGCAGCCGATATACCACCCGCGCAGCCGGTATCTGCCGTCCGAAAGCTCGTCCAGCTTCTCCACCCATGACTCCATGCGGTGAGAAAGCTTTTCCAGCGTATGTCCGAAAGCGCGGTAGATACAAGAACGGCCGGTTTCGCCCGTGTGATATACCTCAAGCATTCCCGCTCGCGCGTCCCGTCCTTCTCCGGAAGACGCCTGCCCGGTCCGGCCGGCAGCGTCTTTGGCTGCATTTTCCCGAAAACCCGGCAGCTCGACCATCACGAAATATTCCGTCATCACATTCGTCTTGTAACGGAGATATTTTTTCGTGACCTCGACGCCCCGCTGCACACGAACGGTCAGCGGAAGCTTTCTTCCCGCCATCCGCGCCTCGAACTGCTCCGCGCCCGCCGCATCGTCCTCGAACCAGCCCTGAATCACAAGCGTATTCGGTTCTTTCAGATGGAAACGGACCCGCTCCCTGTTAAATCGTTTCATATCTGCTTTGAACCCCTCAGCTTCCGGTATAGTCTCCACGCCTTTGTCTGCTCCATCCAGCGGATCCGTCCGTGCTGATTCAGGATCAGCTCGCGCGCAAAGCCCGTAAGCGGCTCGACACCGAACGAGATCTGTACCGGCGCGTCCCCCTGCGTCTCGATCTCGATCTGCGGATCGTCCGTGTCAAAGATCAGATCTCCGTTGTCCGCAGGCGAACCGTTGGACGTCCACGCAAGCGTGCGCTCCTCCTGTCCGACCGCCTTCAGCCGCACGAGGCACCTTCCGCTGTACGGTTTTAACCGCAGCGCCTTCGTGCCCTCCGGAAGCTCGATCTCAAGCGTCGTACCTTCTGTCCGCGCGAGCGGATATTCCCTGCGCCCCTCTTCCGAAAAGCCGTTTCCCGTATCGAACCATACCGACGCCGGGCAGTGTTTTTTGCGCAGGCTTTCCTTCGCCACAAGCGGGGCGATCTCGATCACCCCGTCCGAGATATCGTCATACAGTTTCCAGATCGGGCGGTACCCGCCCAGAATATATTTCTGAAAACTCCGCTCCATCGCCGCGAACTGCCGCTGCTCGTCCCCGGTAATGTCAAATTCCTCCATGAGCCGCCGCTCGTCAAGCTCCCCGCCCGCGCGGGCCGCGTTTCCCTGCGCATAATAATGCAGACAGCGGTAGTGCAGGAATCGGAGCGGAACCGGAAAGTCAAACGTCCACTCGTAGTCGATCAGCTCCCGGCCGTTCTCCGTCTCGATGACATTTGAAAAGATCATGTCAATATCGGAGACGGCCCGGCTCTTCTGCGGGCGCGCGAACGAGACGTTCCCGAACACCTCCGCAAACTCCGGCGTCGGCACAAACTCCGTATCGCAATCCGAAAACAGCGCCAAATAATCGCGGATCTTCTCCTTCACTTCCCCGAGCCTGTGGCTCTGCAAAAGCCCGTCCAGCTCTTCCTCGAGCGTCCGCCCGGACAGCCACGGAAAGCTCAGCTTTTCCGGGCGGAAAGCTGCCTGATGCTCCACATCGGCGGCCTGAATGTCAGGCATTTCCTCGCCGCGCGTCTCTCCCTGTGCAATGCGGCCTGTCTCCGGCACGCACTCGTTCACAGACAGGGACGTGCCCGCCAGATCCTTCTTCAGCGCCAGATAGGAATCATAGATATGCGCGATGTGGGCTGCGGCCTCCGGCCCCTGCGCCGTCTTGCAGATGAGGCGCGCGCCGTTCTCTTCCAGAATGTCCGTGCGGATCCGGAACCTCCGATCCCGCTCGTTCGAATACTTGGTAAACAGTACCTGAGAATCCGCCGCCGAAACATCCGGCCTCGGATCCACCGGCAACGTCATCCCGTCATCCGCGGCCTTGCAGACCGCAAAAAACGAATTGGAGAATTGCGGGAAAAGCCCGCTTCCCGTCAGTGAATCATAGACCCGCTCCTCGCTGAATACCTGTATGCGCTCCCGGTCCAGATTCTGCCGATTGTGGTTCAGCTCTCCCCGCTTCGGGAGATACGCGTCGGAATACAGCTTCTCCGAAAGCTTATAGTCCGGATACGGATAATAAAATGTATCGTTTTCAAAGCCCGCCTGCCGCAAGACGGCCTCGAGCTCCGGTTTCGAGAAGGTGCGGACATAATCCGTCGTCGGATAGCCCTCCAGCCCTTCAAAATAAACGCCCGTATGGTCCTCGGTCGCCCCGGCCCAGTATTTCAGCCCCAGCCGGTTTTCGATCGCGATCACCAGCCGTCCGCCCTGCTTCAGATGCCGCCGGATCCGCCGCAGATATTCCACGAACGGATCCTCCGCCTGTATAGAATACTGCGCGTATTCAAACACGCCGATCAGCGTAATCAGATCGAACCGCTCCTCAAGGCTGCGCTCGATATCCTGAAAATTTCCCACCAGAAGGCGCAGATTCCCGCAGTCCCGATGGCGGTACGCGTTGATCAGGCTGCGCTTCCTCGACAGATCGATACAAGTCACCTGCCGTGCCTTTTTCACGAGCGCCCCGGTGATCGCCCCGGGTCCCGCTCCGATCTCAAGCACGCTCTCCTGCCCGGTCATCGGAAGCCAGTCGATGATGTTCTGCCGGACATGGGAGAAATGATACAGGACCGGCCAGCTTTTGCTGCGGACGATCACGTCCTCAAATTCGTCCTCTTTGCATTCCATTGCGATCCGGAGCATTTCGTCCTCGATGCCGCCGTCGCTGTACTGATCCTCGCCCGGATAATACGTATAGTCAAGCGTCACCTGTCCGATCTTTTCCATATGCGCCTCTTTCGGACTGTCTCCGTGCGCATCCCCCTGCGCCCCGGCTTTGTTGTATTCCTGCCTCTTATCCATCCGTTCTGTCCCCGTCTTCCCGTTCTACCGTGACCTCAGAATTCATATCATAAAATCCGACCGTATTCTTTGTCGACACCACGACAAGACTGCAAGCGTCGTACAGGCGGTGATACACCACAAAATCGCCGTCCCGATACCCGGTCAGCCCGAACGAGATCAAATACTCGCCGCCCTGCAGATCGGCCTTCTGCGTGAAGGTCACCACGTCGGTCTCGCCCGCCTTGCGGGGCTGTACCGTGATCTTTTCATACATCGTGTTCGTTCCGGTGATCTCCGTCCCCCGCATATCCTTGATCGTGTAGGCAAAAATCGGATCGTCAATATCCTCATTGTACCGCGCGCGCAGCTTCATCGTGAAATACGAGCCCTTGTCGACCGTGTTTGTCGGAAGCCCGTCCGCATCCAGCAGCATGAAACCGAGCAGCTCCGCCCGCTTGTCCCCGTATTCGAGCGCGTTCGGGTTCATCTCATACGGCGCGATCCAGCCCTGTTTCTTCGTATAGGCCTGCGTCCCCTTCGGCCCTTCCTCCCCGTCCGGTCCCTGACCGACCAGAAGCCGTTTGTAGAGATCTACCGTCTCCTTCGGAGAACCGTAGCCCATCACTTTTCCATGATCCAGCAGAATCACGCGGTCGCAGTACTTGCTGATACTGGTCAGATCGTGCGTGACGAAAAGGATCGTCTTCCCCTGCTGTTTGAACTCCTCAAATTTGCGATAGCACTTCGCCTGAAAAAACACATCGCCGACCGAAAGCGCTTCGTCGACGATCAATATCTCCGGATCGATGTTGATCGCGACCGCAAACGCCAGCCGCACGAACATGCCGCTCGAATACATTTTGACCGGCTGATAGACGAAGTCTCCGATATCGGCAAAGGCCAGAATGCTCTCCAGCCTCGCGTCGATCTCCTCCTCCGAAAAGCCCATCATGGTCCCGTTCAGATAGATATTCTCGATCCCGGTGTACTCCATATTGAAGCCCGCGCCCAGCTCGAGCAGCGCGGAAATGCGCCCGTCGACCGTCACCTCGCCCTGCGTCGGGTTCAGCACGCCCGTGATGATCTTGAGGATCGTCGACTTGCCCGCCCCATTCGTCCCGATGATGCCGACCGTCTCTCCCTTGCCGATGTCAAAGCTGACGTCCGTGAGCGCATAGTGCTCCCGGTAGCATTTTTTTCTCGTCAGCCCCAAGCTCTCCTTCAGACGATCGGACGGCTTGTCGTAGAGCTTATACAGTTTTGAGAGGTGATCCACATGGATCGCGATGTCGTTTTTCATATGCGATTCCTTTTTCGTATTTAGTGAGCAACTGGACGCCGCAGGAGCCGAATGCGGTCTTACAGCACATCCGCAAAATGCACCTTCAGCCGCCGGAACACCCATGTCCCGAACAGGAACGCGCCGACCGTGAAGGCCCAGAAGTACAGCGTCCACAGCGGACGCTCCCAGAACCAATGCTTGTAAATGAACGCGTCGCGGTAGCCTGCGACGATATAGTAAACCGGATTCAGCTTAAGGATCTTCAGGATGACCGGATGCTCCGCCAGCATACTGTCGGCAATCCACATGATCGGCGTCAGCCAGATGCCGACCTGCAGTCCGATGCCGATGATCTGGGAGAGATCGCGGAAAAACACGACCACCGCGCCCGTCGCATAGCAAAGTCCGAGCGTCAGCAGGAAAAGTCCCCCCGTATAATAAAACAGTTGGAGGTAGTACAGATCCGGGAAATGTCCGTAGAAGCAGTACAAAAGCGCGATAAAACACACAAAAAACAGGTGGACAAACAGCGCCGAGATCAGCTTCACGATCGGAAGAACGCTGATATTGAACACCACCTTCTTCACCAGATAGCTGTACTCAATGAGCGCGTTCGTGCCCCCGTTCAGCGCGTCCTGAAAAAAGAACCACGGGACGATGCCCGCCACCAGATACAGCACAAACGGCACCGGAAGTACGCCCTGATCCGCCCGAAATCCCACCTGAAACACGAACCAGTACACCAGCACCGTCACGACCGGCTGAATGAACGCCCAGACGATCCCGAGGTACGAGCCCGCGAACTTCTTCCGGAAGTCATTCTTTGCCAATTTATAGATCATTCTCCGGCTCTGATAGATCTGCGCCGGCAATGAATTTTCCTTCTTCATACACAAAACTCCTGTGAGTCAGCTACCATGTCAAGATTCTTACTGATGTATGCCGCGCTCCTGCATATAGGCGCGCAGTCCGCCCCATTTCGTGTCCTTCTCAGACATGATCGGCTCCATCTCCTTCGGAATCGGCCATTCAATTCCGATATCCGGATCGTCGTAGCGAATGCCGCCCTCATCGTTCGGATGATAAAAGTCCGTGCATTTGTATGCGAACTCCGCATAGTCGGAAAGCACAAGGAATCCGTGCGCGAAGTTCTTCGGAATGAAGAACTGCTTTTTGTTCTCTGCGGAAAGACGCACGCCATGCCACTGTCCGTAGGTCTTTGAACCCTCGCGCAGATCCACGACGACATCAAACACCTCTCCGGAGATCACACGCACAAGCTTATCCTGCGGGTAATTGATCTGAAAATGCATGCCGCGCAGCACACCCTTCCGGGATGCGGACTGATTGTCCTGCACGAAGATCTGGTCGATCCCGGCCTCTTTGAAATCGTTGTAATTGTAGGTCTCCATAAAATAACCGCGATCGTCCCCGAATACCGCCGGAGTGATAACCTTCAGGCCCTCAATCCCGCACGTCTCAACCGTTATCTTTCCCATTTTTTTGATTCCTTTCCTTACTTATCGAATCCTGTCCTTCATCCGCAGCTTTTCACCGGCTCTGCCTTTATACCCCTGCTCTATCTGCCCGGAGTCGTTCCGGCAATCGCTCCAGCTCTTAGCACCTCAGACAAAGGCATCCTTTCCTGAGCTCCTTTACGTGCCCCGAATCTGCAGCGCGGCCTGATTATAATCAAAGCCCTTCCGCGACCTCAAGCATATACTTCCCGTATGCCGTCTTCAAAAGCGGCTGCGCCAGCGCAATCAGTTGATCCCTGTCAATAAATCCTCTCTTATACGCAATCTCCTCGATGCAGGAAATATAAAGTCCCTGACGCTTCTGGAACGCCGCCACGAAATCGGACGCGTCCAGCAGAGAATCATGACTGCCCGTATCGAGCCACGCGAACCCGCGTCCCATCGTCTCTACACGGAGCTGGCCGCGGCGCAGATATTCATTGTTCACACTCGTGATCTCGATCTCCCCGCGCGCCGAAGGCCTGACATTTTTTGCGATCTTCACAACCTCATTGTCATAGAAATATAACCCCGGCACCGCGTAATTGGACTTCGGGTGCTCCGGCTTCTCCTCGATGGAGATAGCCTTTCCTTCCTCGTCGAACTCGACGACGCCGTACTCCCGCGGGTCACGCACGTAATAGCCAAAGATCGTCGCGCCCTCTTCCCTTGAGGCAACATTCAGAAGCAGCTTCGAGAAGCTCTGCCCGTAAAAAATATTGTCTCCGAGCACGAGCGCCACACGGTCGCTCCCGATAAATTCCTCGCCGATCAGAAAAGCGTCCGCCAGCCCGCGCGGAGATTCCTGCACCGCGTAGGACAGTTTCAGGCCCAGTTGTTCCCCGGTTCCCAGAAGCTCGCGGAACACAGGCAGATCCCGCGGAGTCGAGATGATCAGGATCTCGCGGATGCCCGCCAGCATCAGCGTCGACAGCGGATAGTAGATCATCGGCTTGTCGTAAACCGGAAGGATCTGTTTGGACACCGCCTTCGTCAATGGATAAAGCCTCGTACCGGCTCCGCCGGCAAGTATGATACCTTTCATGGTTTCCTGTTCCTTTCGCTTCGAGCTTCCTCAAATATTCCTGCCATTTCCCTCAGCACAGATCTCTTCGGAAAATTTTTATTTTTGGAAAAATTTTAATTCTGATACATTTCTTCGTAATACTTCTGGTAATCCCCGCTCGTCACGTTCTTCATCCACTCCTCGTTCTCAAAAAACCAGCGGATCGTCTTGCGGATCCCTTCTTCGAACATCGTCTCCGGCTCCCAGCCGACCTCAGCGCGAATCTTGTCCGGCGCGATCGCATATCGGCGGTCATGCCCCTTGCGGTCCGTCACATAAGTGATCAGCTTCTCGCTCACCAAAGTCCTTCGCGGATCGTCCTGCGGCAGCATCTCCTGCAGCGTATCCAGAATGATATGTATGATCTGAATATTCTGTTTCTCATTGTGTCCGCCGATGTTGTATGTCTCAAACAGACGACCCTTCTCCTGCACCATGTCGATGCCCTTCGCGTGATCCTCCACGTACAGCCAGTCGCGGACGTTCTTGCCGTCGCC